>NZ_VWVR01000006.1:312142-624285 GCF_015712685.1 Exiguobacterium sp. SRB7LM | reverse complement strand
TCTGACGAGAGTGTCGTCAACCATGACTCACCGGTCGTGACGTCACCGCGAGCAATTCCGAATCGCCCTGCGACGTCCGAGATGGCGACGAGATATCGGTTTTCTTTTTCACTGAGTGACGCCATGTATGTACCCGGCGTGATCACTTGGATGACTTCCCGCTTCACGAGTCCCTTCGTCGCTTTCGGGTCTTCTGTCTGTTCACAGATGGCGACGTTAAATCCTTTTTCAATCAATTGTTCAATGTAGATGGCTGCGGAATGATGCGGAACGCCACACATCGGGATTGGATGCTCGGCCTGCTTTCCGTTTTTAGAAGTGAGCGTGAGCTCTAACTCTTTTGCAACAATTTGTGCATCTTCAAAAAACAACTCGTAAAAGTCGCCGAGTCGATAGAATAAAAAGGCGTCCGGATAGTCGGCCTTGATAGAGAAATATTGTTTCATCATTGGTGTCTGATGGACTTCTTGCATGTTGATTCACCTCTAGAAAGTACAACAGCTGACCATCGGCCAGCTGTGTCGTTTTAGTATCCGCAGCCGCCGCGTGCTTGTTCAGCCGCCATGCCGCTCCCTGTCTTCCCTGCAAGGACGTCTCCGTCCGTCGATTCGATGATACGGTCCGTCACGGAGTTCGCGAGCGTCACCGTCACGTATTGAAGCAAATCGTTCACTTCGACTTGTGTTTCCTGGAACGCTTGAACGACCGGAATTGAATCGAGTTCTTCCATCGCTTTATCAATCTTTTGCTCGACTTTCGCAAGTGCTTCCGTCTTGCCATAGTGCTTACAGTTGACGGCTTCTTTTTGTAAGAACTTGATTCGTTTAATCAAAGTCTGTACGCGGTCACTTCCGTTTACTTTCGCTTCCGCTTCTTTGAAACGCGCCACTTCTGGTGTTTGTGCTAATACGTCTGCCAATTCTCTTGCTTTTGCAATTACTTGTTGATCGGTCACCATTGTAAACCCCTTTATGTCTATAATGTAATCGTGCTCAAAAGCACGTGAATGTTCTTTCTCATTCTAACATGAACGATTCCGAAACGGTACTAGCGGGATTCGTTGATTCACGTAACATATCGACATGTGGAATACTATCTTCTTGATACACATCACTCGTCCGTTTGAAGCCAAACGAGGCATAAAAAGGTTCCACATACGTCTGCGCTTGCAGGTATAACGTCTCATGTCCAAAATCTTTGATTGCCGCATCCATTAAGAGGCGGGAATACCCTTTCCCTCGATGCGTCGCTTTCGTGACGACACGTCCGATGGCGACCGGAGATGCTTCCGTCAATACGCGAAGGGCGGAGACAATCTCTCCATCTTCTTCAATCCAATAATGGATGGCTTGTTCATCATTTCCATCGATTTCTTGATACGGACAGTTTTGTTCGACGACGAAAATCTCAGTTCGTAACGCCAGTAAGCGATACAACTCAATCGTTGTCAGTTCATCAAATGCTTTTTTCTTCATCATTATTCCCCCTAATCAGTCGTCACCCCGAGTGCTCGAGCGACATGTAATCCGCTCGTCATCGCGCCAATCGTCCCCGCTCCTGGAAATACGGTATCCCCGCACACAAAAAAGTTCGGCAAGTCGGTGCGATAACTCGCAGCGCGAAAGAGCGCCTGGCTAGGAGTCTGCGCATAACCTCCGACTGTCCCATGCGGTCGCTTCGTATACTTCACCCATGCCCCGGGTGCACCGGGAAGGAGAAGTGACGACTCGCGATTCCACGCAGGAAATGCAGTCGCGACAACGTCGACGAGACGATTGGTCCAATCTTTTTCTAGTTTCTCATATGCCGCCCGGTCTTTCCAATCTTGCCATTCCGATAAATCGATATGTGTAGATACCGTGATGGTTCGTTCCGGTCGTTCTGTCCGTAACACGTCGTCTGGCGCGGACATGGAGATGAACGCATGCCCGCTCGGTAATCGCTCGTGATAGATTTGTTGAAACAGCGGTTTCTGTCGACACACATCCTCAGGTAAGACGAGGTACAGACTGAACGTGCCCCATTGTGACTGCTTCAACTGTCTGCGATACTGTCGTTTGAAGCGTCTTTGTTCCTGTCCTCTCAGAAGTTCGCTCGTCCGCTCAATCGGAATGGCGGAAACAATGACATCGACTAGTTCAAGTCGTCCTCTTCGATCGGTGATGAGCCATCCATCCGTCACCTGTTCGATGGATTGGACGTCCCTCCCTAATTTCGTTTCGCCACCAAATGCTCGAACGGCGCGCTCTAACGCATGAGCCAATTGATACAGTCCACCTTCAACATAGTACGCTCCCTCGTGATAGACCGACAGTGCCACTGCACCAAGTAAATGACTCGCTTCTTTCGCACCGGTCTGCAAACTGTCGAGCAGAACGCCATCGATAAATCGCTCGAACATTGTACCGCTTAGTCCATGACGGGCCAACGTGTCGCCGAGTGGACGCTGGAGTTTCATTAGCGCTGTGATTTGATTCGGCCGGAATCCTTTTAGTGCATAGATCATATCCGAGACCGTGCGAAGTGGAAGAGCGGGCAACTGCTGAAACAACGGACGAATCTTCTCAAAATCGCCCCACACTTCACGATAGAATGCATGAATCGCCTGACTGTTCTCAGGGAAAGTGCGACTAAGCTCTTCGAGTAGATGTTTGCGGTCGCGATAGTAGGTGACGGCGACGTCATGAAGATGAATGTCCATCACTTCATCAAGTAAGGTGACCTCGATTGATTCTCCCAATTTCTGAAGGACACGCTGATGGACTCCTCCTCGTTCAAATCCCATTCCTAGTGTCGCACCAGCGGGAAACAAGTAGTCCCCACGTTGAAACTTACCGGCACATCCGCCCCATTCACGTGACGCTTCAAAGACGGTTACGTCATGTCCTTCTTGTTGCGCGAGCGCAGCTGCCGTCAATCCCGCAACGCCCCCACCAATGACCCCGATTTTCATGAACATCCCTCCTCTCTGTATCATACCCGCTCCTTTAAAAAATTGAAGAAATGAATCGGTTTTAGAGATTCGGGATGTCTTTTAAAGGGTTCCCATTCTCTTATGCAGAAATAGTTTACATCTAAAAAGGTAAGGTGATGAAAATGCGTAGTCGTGTCATGGTCTATTTGTTGATTCCCATCCTCATTTTTATTGGTATACTGATTACACCGCCTTCCGAGGAATCGCTCAAACTCGCGACGATGACCGTCGTCAGCATTCAAGAGATGATTCCTTACGAAAAAGAGTATACGGCACAAAAAGTGCTAGAAGAACGAACCCTGGACGACAAATCAGCCACCATCGAAGAATGGCGTCTCGAACAAGGGGCGAGAACGTCTTATAGTTATGTGCTCAGACTGAGAGGATTTGAACATGTGACTCAGATTGATGCAGGGGCAGCCAACACGAGATCGGACGGCTATTACGCGATGCAGGCCCATAGCCCAATCTTTGAGACAGATAAACCGGTATCGACAGACTATCCAATTGTCGTGTTCAGTTCGGAACAACGTCTTGTTATCGGACAGATGGGTGTCCGGGTCATTTACGAAGAGGACGGTCAATTGAAGAAATGGATTGTATTGGAGGATGAATAAGAGTAGATGAACAGCTTAACGATTGATAGCAATCTAAATATGAAACGCATCATGATCATCGGTTCTGGTGGTGCGGGGAAATCCACACTCGCCCGTCAACTCGGTGAACGATTACATCTCGATGTCTATCATTTGGATGCCCTCATGTGGAGACCGGGATGGGTGATGGCACCGAGAGATGAACGAATCGACATCCAACAACAACTCGTGAAGAAAGATAAATGGATCATCGATGGAAACTTCGGGAATACGCTTGATTTACGATTGCAGTCAGCGGACACCGTCATTTTGATCGACCTTCCACGCATCGTCTGTGTATATCGTGTCCTCAAGCGAGTCGTCCGATATCGTGGTACGACGCGACCGGATATGGGCGCATCATGTGAGGAAAAGCTCGACTTCGCATTCCTTAAGTGGGTTTGGAATTTTCCTGCCGTTCAACGGCCTGAGATGGTCAAACGAATCGAACAATATTCTCACGAGAAACAGATCATTGTCTTAAAATCTCAGAAAGATGTTCAAAAATTTATTAATCAAATGAAAAGGCAGGAGTTTCTATGAACCCTATCCTTCACAAAATCGGTACCATTTTCATTCCGGTAAGTGATATTCAAAAAGCGCGTGACTGGTATTGTGATTTATTTGATCTTTCAACAAAAGGAGAGATCTTATTCGACCATTTATATGTCATTCCATTAGAGGGTACTAACCTCGTTTTAGACAGCAAAATCTACTCAACAGAGAACATCATCCAGACACCGCTGTTTCACTTAAATACGCACGATATTCATCAAGCTTATTCTTATATGACTCAACACGACATTGATGTCATCACACCCATCGAGCACGAACATTGGTTCAATTTTAAAGATCTTGATGGAAATGTCATCATGGTATGCAAATGCTAAAATCGGATCCAACCATTAATTCAGACATATCAGGTTATTCAAGTCGATTGTATCAAAGTCTACCTGGAAGAACTGAGCCAGTATAACAATTAAATCAAGTTATATGAGTAAAAAGATTTACTCCCACTTATTAGATGTGAGGTGATCATCTGTTTTTTCTTCAAATGTCTGGAACACCTGGATCAGGAAAATCCACATTGGCTAAACGAATCATCCAACATGTACACGCGGTCGTCATCGATCATGATGTCTCAAAGACCGCCCTACTCCATACGCTTCCTATTGGCAATTTCTCGGATGGAGAAATCGGGAAGATGGCTTATGATGTCGATTGGTCCCTCGTCGAGTATCACCTATCACTTGGACAAAACGTCATTCTCGACAGTCCATGTCTCTATGACGAAATGCTCGATAAAGGGATAGCGATTTGCACCAAGTACGGAGCGACTTATCGTTATATCGAGTGTCGTCATGAAGATCACGAAGAAATTAACGCACGACTTCGAAACCGTGTCAGACGACCGAGTCAAATTGATCAAGTTTCATATAAAAATTGGTCAATGATGAATGAGCACTGCAAACGGCCTACAAACCATCACTACTTACAAACCTATACGATGGACAATAGAGAGATTCCAATCGAGCAAATCATGTCTTATCTTAAGAAAAACTAATAAGAGAACGCTTTCATAACGAAAGTGGTTCTTTTTTTAATATTTTTTGTATTTTTATTCTTTACAATTAATAATTATGCATATACACTTAGTCTCATCTACAACAGGGAGGCATTATACAGTTATGAAAAAATGGTTATTAGCAGTTACGCTCATGATGAGCGCGGCATTACTTGGTGCATGTAGTCAAGAAACAGAAGGTGAAGCGACAGAGCAAAAAACGCTCGTCATGGGGACGAGCGCCGACTACTTCCCATATGAATTTGTCGATACGGCAAATGGGGATGCGATTGTCGGATTTGATATTGAAATCGCGGAGACAATCACAGAACGTCTCGGTTACGAATTGAAGATTGAAGATATGGACTTCGGTAGTTTACTTGGGGCCTTGAATAGCGGACGTGTCGACTTCGTCATGGCCGGGATGACGCCAACAGAAGAGCGTAAAGAGAATGCCGATTTCTCAGACATCTATCTGTCCGCGACAAACTTGATCATGACAAAAGACGAGTCACTTCAGGCAATCGAAGATTTATCTGGTAAGAAAATCGGCGTCCAAACGGCTTCGATTCAAGAAAATATCGCCAAAGAACAAGCTCCAGACGCTGAACTTGTATCGTTGAACAAAATTCCTGAAATCGTTCAAGAGTTGAACACAGGTCGAATCGATGCAATGGTCATCGAAGATACAGTCGCACAAAAGTATTTAGACCAAGATGACAGCCTCTATACATTCGCTTTGAAAGAAGATGGCGAAAAAGGATCGGCTGCTGCCTTCAAATTAGATGATGAGTTACGAAACCAGTTCAACGAAGAGTTGAACAAGATGATGGAGTCAGGTGAAATCGATGAATTGGTGAAAAAATGGTTCTCAATGGAGCCAACTGAATGAGACAAGTCGAGCTACCGATCTACCCCGTCGTTTATCCGACGGGACATCGGTTAAATCAAAATGAAAGTCAGTTCCCGTTACCTGACCGTATCAAGAGTCAGCTTGATTCGTTGACGTATCATGACTTACACGAATATCCGGTCGAACCGATCAATGAATTGTTTGAACGCTACGCTGCGTACGTTGGCGTCACACCCGAGCAATTACTAGTCGGTTGTGGGAGTGATGAGATGATTCATGTCGTGACGCAAGCATTGCTCGCACCACATGATATCGTCTTGTCTCCGGCACCTGACTTTTCGATGTATCCAATCTTCACGACCATCGCACACGGTCATCATGTTCAAGCCGTTAATTTATCGTATGAAGGAATGGTAAAGGCGATTGAGACGCATCATCCAAAACTTCTTCTCCTATCGAATCCGAACAATCCAACCGGAAAGCTGTGGACCGTAGAAGAGTTGACGCATCTCGCCTCACTCGTTCCTTACCTTGTGGTGGATGAGGCGTATATGGACTTCACACCGAATGACAGCATGATCCCGTTTATTGCGAACCATCCGAATCTCATCGTCCTTCGCACGATGTCAAAAGCGTTCGGATTGGCAAACGTACGAATCGGATTCATGGTGACGAATAGCGAGCTCGCACATTACTTCCGTCAATTCATACCTCCATTTAACATTAGCGGGGTGAGCGCGAAGATTTGCAATATCTTCTTAAAAGATGCTACTTATCTTCAAGAAACAATCGAATGGCATGACGAGATGCGTCAAAAGTGGGCGCAAGCCTTTGAATCCATCGGTCATGTCCTCCCTGCATCGACAAACTTCTTGTATATCGAGTTAGAACAACCTGAAGCAGTGTGGGCCCATTTGACCGACTTGAACATACACACGTCGAAACAACCTACGGGGATTCGGGTGACGATTGGTGATGAGACGGCGCTTCATCTTGCATATACAGCTATTCAGAAATACAAGCAATCAAGTCATGTCAAAAACTCCTGAACCACACGTTCAGGAGTTTTTGTCAGTCGATCGTCTTGATCACACGTGCCGGATTTCCTCCGACGACTGTTCGAGATGGCACATCTTTTGTGACGACCGCACCGGATGCGACGACGGCCTCATCCCCAATCGTCACACCGGGATTGATAATCGCCCCTCCACCGATCCACACGCGGTCGCCGATGGTCACCGGCTTCCCGAACTCATATCCTGAGATCCGATCGATCGGATCGATCGGATGTGTCGCCGTATAAATATGTACACCCGGTGCGAGCATGCAGTCATTCCCAAACGTGATGGGACAAATGTCTAGGAAGACACAGTCAAAATTCGCATAGAATCGATCTCCTAAGTGGATGTTATACCCATAATCGCATTTGAAGTTCGGCTCGATATAATACGACCCTTTCGTCGATCCGAGTAACGCACCAAGAATTTCTTTTCGTTCTTCCAAATCATCGATTCCAGAACGATTGAATTGTTCAGTTAATCTCCGGGCATGCTTCCGATCTGCAACGAGCGTTTCATCACCAGCTAAATACAGTTCACCACGAATCATCTTTTCTTTTTCCGACATCATAATCCCTCCTTAAAATTAGTATAGAGGATTTTTCAAGGGTTTAGGGAATAGAGACAAGGATGAGCAGAAGGAGGCAGATCACATGAAACGAATACTGGAATGTCGAGCAAGTGATTTTATCACGTTTAATCGTCAAGATTTAGTCGATTCGATTCGAAAAGCAGAAGGTCGAACGGTCATGGCCGAGGTCATCCCGACGGTGCAACCGCTGTATCCAGAAGTGACGAACGCAGAACTAGCGCGAGCATTCGGTGCCGACTTGATTTTATTGAACATGATCGATGTGTTTCATCCTTACATTAAAGGACTTGAAAGTCATGCGTTATTCGGGGAGATGCCGGGTGATGAGATGAGCGATCATCCTATTCTCGAACTAAAACGACTGATTGGATTGCCAATTGGAGTCAACTTGGAACCTGTTGATTTTTCAGAGAAGTCGTCCGAGATGAATGAAGTAAAACGAGGCAGACTCGCTTCAATCGAAGCGTTCCAAAAAGCATCGGAGCTCGGGATTGACTTCGTCTGTTTGACAGGCAATCCGAATACCGGGGTCACGAATGAAGCAATCGAACAAGCAATCATCCAAGCACGTCGTGAATTCGCAGGGGTCATTATTGCCGGGAAAATGCATCAAGCCGGTGCAGGCAATGTGTTGGACCGCGACGCGTATATCCGCTTCGTCGAAGCTGGCGCAGATATCATCCTCCTTCCGGCTCCAGGCACTGTACCTGGCGTCCGTGAAGAATCGTTTCACGAACTCGTTCAGGAATTGCAAGTGCTCGGCGCTCTCACGTTAGCAGCGATCGGAACGTCACAAGAAGGCGCAGATGTCGAGACCGTTCGGGAGATCGCACTCTCTTCAAAACGAGGCGGAGCGGATATCGTGCATATTGGTGACGCCGGACTGTCCGGAATTGCCGTACCAGAGAACATTCAGGCACTGTCCATTGCGATTCGCGGACGACGCCATACGTACATTCGCATGGCCGCCTCGGTCAATCGGTAACACAAAAGAGGAAGGAGCGCGTCTCCTTCCTCTTTCTTTTACCATTCCGTGACGTCTCGACGCGGTTTCGCCGGTGTGGTAGTACCGTGACGCTTGGCGAGTAACGCTTCCACATCCTCTAAACGAACACCTTTGGCTGCTAACAAGACGAGTAAGTGATACAGAAGGTCGGCTGACTCTTCAACCAAGTCTTCATCCGTCATAGCAGCAATGACGACCTCGAACGCTTCTTCCCCGAACTTTTTCGCGATTTTTTCAACGCCTTGTTCCAATAAATAAGTCGTATACGAACCTTCTTTCGGTTCATTTTTTCTAGATCGAATCAATTGTTCCAATTCATGAATCATACGTTCACCTCCGTAAAGAAACAGCTTCGATTACCGGTATGACACGTCGGGCCGTTCGCATGAACTCGAACGAGAAGCGCATCCTGATCACAGTCGATGTGGATGCTGACGACGTCTAGTGTATTCCCGCTCGTCTCGCCTTTCATCCAAAGCCGACCTTTTGAACGAGACCAGAACGTGACGACCCGTTCACGAAGCGTCTGTCGGATTGCCTCATCATTCATATATCCGAGCATGAGGACCGCCCCGTCGTCGTCTGAGACGATGATGGCGGGAATCAGTCCATTTTCGTCGAAACGAACCGCATCGGCAAGTTGTGACTCGTGCATACGTGCTTCACCTCTTCTACTGTCGTTTTTCGGTCATGTAAGATGGATGCAAGTAATGCGGCATCGACTTTCTCAAGCGCTTCGACTACGTGCTCGGCATTGCCTGCCCCACCGGATGCGATAATCGGAATGTCGACGACTTCACGAAGTTGTTCTAAAATCGAAAGGTCATAACCGCTCTGCTTTCCATCTTGGTTCATGGACGTGACAAGAAGTTCACCCGCCCCGAGCGCGGCCACTTGTTTCGCCCATTCGACCGCCAACAGGTCCGTCTTCTGTTTTCCACCATATGTGTACACATAATATTCGCCATCTTCAAACTTTACGTCGATTGCGACGACGATACATTGCGAACCGAAACGATCGGCCGCTTCACGAATGAGACTTGGGGATTCTACAGCGAGCGTGTTTAACGATACTTTGTCCGCCCCTGCTTTTAATAGTGACGAGATATCCTCGAGTGAACGAATCCCGCCACCGACCGTCAGCGGGATGAATACTTTCCGCGCCACCGCACTGACGACATCGAGCATCGTCTGGCGACGTTCTGTACTTGCCGTGATATCGAGAAAGACAAGTTCATCGGCTCCGGACTCATCGTAATATTTCGCGATTTCGACCGGATCACCGATGTCTCGTAATTGTACGAACTCAATCCCTTTGACGACACGACCTTCTTTCACGTCAAGACATGGAATAATTCTGCGTTTAAGCATATCGCGCCTCCCATTCAATCAGTTCCTCGATGCTCACCTTACCGGACAGAAGTGCTTTCCCGACGACAGCCTCATCAATTTTCGCCATCTTCAGTTCCTTTACGTCCTCTTCAGTCGTCACACCGCCTGAGGCGATCAATGTGACGTTGACGATTTGACGTAACGCCTTCATGCGAGAAACGTTCGGTCCATTCAGTTTCCCATCGGATCCGATATCGGTATATAGAATCGTCTCGATACCCCGTTTGACAAGGTCTTGTGCGACCGAGATGTCATCGAGTTTTGTCGCTTCCTGCCATCCGTTAATGGCGACCTTCCCGTCATAGGCATCGAGTGCCACAGCGATTCGCTTGCCATACTTTTCAATCGCCTTGTCCAGAAAGTCAGGATCCGTAAACGCCTTCGTCCCTAAAAGGACGCGATCCGCACCGGTTTCCATGACCGCATCAAGTGCGGCTTCTGAACGAATTCCTCCTCCTGTCTGGACAAGGAACCCTAGAGACTTCGCATAACGGACAACGTCTAAATGACGCGGCTCACCTGCCTTGGCCCCTTCTAAATCAATCAAGTGAATCATCGGGACCTTCCCTTGCCACGCTTTTAATAATTCATACGGATCTCCGTATTGTTCTTCCGTAGAAAAATCACCTTCCGTCAAACGGACGATCTTGCCTCCAATCAAATCAATGGCGGGTAGTAATCTCACGCTCGACCGCCTCCTTCCATTCTTGAAGTAAGCTGAGACCAAATGTCCCGCTCTTTTCCGGGTGGAACTGCATGCCCGTCACGAGCCCTTTTTGAACGATTGCCGGAACTTTCTCACCCATATAATCAGCTGCCGCCACGATGTAATCGTCGGCCGTCACGGCATGGTAAGAGTGGACAAAATAGACATCCTCATCGCGAAGGATCGAGTTCCATCCGACGTGTGGGAGACGCTTCGCTCGCATCCGTTCGACCGTTCCCGGAATCAACCCGAGACCTTTTGTCGGCATACCTTCCGTGCTCGAATCAAACAAGAGCTGCATCCCAAGACAGATCCCTAAAAACGGCTTTTCCGTCGCCATCTGTTGCAATAGGGGGATAAGACCCGTCTGTTCGAGCGATTGCATCGCTTGCGGGAAGGCACCGACCCCAGGAAGTAAAACGGCATCCGCCTCTTCAATTTGATTTGCATCGTTCGTGATCACGACGTAGCAACCGATGGCTTGTAACGCACGTTCGACGTTAAATACGTTTCCCATACCATAATCGATGACCGCTACTTTCATCCTTCGATCCATCCTTTCGTAGAAGGGAGACGGTTCGTCCCATCGCTAGAGACCGCTTCGGCAAGCGCTCGTCCGAACGCTTTGAACAACCCTTCAATCATGTGATGTGAGTTCGACCCGTACAGAACAGAAAGGTGAAGTGTGAGTCGACCATTCATGGCAACGGCACGGAAAAATTCCTCAGCGAGTTCGGTATCAAAGTCACCAAGCTTCGGATTGTGAATATCCGCTTGATAGACGAGAAATGGGCGTCCTGACACATCAATGACCGCTCGCGCTAGCGTCTCATCCATTGGCATGTAACTCGACCCGTAGCGGCGAATTCCGACTTTATCCCCGAGTGACTTGGCGATGAGCTGACCGAGTGCGATCCCGACATCCTCGACCGTATGGTGGGCATCGACCCACGTATCGCCTTCGACTTTCACGTCTAAATCCATCTGACTGTGAAAAGCGAGCAACGTCAACATGTGATCGAAGAAGCCGACCCCCGTTTGAATGGAGCTTTCACCCGTTCCGTCTAGATTTAATCGAATGTCAATATTCGTTTCTTTCGTTTCACGTTTTAGTTCAGCTGTTCTCAACAGAATTCACCTCTTCAATCGTTTGTCGGATCAAGGCATACGCCTCGTCTGTCCCTGCACTGACACGTAGTCCATCGGGAAAAGCACGTACATGGACCCCTTTATCAAGGAAGCGGGATGCCCATCCTTCACTATCATCCGTTTTGACATAAATGAAGTTGGCACGGCTCGGTAAAATCTCACCGACTGGTCGTAACAACTCCGTTAACTTCTCACGTTGCGCCGCATGGAACTGAATCGACTCTTGAATATAAGATTCATCTCGTAAGACGACGTTGGCGACAGCGGCACTGAGACCACTGACATTGAATGGCGAACGGAAGCGGTCAATCTGTTCGATGATTTCTTCAGATGCAATCATGAAACCAATCCGGAGGTTCGCTAGACCGAACGCCTTCGATAACGTCCGTAAGATGATGACGTTCGAATATTCGTTCAAGCGAGACACAAATGAGTCCTTCATTGTGAAATCAATATACGCTTCATCCACGACGAGGTACGGTACACGTGTCGCAATGTCAGACAATTCGTCTAGTGTCCACATCTTTCCGGTCGGGTTATTCGGATTCGAGATCAAGACGAGTTTAGGGTCTGTTGTTCGAATGACCTCAGTCAACGTCTCGTAACGCAAACCCTGTTCGTCCGGTTGTGTGAAATGCCCTCTGGCAATTTGTGTATAGATGCCATACATCGAAAAGTCTGGGGCCGGTGCGACCACACGGTCTTCCGTATCCAAAATCGCCTGACTCAAGATGGCCAATAGCTCATCGCTCCCGCTGCCGACCATGAGTTGCGTCGGCTCGACTCCCGCATAGTCAGCATAGCTCGCTTTTAAAGCGAGCAATTCTTCGACTGGGTAACGGCTGAGTGCCTCGAGTGATACGTCTCGAATAGCTCGTTCGAGACGTTCTGGTAACGGATATTGGCTTTCATTTTGATTGAGCGCATATCCCGAAGCGGCATGAGGTACATAGCGTGGGATATTTTGATAATTTCGTCTCATATGTCCTCCATCCGAACAGCCATCGCACGGGCGTGTCCTTCTAATAGTTCTTGTTTGGCGATTCGAATCGCTGCCTTTGTAATCGTCTCATCAAGTTCTGTCATCTCAAGGAACGTCTGACGGCGATAAAAATCATCGACCGATAGTCCACTAGAGAAGCGGGCCGTCCCGCTCGTCGGCAAGACGTGGTTCGGTCCAGCGATATAGTCTCCAAATGCTTCGGCTGCCTCATGTCCGAGGAAGAACGAACCACCGTGACGGATCGCCCGCATCAACACCTCAGGATCTTTGACGGCCAACTGGACGTGCTCCGCGGCCATCGTATTCGCGTACTCGATTGCATCCTCGATTGTCCGGTACAAGACGCCGCCACGCTTCAACGATTCTCTCGCAATGTCCTGGCGTGGTAATAGCACTAATTGTCGCTCAAGTTCTTGCTCGATTTGGTTGCTGAGTGTTTCTGACGTGACAAGCGCAATCGCAGTCGCCTCGACGTCATGTTCCGCTTGTGCGAGCAGGTCGGCGGCAACCCACTTCGGGTTCGCCGTCTCATCGGCAATGATCAACACTTCGGACGGTCCCGCGACCGAGTCGATTCCCACGATGTGTGAGACGAGTGCCTTCGCCGTCGCGACATATGCATTTCCTGGGCCGACAATCTTATCAACCGGACGAATCGTTTCCGTCCCGTATGCGAGTGCTGCCACGGCTTGGGCTCCACCGACCAGAAAACACTCATCGGCACCTGCGATTTTTGCTGCAATCAAGAGGGAAATATCAATCCCATCTGCTTTTGGTGGGGTGACCATGACGACTCGTTTAACGCCAGCTACTTTCGCCGGAATGATGTTCATGAGGACGCTCGACGGATAGACGGCAGTCCCACCCGGTACATAAACTCCGACCGAATCAAGTGGCATATAGCGTCTCCCAAGTCGGAACATCGTATCTTCGAACACATCGTCTTGTCGGACTTGACGCGCGTGAAATGCACGAATCCGTTCCGCCGCTAATGTAAGCGCCTCTGTCAATTCAGCATACTCAGCTGGCGGATTAAAGATGGCCAAATCGACCGATTCAATTCGGTCGACCCCGTCGAATTGTTTCGTCCACTCAAGCAGCGCTTCGTCTCCGCGGGCCTCGATCGATTCCACGATCGGTTTCACGGCTTCGGCCCAAGCTTCGCGCCTTGAGCGATTCGTTTCTGTACTCATACGTTCTCCTCCTGACTCATCTTTCGAATCCAGGTCTTCAATTCGTCAGGCTGTTCCGCTAAAGCTGTCTCACTCGTGATGAATTTTGCATTGATTGAAAAAATCGTCTCGTATTCTTCCAAGTCGTTTGCAGCCAACGTCGCGCCTGTCTCGACGATGTCGACGATGCAATCAGCGAGTCCCGTTAACGGAGCCAGTTCGACCGACCCGTTCAACGCGATGACTTCTACGTTTTGTCGCTTCGATGCAAAGTGTGATATGGCGATATTCGGATATTTACTCGCCACTTTCAATTTCTTTGTGCCGTTGCGTCGAACTTTTGGACCACAGACGGCCATTCGACAGCGACCGAACGGTAAATCGACGACTTCGAGTACGCCTGGCGTTTTTTCTCGTAAAATATCACCGCCGACAATGCCGACATCAGCCGCTCCATGCATCACATATTTATAGACGTCGTCCCCTTTGACGAAAATGAATTCATGATTTCCTGCTTGTACCGTCAACTCACGTCCCCGCTTCTCTGGCCATACGGGTAAGTCACGTTCGACAAAAAATTGACGGGCTGCTTTTTCAATCCGACCTTTCGCGACCGCTACTTTCATTTGATCACCTCATCTAACTGTTCTAAATCGAGCGACATGCCGAACGCTCGTCTCGAGTGTCCAAAATGTCCATACAGTGAATCATATCGTCCTCCTGAAAGGACACGCTTGCCTTCAACACTTCCCGTCACGGTCAATCCTGAATAGTAATCAAAGTCTCCCGTTTGACCGAAGTCGTAAGACACCTCTAAACCAATAGTACGTAAGTGTTGTACCGCCTCGTCCACTTCACCGATGGCTTCTTTTAAAGACTCTGGTGCCTCAGACCGTAATTCTTCGAGTGCAGAATTCCCAATTAAAAAGGGCAGCTTCGCAATCAACGGATAGCGATACGTCTCTGCTAATTCACGTAATGATTCTAAGTTTCGAAGTGCTAAGATTTTTCGGAATGTCCGTTCCTGAATCCCTGTCTCTTTCGCGATGAGCGAGATGACGGCTGCTGACCCGATTTTGATGGTCAAACGTTCGGTAGGCAGGACTCCTTCCGTCATATCGAGAAAGGACTCAATCAGATGACTGTCCTTCTCTTCGCCATCGACCCATTCAAGTCCAAGCTGTTGCCGTTCGTGGGGTTGTCCGGAATGTTTGACCGTCCGACGATAGACGGCACCAGCGTAAGCGACACGCATCGGTTCATGACCGTCTGCTAACTTTCTTGCGATTTGTAGTGTATAGTCAGGGCGCATGACGAGAAGTTCCCCGTCGTTCCCGAACAATCGATAATAGGCTGACTCGTCAAAGAGCGCTAAATTTTGATAATGTGAATAGTATTCGAGAAGCGGTGGATCGATGACTGCGTAGCCGCTCGACTCTGCCTTCTCTAAAAATGACAACATCCATCGTTTTGGACGGATGACATCTCCTGATTGAAGTTCATACCAGCCTTCTGGAATCGAACCTTTTGAATTTGACCAAATCATCATAACCACCCTTTATCTTGTTATCACTTTACCAAACTAAAGTATTGTGTTAAATTTATCAAACAGAGAAACACCTGTCAACCAAATGAACTGAAAAGGACGTGTAATCGATGTTTAACTTTACCCACGATGGCCATGTGCATACCCCTTTTTGTCCACACGGTACAAATGACCCGATTGAACACTATATTCAAGTCGGAATCGAAAAAGGCCTGCAAACGATGACGTTCACAGAACATGCGCCTTTCCCCCCATCGTTCACCGACCCGGTCCCGAATCAAGACTCGGCGATGTCGATTGATCTACTTCCAGAATACCTCGATACGTTGCATCAGATGAAACAGCAGTATCAAGCGGTTATCGACATTAAAGTTGGATTAGAAGTCGACTTATTGCCTCATTTAGAGAAAGAGACCATTGCCTTACTCAAGCCTTTCGCACCATTGATTGATGAAGTCATTTTATCGCAGCATTTCCTATATAGAGATAGCACCTATATGCCGATTGATTATTCTGCCGAGACGTTTGATGAACTCGTCAAAGCGTTTGGCTCATTCGAGAGCGTCATGAGAGCTTATTATGAGTCGATTGAACAGGGTCTCTCATTTTCGTGGGAAGACATCCGTGTCGCTCGTATCGGACACCTCGATCTCCCGATAAAGTATCAAAGAAACTATGAATGGGACCGTTCAAAAGTAAAAGAGGAAGAAGTACGTCTGTTACAGATGATTGCCGACCGGGGATTCGGACTTGACTTCAACACGGCCGGACTCAGAAAACCGGATTGTGGGGTACCTTACGTCGCCGGACTTGCAAAATCCGCGAACGACCTGCACATCCCGTTCACGATGGGTTCGGATGCGCACCTCGCTCAAGATGTGGCGGCTGGATTCGACTTCATTGAACAAAAAAAAGCCACGTTCCTATGAACGTGGCTTTTTGACAGCGATCTAGCTATCTAGATCCCCATGCTTATGGTTGACAACGATATGGCGTTCCATTTCTTCATCTGTAAACATCATACCATAAGGAATAAAAGATGCAATAAAAAATTGGGTGAAATGGTTCACCCAATTGAGATCACATTGCCGCATATAATGTTTTCAAGTCGTTTGTCGCTTCCTCGTCCATTTGAATGGCCACGAGTTCAACGTATTGGAGCGCTGGATCTTGATCTTTCGACAATGCGACAATCTCAGCAGCCGCCTTATCTAAGGCCAATAGGATTCCTGATACACCGAGCGTCGGATAGTATCGAAGGAGTGCACGAACATGTTTAATCTCTGATACTTCATTTCCGTTAATGGTTAATGTTTTGACGGCAAGCTCCTTGTGCATGCCAATCGCAAATTTATCTTCCCACACTTCTTCGAGTGTGATCAACGCCTCTACTTCATATGCACCATCTGTAAAGCGAACGAGTTTTTCCATGTGTAAATTCCCCTCTCTTGAATCTACTTTTATTATATAAGAGATTTTAAAGTGTATATTGTGAAATATTGAACATTATGTGTAAAGTTTGTCTCACCACATTTTGAACAAAAAAAAGGCCCCTCCGAGGAGGGGCGAATAATGGAAGAGTAAAACACCATTGGCAGTACATTAATAATATATCATCTAATGAAAACGTTTACAATGTATTTTTGTACATTTTTTCAAGTGGCATATGTAACACCTCAATCCCGCTTTCACGCATCAATTCTAACCCATCCCCATGCTCATAACCGACAGCATAAACGACTCGCGCGACGCGTGCCGCAATTAAAGCGAGTGAACAGGCATGACATGGTGAATGCGTGACATACGCCGTCGCACCAAATGCATTCGTTGAATCGGCAGCGAGTTTTCCAATCGCGTTGATTTCCGCATGGATTTCATGTTGCTTCGACCAGTGATGGTGATCATATGGGTCTGTACACTTGATATATGTCACGCCATCTCGGATGAGTCGTGCCGGTTCGTTGATCATATCGAAATCCGTCGATGCAACATAGTCGGCATGCTTATAGAACCCATCTTCTTGCTTGATATAGATTTCATTACAGTTCGTATGACCAGATGGTGTACCATTCAGACCAATTGAAATCGGTTTTTCGTCATTTACAATGACACAGGCCACACTCTTCGATGCACACTTCGAGTGCCGCTCGGCCATCATATCAGCGAATAATAACCACGTCTCATCCCACAATCGTTGCTTCTCCACTCAAGTCCCTCCTCGTAGAAAAGGAAAGTCTGATTGCTCAGACTTCCCCCTTAGTATCCAGTGTCCTTTGGTAGTTCTTTATTTTTCGAAGCGATCTCGATGACCTTCTCCTTCAATTCGTGCTCCATGCGGTCAAGTTCGCGCTCGGCGTCACGACGTTTTTGCTTCCCTTCTTGCTGGATGCGTAATGTTTCATCCAACGTAGAGAGCAAGTTCTCGTGAGCGACTTTCAGTGATTCAACAGAGACAATCCCTTTTTCATTCTCTTGAGCGATTTCAATCGATGAATCTTTGAGCATCTTCGAGTTCTGCTCAAGCAGTTGATTTGTCGTCTTCGTCACGTCCTGCTGCATACGAAGTGCCGTTTTCTGGCGCGTCAAGCTGAGCGCGAGAACGACTTGGTTTTTCCAAAGCGGAATCGTGTTGACGACCGCTGACTCGATCTTTTCAGCAAGGATTTGGTTATTCTGCTGAATGACTCGAATTTGAGGTGCCATTTGAAGGCTGATGGTACGACTCAATTTTAAATCGTGCAACTTTTTCTCAAAACGGTCCGCTAATTGAATCATATCGTTCAATTGTTGAAGCTTTGATTGATCTTTAGAAATTTCTACTTCTTGACGTAACGGGGCAATCTCGTGTTCCCGTACATGGTCAAGTTTTGTCTCACCCGCGGCGATATAGACGTTCAACTCTTCGAAATACCGCTTGTTCTTATCATACATTTGATCGAGCATCGTGATGTCTTTCATGAGACCGAACTTTGCACGATCGAGGTTATGGATGACCTCTTCCAAATAGACGTTCATTTTTTCAAACTGAAGCTTATAGTTTTCAGCCTTCTTCTTCGCACGACCGATGAGCGGAATGTTATCCATGAAACTCTTTTTCTCTGGTTGAAGCATATCTGGGTCCATCTTTCGGACGTTTTGCATCAAGTCAGACAACAGTTTACCGGCATCGCCGCCATCTTTCATCCGCACTTCCGTCAAAATTTGATCAGAGAATTGGGAAAGTTCGCGCTGGACATTCGACCCGAACAACATAACAGAGTCTGTCTTCTTAATATCAATGGATTCAGCCAATCGTGTGATGCGCTCGCGATGCTCTTGAGGCACGTCTGGTTTCGCTTGAATGGCTGGCACTTCATGTGACTGTGTAACGGATGACCATTCGACAGATGGGTCACTGAACCCCTCCGTCTCCGTTTTTGTTTTCGTATCAGAAGTCAGTTCTTCTTCCGGCCATGACTGCCAGTTCGTTTCATTCGATGAAGTCATGTTTCTTTCTCCCTTCCGGCTGATCAGACAAGACGCGCTCCATCATGATCAGTTCACGTTCAAAGTCTACGGCGTCATCTTCAAGGAGACGTCCGCGTTGTTCTTTAAATTTATCGACAATTAGTCGCATATTTGTGATTAATTGTTCCCGAGTCTCTTCTTGAATGACGACTCGTTTTCCTTCAAGCTCTTTAAATTTCAAGACGACCGAGACGAGGGAATCTAAATAGAATGTGAACAGGTCTCGAACATGCTTAGCGTCTTGTGGATTTTCGAATAATTCTTCGAACAATTCGTGCGCTTCTTTCGAGACGGCCTTCATTTCACGCCTCACTTCTACATCTTTAATATCTGGAAGAACACGGTCGATCTGTTGTAACTTCTCATATCCTTGCTCAATCGTCCGTTGCAAAAATTGAAGCTCTAAATCGTCTGTCGCCTCGAACTGTCGCGTAGGCATCGGCTCTTCGATCGGTTTTAAAATCCTCGATCCAGAAAACGATTCTTCCTCATCGAGTAACAGTTTCTTCTTGGCACGTTTTGCCACCGTTGTCGGTGTACGTTGACGATGTTTGCGCTTGTTCGTCGACCATACTTCATTCAAGACGAGCGCCCCTACAATAATGAATAACCAGGAGAAATCGAATACGTTAATGGCAAAGTATATGACTGCCCCTGTCAGGGCCCATTTCATCCATGTTTTCATTCTTTTCACCTCATCTCATGTTACTTCTATTGTACATTACGAAACCATTCAACAAAAGTTTCGTCATCCCTATCATTTTAGCATAATAAAATTCGTCGATACCTCCGTCCACAGGTGTAGAATCAACTACCTATATCGACTACTTTCCCGTTGCGAGACGAAAAAAACCGTAGACTCATAGAGCCTACAGTTCGTTTATTACGTGGTCATCCATGTTGAAACCATGACAATCGCGACAGTTACAGGAATGACATAGCGAATGAGTGCATGCCAGATTGGGTACAACTTCACACCAGGTTTTGATGTTTCGATTTCATCCTTTAAGACGCGTTGGTCAACGACGTAACCGACAAAGATGGAAGTCAAGAGTGCACCCGTCGGCATTAATATATAGCTGACGAGATAGTCCATCGTATCAAAGAACGTCCGACCGTTCCAAATCTGTACATCACTTAAGAGTCCGAATGACAGCGCGGATGGTACTCCCACGATGAAGACGAGAAGAGCGGCTGTCACCGTCACTTTCTTTTTCGTCCATGATGATTTCTTTTCATTCAGACGATCGGTCACACCTGCGACGACGACTTCTAACATGGCAATCGATGATGTAATCGATGCAAAAGCGAACAATAGGAAGAACAAGACCATGAAGAATCCACCGAGCGGTACTTGATTGAAGACTGCCGGTAGAACGACGAAGAGTAACGCCGGACCTTCAGCCGGATCAAGACCTGATGCAAAGACTGCCGGGAAGATGGCTAGACCTGCTAAAAGTGAAACCGCTATGTTCAACAAGACAATCATGTTAGCCGACCGGTTCAATGTTCCTTTCGTCTTTATATAAGACGCATATGTCAGCATCGCTGCCACCCCTAACGATAAGGAGAAGAACGCCTGTCCGAGGGCAAACAATACCGATTCGCCAGTCAATGCAGAGAAGTCAGGCTGTAAGAAGAAACGAACGCCTTCCATCGCTCCGTCAAGCGTCAACGAGCGGACCACGAGAACTAAGAAGCTGATGAACAAGAGTGGCATCAAAATTTTACTCATTCGTTCAATTCCTGCTTCAACGCCACGCAAGACAATTAAGAGTGTGATTAAGAGGAACAAGAATTGTCCGAGTACGGCAATTTCAGGCGTCGATACGACGTTCCCGAACACCTCACCAAATTCGTCAGCCGAACGTCCACTGAGCGTCCCACTTAAACCGAGTCCAATATAGATGAGGACCCATCCTCCAATGACACTATAGAAGGAAAGTAACAAGAAACAAGCAAGGACACCTAAGTAACCGATAATGGTCCAACGCCCATGCCCTAACTGTTTGAAAGCGAGAAGCGCAGTCTTTTGAGTCGAACGTCCGACAATGAATTCTCCAATCAATAATGGCAGACCAAGTAATAATGTGAATGCCAAAAACATGAGTAAAAAGGCACCGCCCCCGCTCGTTCCAGTGACATATGGAAATTTCCAGATTGCACCTAAACCGATTGCTGACCCTGCGGCAGCTAGTATGAATCCAATTTTTGAGGCGAATGAATTTTGCGCCATGTTTACCCCTACTTCCTCTTTTTCATTTCATTTTCATAATAATAGTGAAATACTAACACGGTTCCAAGATGAGGACAACAAAAAAACAGAGAAAAGTCTGAATACTTTTCTCTGTTGATGCTTTATGGTGTTAAAAACGTGATGGCTCGCTCTCGAATCCGTATCGTCAAGTGATCGGTTTCGAAATGTTCACCATCGATATCAATGATTTGAGGTTCGTTTAACTCGACTTCAACATGTGAAGCCTGAAAGTGATTCCACTCCGCCGATTTTTGATCAAGACCGAGTTGCTGGGCTAACAATTGACGAATCATCGGAAATCCGATTGCCGAGCTGTGTACCACTTCTAACAGCCCGTCCGAAAACGATTGCGTCTCCAGTTTCGTCGGTACGGTCCCAAGATAGCTCCCGTTTCCTATATATAGAAAACTGACATCCCCTTCATAGAGCATCTCATCCCCACGTCGCAATCGAATTTCAAACGGGTCGGCTTCACGAAATTGGCGGATGGTCGCTAAAAAGTAGCCAATCGAACCTAACGATTCTTTCTCATTCGGATCGATTTGACGCGATGTGTCTGCAATCAATCCGACCCCGACGAAATTTAGGGCGTACATCTCATCAACTTGAATGACGTCTACATGCTGTTCATGATGTGACTTGATGACACTTGCCGCTTGTGTTGGTTGAATCGGAAGTTCAAGTGCCCGAGCGAAATCATTGCACGTTCCGGCAGGAATGATGCCGACTGTCGGACGCTCGTCGCTCTCTAAGGTCATCAACCCATTCACTACTTCGTTTAGCGTACCGTCGCCGCCAATGACAATCAGATGGTCGAACGGTTTACTTTCTTTCGCGAATCGGAGCGCATCCCCGATTTCTGATGTTTTCTTGATGATGATTTCTTCATAGAGCGACTCAATCGTTCCGACAACCTCGCCGAGCATCGTTTCGCTCGTGCCGGACTTCGGATTCGAAATAATCAAAGCTCTCATAGTAATCCTTCCTGTTCTAAGAAGTCCTTCGCTACATCGTACGCGCGTTCATTTCCGTACGCGACACGTCGATTCAATTCAGACATCTGTTCGTCTGTGATTTTACCTGCGAGCTGATTGAGCGCATCCTCGATTTCTGGATACTCTTCAAGTGTCTCCTCTTTCATAAGCGGTGCTCCTTGATAAGGCGGGAAGAATTGTCGGTCGTCTTCTAAAACGACGAGGTCGTTCTCGGCGATATCAGGGTCCGTCGCATAAGCGTCGACTAGATTGACATCACCTCGTGCGATGGCGCGATAGCGCAATTTTTGCTCCATTGAGACGACAGACGGGAAATCAAGCCCATACTCGTTTTGAAGTCCTGGATAACCGTCTTCACGGTCGGTGAATTCAAGTGTAAACCCGGCTTGAATATCAGACTGTACGTTTCGTAAATCTGAAATAGCCGTAATGTCTTCCGCCTCGGCATAGTCACGTGGAATCGCGAGCGCATACGTATTGTTAAACTGCATCGGTTCGAGCATCACGTATCCGTCTTCTGCCAGTGCCTCTCTCGCTTGTTCGTAAACTTCACCGGCATCGTTTGATTCAGGTGTCTCTTTGACGAGACTCGCCAGTGCCGTACCTGTAAACTCCGGATAAATATCAACGTCTCCAGATTGGAGTGCGCCCCATACGAATGTCGTCTCCCCGAAGTTCGGTTTCACAGATACAGTCAAATCTGTTTCTTCTTCAATCAACAACTTATACATATTCATTAGGATTTCCGGCTCTGGACCAAGTTTACCGGCAACGACAAGGTCTGTTTCTTGCGAACGACCGAACGCGAGCGGTGTGACGATGACCAAGGCGAGGACAGTAGAAACAGCAATTAATTTCGCCTTGTTTCGAGTCGCTGTCGCACCTTCCATCTGACGCAACAAGAAGTCAAATAAGAGTGCCAAAATCGCGGCCGGGATGGCACCTAGTAAAATTAAGTAATTGTCATTCCGGTTTATCCCGAGCAAGATCAGCGTACCGAGTCCACCTGCTCCGACTAAAGCAGCGAGCGTCGCCGTACCGACAATCAGAACCATCGCGGTCCGGATACCAGCCATGATGACCGGTAAAGCAAGCGGGAGTTCAACTTTCATCAAACTTTGATTCGGCTTCATCCCACAAGCTCGAGCGGCTTCAAGCAACGATTTATCCACTTCGTTTAAACCGGTGAACGTGTTTCGTAAAATAGGTAGGAGCGCATATAAGACAAGCGCAATAATAGCAGGTAATGCCCCGATTCCAACGAGCGGAATCATCAAACCAAGTAATGCAAGCGACGGAATCGTTTGAATAATCGCAGTGACACCAATGGCGGATTCGGCGATTTTCTTACGGCGCGTCAGCCAGATTCCCAATGGTACGGCAATCAATACGGCAATCAGAAGCGATACGACAGAGAGCTGCAAGTGCTCAATCAGTGCCTCGACAAGCTGTCCTTGTCTATTTTGGAACGTCTCAAGCATCTAGCTCACCTCTTCCACGTTGTGTAAATTCTAAGACGAACGGATCTTCACTCGCCAAAATTTCTTCTGGTGTACCGACTAGAATGAGTTCCCCATCACGCATTAACGCGATGCGATCACCAAGCTTCATCGCTTCTTGCATGTCGTGTGTGACAAACAAGATCGTTTTGCCAAGTTCGTCATTCAAGCGCTTAATATCATCTTGCAATTGACCACGGCTGATCGGATCAAGCGCAGAAAAGGGTTCGTCCATGAGGATGACGTCCGGGTCTGCAGCTAAAGCACGCAACACGCCTACGCGCTGCTGTTGACCTCCTGATAATTCTGCTGGCTTTTTCGAGCGAAGTTTCGGATCGAGACCGGCAATCTTCATCAATTCGGTCACACGGTCTTTCGTTCGGTCTTTTTTCCATTTCAAAAGCTCAGGTACGACAGAGATATTTTCTTCCACTGTTAAGTGAGGGAATAATGCAATCTGTTGGAGTACATAACCGATGTTTCGACGTAACTCAAAAATATCGAATTGATAGATTTCTTTTCCATCAATTAAAATTTTTCCGTCCGTATGATCGATTAATCGATTGACCATTTTCATCGTCGTTGTCTTGCCACAACCTGAAGGTCCGATTAATACGAAGATTTCTCCTCTATTTACTGTTAAGCTTAATTCTTTGACGGCTAACGTCCCGTCTTCATAACGTTTTGATACATCACGAAACTCAATCAACCTGATCCCTCCTCAACTATTTCCAAAATGGAAATTCAAATAGTAATTTGCCCGTTTCTCTACTTTCTTAAACAAAAAAAGGCTCTCCTAATTGGAGAACCTGATTTTTAGTATAGCGTTACTTCAATATGTCGACGCCCCCATTGAATCGCGTCCTGTTTTGAATCGACGAGTAAATCGACGATATGTCCTTTTATTCTACCACCTGTATCAAGGGCAATCGCATCACCGACACCTTGGATGTGGACTTTTGACCCTAAAGGAATGATGGCTGGGTCGACGGCGATAATTCGCATTCCGTTATAATAAATCGAATCAGTCACATCATGACCCGTGGCCGTTAATACACGACCGCCGTACGCCTTGTTATCCGCAACATCATTTGAATAAGCTGTCGATTCGACTGTAATGACTTTTTTAGATGTAGATACTGGTGTTGCACTGACTGATTGAGTGGCAGAAGCCGACGTTTTTGCAGCTGTTGCCTGTTCCGCTGCTTTCCGCTCTTCCTCCGCTTTTCGTTCTGCTTCAAGTTTCGCAAGCCTTGCTTTCTCTGCTTCTTCTTTTGCTTTCTCTTCCGCAAGACGTTCTGCTTCGATCCGTTTCTCTTCTGCGATGCGTTTTTCTTCAGCAAGTTTCTTTTGGCGAGCGATTTCTTTTTGTCGTTTTTCTTCAATTGCTTGGCGTTCTAGTTCAAGCGGGTTTTGTACGATTTTTTGTTCTGTCCCGATTCCAATCTGAGCAGCATCTGCCTGATCGATAAATGTGAACAACCCCATCATCGTAGCTCCAATGACGATCATATATTTTAATAATTTCATCGTAGTAAGGTCATCACCTTTCTCGTTATGTAACGAACAGATGTTAATTTACCACGACAAGTCCCGTCAAAGTAGTGATTTTATCGAAGTGAAATATTCCTGACATATGACAAAAAAATCGGTTACAGATTGTAACAATTGAAATAAACGTTGATATTCCACGGCTTCACAAAAAAATTACAGATTCGTTACAATCAATCGTGTAACAAACCTGTAATCTCCCTGTCATGATTAACACCTATTCATTTGGCTCAATTTCATACGTTCTGAGCATACCCCACGGTGCGACATCAACTTGAACCGTGAACGATTGCTTACCTTTTATCGCATCCATCTCATCTTCCGACACACGATACGAACCCATTTCTTCTATATAAAGAAGACGATCATAATAGTTTGCTCGAATGCCACCAAAAAACGGTTTTGACTCAATCCGATCGAGGACAGCAAATCCATCTTCCCCTTCTTTAAAAGAAACATATACCGTTCCGGTTTCGACATCTTGTCGTCCTTTGAAGGCATCATATTCGAGATAGATGGAATCTCCAAAATAAGGGTCATACGGCTCGAACGAAGACCCTTTAAACGTGTACGTCTCCCCGACCCACGATATGGCATAGACAAGAATCACAAAGACGATGGCAATCAAGACTTGAGCAACCGGGACAATCCAAACAGAAAATCGTTTCATGTTGTCACATCCCCTCTCGTTCGATTACGCCACCATAGTGCGAGTGACAACGCAAAGACGATTAACGCACCAATCAAGAAGAAGAGCGAGATGTCGAGCCGATCCCACACGTAGATGAAGTAAATTGTCATTTGAACGATTAAGAAATAGATGAAGGCGAAAATTGTCGGTCGTCGTGTCACGTCTTGGCGAATCAAGTAAGCAAGTGCAATCACTTCGATGATGATTGCCAGTAAAACTCCTGAATCTTCAAAGAGTGCAAATGGGATAACTGCCAGCAGACTTACCCACAGAAGATCATTCCGTCTATGAATCAAATAGACGGCAACGAGTGCAACCGACAAGAGTGTCGCTTCAATGACGGAAGGCGGTCTTTGAGAGAGCCAACTCTCTATCACATTAATTAAATAACCAATTGATAGAACGGCCGCAATGAAGAGATACGTTGCTTGCCAAGCTGCTTGTTTTCGATAGAACAAGAGCAATGCATGCAAGATGACGAGTGACCAAAGCGGCCACAGTCTTCCCTCATAATCGATATACTGGCCGAAAATATTGAGAAGACCATAAAAGGTCAGCCATGCGAATGTGCGATCCAACGATTCATCAACGAAATGGAACCACGCCCATGTGACTATCAGTCCAAAAGCGATTAACGTCAGACCGATCCCTTCGAAACTGTTAGTGACGGCCATAAATGCCGTAATCGCAGCGAGGATGGAGAAGAAAACATGCTCATACAAGACGCGATGAAGTACGGCCATCGCAAAGATAATCCAGAACAATAGAGTCAATTGGCCAGACAGATTATACGTCGTGAAGATGACCGCCATGGTCGCGATAA
This sequence comes from Exiguobacterium sp. SRB7LM, assembly GCF_015712685.1. GTDB lineage: Bacteria > Bacillota > Bacilli > Exiguobacteriales > Exiguobacteriaceae > Exiguobacterium > Exiguobacterium profundum. Next base: position 597,312 of record NZ_VWVR01000006.1, on the reverse strand, counting down.
AGAAAACGAAACCCAGTACACGTAACAGCGTGACATATCTTGGTGTTTTCAAGCGAACCCGCTCGGCAAAGACATAGAATCCAACCATAAAAAGAAGAAACAAACCGATTTTCAAAAGGTCGGGAATCGCTTGCCAGTTGGCTGCGACGAAACTGAATAGGCTAAGAGCCAACAAGATGGATCCGACAATAACCAAAACGGGCGGCTTGTGGTCATGTTGCTCACTAGCCGCCCGTCGTTTATGTTCATAGTCGACTAGTCTTAACCCCGTCGCTTCATCCAATAAACCCGCCTCTTGCCATTCACGTACTTTTTTGTCAATGGACACCTGAATCATCCCTTTCAGAAAAAGGTCAGCTGGCGCGTTCAATCAATTCCAATTCTGATTTTAGTAAAACTTGTTTCTCGAACTCGAGTCCGAGCTGTTGAAACTCTTCCATAATCGAGACGTCACCGATCACAGTATTGGTCAGTACGGCGGTCACTTCAGCGACCCATCCTTCACGAGTCGACTTCACGATATCACCTACGAGGAATTCTTCAGACACACCCATTCACTTCCAATCTAAATTTGTTTCTATCATTATAACGAAATTATAACCGTTTGAATACGTTTTCTTTTATCCGTTTAATAAATTGTGTCAAGAATTTTCCAGTAAGTCCCCAAATGATGTAGTCTTCATGCTCATAAAAAGGTTCTCTCATTTTAATTACCCGTTTTTCGTACGCTTTAGCATTCGCCAATCGATCAAGTGGAATATTTTGATCCGGACTCATCGTCCATTCCATTTCTCCGTGGAAGGGATCAATCATGAGTAATGTGGAAATCGGTACGGTAAACAAATGATCGACCTCATCCGTCCCTTCCACACTTGGTACTTCCGATAGGATTCCGACAAACGGATAAATCAATTGGCGATGCGGCGTAGCAAGCGGTCGCAATTTGCCTACGACCTCTACTTTATCTGCAGAAACCTCTAACTCTTCACATGATTCTCGTATTGCTGCTTCAACGGGCGTCTCTCCTTTTTCGAGGCGTCCACCTGGAAATGATATCTCCCCAGGCTGCTGTCGCATCGTGTGAGCTCGTACTTCAAACACGACGTGCCAATCCTGATCAATCTGAACGAGTGGGATCAACACTGCAGCTGTTTGTTCATAATCTTCATCCATTGTAAAACTATCTCGAATCTGTTCTTCTGTGATCCATGGCTGCACAATGTTCACTCACCTTCCATCATCGAATATCGTATACCGTTCTATACCCTACTTTTCGTTTAGTCGCTGCCAATGTCGGAAATATCATTATTAATGATAGGAGTTGATCAGCGTGGACGAACAAGTAGATGTATTGATTGTCGGCGCCGGGCCAACCGGCCTGACGCTCGGACTCACTTTAGCTAGATATGGCGTATCTTTTCAAATCATTGATCGTAAGACGACCCCGTCGGATAATTCACGAGCCATCGGGATCCAGCCGCGGACCATCGAAGTGTTTTCTCGTTTGGATGTTGCTCAAGAAGTGCTAGAACGTGCCCGAACAATTGAACGGGGGAATCTATATTTTTCGGGACAGTGGACAGCAAAACTTGAATTCTCCAAACTCGTGACCCCATATCCGTTCGTGACGTTATTACGTCAAAATGAAACCGAAGACATATTAGAACGTGCTCTACAAAAACATGGTCATGTTGTGAAGCGCGGTGAAACGTTGTCATCCATCACCCAGTACCCATCCCGTACCATCGCACATTTGACCGCTACAGACGGGCGAACTCGTGCTGTTGAAGCGAAATACGTTGTCGCCGCCGATGGAGCCAACAGTTCGGTTCGTCGGATGCTCGCCCTTCCGTTTAGTGGTAAATCGTTCAAAGAGGCTTGGGTGCTAGCCGATTTGAAGGCTGATTGGCCGATATCCCGTGAAGAGGTTCATATCTTTTTCTCGGATCGTGGAGTGCTCGAAGTCTTCCCGCTCACGGATGAAACGATTCGCATCACAGGAAACTTGAGAACGGATGAATCATTCCAAGAATCGGACCTTCAAGAATTGGTGGAACAACGCAGTCATATGCCGGTCCATATTCGCGACGTTGAATGGTTCTCCTTATTCCGCGTGCATAATCGCATGGTCGATACGTTCATTCACAATCGCATCATTCTCATGGGGGATGCGGCACATATTAACTCCCCGGTCGGTGGACAAGGGATGAACACTGGGATTGCAGATGCCTTCAACTTAGGTTGGAAACTATGGTTGCATCTCAAAACTGGCGCTCCCCATCACGTCGTGTCCACTTATCGGGACGAGCGGGAGCACGTAGCCCGTAACGTGCTACAGACGACGAATATCGCTACGGAGATGTTACAGACGACACTTCCGATGCTCTTACCGTTCCAAGCAATCGGTGCCGATGTCTTCACACGTGTCAATCTCATCAACCAAAAAATCACCGAACGGATCTCTCAACTTCATTTGTCGTATCCGAATGCGCTACGATTACCGTTTCGTCGCGTCGCGGAAGGAAAGATTTTTCCGGAGACAGAGATTTTACGAACGGATGACGGATTTCGGACTAAAATATCGGAAATCGCGGACGGACGGTTTCAAGTGCTTGTATTTGACGATGGGAAACGTGATTTGTCATCCATCTATGACTATTTGAACGAGAACCAACCGTTCATTCAAACCATCACCTTATCTAAGACGAGTCGCCCATTCTTTGATCAAGGGAACGAACTTGCCAAATCCCTCTTTATGAAACGTGGCATACTAGTCATTCGCCCAGACGGTTATTTGTTGCATAAGCAACATCACGTTCGCCTAAAGCCGTTACAGGACAAGTTAGCTGTCTGGCTGCCTTCCTCTTAAACGTGTATAAATGGAGAGCCCCACCGAAATGGTGAAGCTCTCCATGTCATTACTCTTCAACGTTTACATACAAAATCCCTGGTTTCGAGAGCGTCAAATCATAAAACGCTTCAAACGCCTCGATGTCCTCTAGTTTTCGAAAATCGATTTGATCTGTCTCTTCATTCGGAATGGCCACGATGATACCTTCCTCTGTCGATTTGATCATGCCCGTTTGTCCGTTATGAATTCGAATATAGAGTACTTGCTGATTTTCTAGTAGTGAGATTGCCTCTCGTCTCGATTGAATCGGTTTTTTCATTTCATCCCTCTTTTCCATTTCAGTATACCGTTCGCTCCATATTGCTTTCAACTCGCCACACCATTAAACTTGTGTAAAGAAGGGGTTGAAGGCATTGGAAAAATTATTGATCATCGCACTCGCCATTTTGTTTGTCATCTTGGTCACGATTCGAACAATTCGCAACTTGAAGTGGGTTCGTTTCGGTGAAGCATTCGGGAAACAAGGTGAAGAACTCTTAGGTGATTATCATTACTTGACCGAGCAGGGCATCACCTGTCGTGTGGAACAAGGACTTCCGACCGGCAAGTTACTAAAACCGCTCGCAAAAAACTTGGACGATCGCGTTGCACTGTTCGTACACCGAGATGATGCAGCAAAAGCAAGAGAACTTTTAAAATAAGAAGAAGGCCGAATGATTGGTATTCGGCCTTCTTCTTATTTATGTACTTGTCGCTCAGAACAATAATAGGCGATTTGTTTGACGAGCGGCTCTGTCAACGTCTCAAGGTTCGTTTTACTGATCACCTGATCCACCAGAGCGAATGAATCTCCACAATTCGCCTTAATTCGTTCTAACTTCAATCGTTCCGTTTCCGGGAAGATTAAAAACGAATAGACGGGAATTGCTTGATTACATTCTTTTTTTAATCGTGACCGCACTTGTTTGGTCATCCGTTCTAATTCCGTGACAGGATGAGGATAAACCTGTTTCCACCCCATCGAGGTCTCGGTTCGACATTCCCGGTTCGTCATATGGACGGGGGCTGGAGTTCGATTTAATTGAATCAAGAATACGCCTTTAGGTCCGACGAGCACGTAATGAACGAGATCATCCCCTAATTTGACTTGTTCAATCATCATCCAATCAAATCGGCATGTTTGTCTGATGTTTTCGACGAGACGATCTGTATAGCAGGTTGGTGCTTTCATCACTTCTTCTTTCACACGAAACAGCTTTTTTGTCTGTTGTTTGACTGGTTGTTTCTCCGTGGCCGTTAACACTTGTAACATAGACTCCACCCCCTATTCATTATTCGCTTGGACCGACTTGCTTTCCAAAGACCGCTTTTTCGAGATTTGAGATACGGCGTAACATGTCATAATTTGACGCAACCGGCTGTGCTGGTTTAACTGGTTCCGACACAGGCGCAGGTTCCCGTCGCAACGAGTCGTTTTCTTTTTGAAGACGCTCGATTTCTTTCGCCATTTTTTCATAATCGCGAATGACGACATCTAAAAATTGATCGACTTCTTCTTGTGAATAACCACGTAACGCCGTCTTGAATTCTTGTTTATAAATCGCTTCTGCTGTTAATTCCGTTTGCATCATATCACTCCCATTGTTGTTCCCATTGTTTTTCTTCTTCAATGACTCGTAAGTCTTCTTGTGTGATTAGGAAAACTTCCATGTTCGGCTTCCGCCGAGCCCCATCGACTAAAAAGCGGGGACTTCCTTCCGTTTCTTCGTCATACAAGGTGATCAATCCTTCTGCTTTATCTAAAAAGAATGCCGTTTTTGCGCGTAGTTGACTCGGGTCTTCGTATGGACGCTGTGTCAGCGGTTCAAAAAAGTCTGCCTCGAGTTGCAGTTGCACAAATAGTTCTTGTTCGAATGGTTTATAGCGCTCGTCCATATTTAAGAACGGAGGAAACACGGCAATTTTAATCGGATAGGTTTCTCTTAACTCTAACAATACTTGTCCAGCCCACAATTCACAACCATTCGTTCCACTAAATATGAACCATTCAGCACCTAATTCGATGACTTCAAGTATCTTTTTCCGGTAAGCTTCTTGAATGATTTCAATACCCGGATGATCCGCTTTGAAGATACCGAGTTCATGAGGACGATATCCTGTGACGGCTACTACTTTCATGTTCGCTTCCTTTCTAGGCGAGCACGGCGATGTTCTAACGCATCTTTCTCGCGTTGCATCGTTTGACGTAACACCGTCCGCTTTTGATCAAGAATCTCTAACGCTCGCTCCGTGTAATCAATCGCCAAAGCGATGTCTTTTTGTTTATGCTCTGCATACTTGGCGAGTTCGACATACCCTTCAATCGTATGAAGCGACTCAAATAGCGGAATGGCCTCCTCGAATCGTCCAGCTCGTTTTAATATCATCGCTTGCCGCATGATGGAACGCTTCGATGGACTCGAGAGTTGCTCAAACTCCCTCAGCGCTTGATCTTGTTCGCCAAGGTCATGTAACCAGTGAGCACGTTCCTCTCCAAAATCAGTTACCGGGGTCGTAACGAGTTGACTGAGACGTGTATACAAAGAGACAAGGCTTAAACAGTCCGCATGATGGTGTTCGAGGACCGGGAGCAATATTTCAGGATTCCGCTCTTTGACATATTGAAAATAGTGCATCGGCGCCAAGAATCCAGGAAGGTCGTCCGTTCGTTCATGACCGAAGTATGCTTCGACTGCTTTTAATGATACCGATTCAAGCCTCGGTTTTAACAATCGTCTTGCAGCGTGAAGTAAATCGACATGACCCACTGAAGGTAATTGTTTCACCCTGGATTTGACGAATGTATGTCTCGTCTTGATTTGGGGCCAATCAAATGATTTCCCGTTATAGGTAACGAAACGAACCTCATCTCCGATATCCTGCAAGAAATGATAGTACAAGGCGGTTTCAAACGCCGGATGAGGTAACACGTATTGAATCATTTCAAGGTGTCCTTCTTGAATCCTAGCAAATCCAATCAAAAAGATTGATGTTCCTGAACCGCGTAACCCGGTCGTTTCCGTATCCATGAACAGGACTTGGTCGGGTTCTAAGTCGACGACGAAAAACGGGTGCTCGGTTTGACGCATCATCTTTCTTGCTTCTCCAAACTTGAAGTCGTGATACACCTCGTCGAGCGGATATGTCTTTCGAATCCGGACACACCATTCCCCCTCAAACGTTAAAATCTCGCCCCCATGATCCTTCCACTTTTGTTGCTCCACTTCGTCAGGGCTCGTGACCCTAGCTTTTGGGGCAGGTTCGTTCGTTTTGATTAATCTAGATAGTTTAGCTTTCATATCGTTCCTTTCAATGCTTGCAACTGACGGATGACTTGCTGTTTGAAATCACCGTATCCAATCATGCCGACACAACGGGGGCATCCGCTCTCACATGGACAGTCGGATACCGTCCGTTCTGCCGCTTCAAGCACCATGTCTGCATCTTTATAGAGTGCCTCACTGAGACCGATGCCTCCTGGATACCGGTCGTACAAATAAACGGTCGGCTTACTCGTATGCGTCGACTTCATCTGAATCGTAGTGAATAAATCGAGCGTGTCACACATGAGATAAAGTGGCGCAAGTCGCCTCATCAAATCGCTGACCGCTTCAAGTTGATCTTCGAGGTCCGCCTCCGAATAGGCGAATCGCTCATCCAACGTGAACCATGTCGCTGTCGTATGCAACTCTCGCTCCGGTAGATGAATCGGACCCGACCCTATGTTCTCATGCGTCCCGAATTTTATTTTCTTGAACAAGGTGGCCATCGCGATGACCGATACCTCACCAAACGTCTTCGCTTCGTCTGACTTGTTCTCTTCGAGTACTTTCAGTTCAACTGCTAAATTCGCATCCGTATAGTAGTCAACGTCAACCCGGCGGACATATGCTTTCTTCTCCTCAAAATCGAGTTTTTCGACTTGGTACTGTTCGGCTCCATGCAAATAAATCGCTTCATCATGTAACAACGTCATGGCACTGAACGTATCCATCTCACCGATAACTTGATGCTTCGCCGTCTGATCGACGATGACGACATTCTCTTGATCACTCGTCCGAAGCGAGATGTCATGGGCCGGGAACGAATCCGTCATCCAATAGTACCTATCGGCCCGTTCGTGTAAGACGTGAGCATCCGTCAAAAACTCTAATATATCTTCCGTGTCGACTGTTCCGAACCGCTCTCCCTTTTGAAACGGCAACTCAAAAGCGGCACATTTGATGTGGTCTACTAGAATAATCAAGTTATTCGGGTCAAGACGTGCCGCTTCCGGTGAGCGATCTAAAATCATGTCCGGCTGTTCGACGACGAGTTGGTCGAGTGATGACGAGGATGCGACAAATACAACGAGTGACTCTGAATGCCGACGACCGGCGCGCCCAGCCTGTTGCCATAACGAAGCGACTGTGCCTGGATATCCATTTAAGACGCATGCTTGAAGTTGACCGATATCGACACCGAGCTCTAACGCGTTTGTCGAAACGACCGCTTTGATTTCCCCGTTCCGTAACCGTCGTTCGATTTCTCGACGTTCAGATGGAAGATAGCCGCCACGGTAACCGACAATAGACTTTGGTCCGAGCTCCCGCCGTGTTAGTTCCTGCAAATAGGTCAACAGCACCTCGACACGTACGCGCGACCGCGCAAATACAATCGTTTGTATGTTCGCTTCCACGAGCCTCGAGGCAATTCGTTTCGTCTCGAGCGTTGCGCTACGACGAATTCCGAGTGCTTCATTGACAACAGGCGGATTATAGAAGACAAGATGTTTCTTGCCTTGAGGTGCCCCGTTTCGATCGATTAAAACGACTTCTTCTTCCGTCAATAGCTCGGCAAGTTCAAGCGGATTCGCGATGGTCGCCGATGTCATGATCCATTTCGGGTGACTACCATAGTAGGCGCAGATTCGTTTTAAACGTCGAAACACGTTCGCCACGTGACTGCCAAACACGCCGCGATACGTATGGAGTTCGTCGACGACGATATATTCTAAGTTCTCAAATAGACGAATCCATTTCGTATGATGGGGTAAAATGCCGGAATGTAACATATCCGGATTCGTGATAACGATATTGCCCGCATCGCGAACTTTCGTTCGTGCCGCAGGTGATGTGTCGCCATCATAGGTGAAGCACCGCAAATTCCCTTCAAGGGCTTCGACCATCTCCATCAAGTCACTGTTTTGATCTTGCGCGAGTGCTTTTGTCGGGTAAAGATAAAGCGCACGTGCTGTAGGTTTTTCAATCATCTTGGATAGAACGGGTAAGTTATAACACAGTGTTTTTCCTGATGCCGTAGGTGTTACGATGACCGTCGAATGGCCAGCCGCCGTTTGTTTCACAGCCTCGGCTTGATGCGTATACAGCTGTTCAATTCCACGATTCTTAAGTACATTCACCAATTGTTCAGGCACCTGCTCTGGAATTGGGGCATATTGGGCTGGACGTGCATCGACCGTGTGCCAATGACGTACGTGGTTTGAAAAACCAGGATCATCTCTTAATTCTTTTATGATTTCTTCGACAGAGCGAGATTTTCGCATCTAGTCACCTTCTTTCATTACGCATTCGAAGGTGCAAGGTCCGCTACGACTTGTCGGATTTGATGAATCCGTTCATCTCGTACCACTCTCGATACAGCGGGCATCTGAAAGATGGCCATGTCTTTAAATGTAGCAGCGACATGCTCATTTTCTTCTTCGAGACGGAAGAGCGCATCTGAAAACAGACGTTGCGTCGACCGTCCGAACAAGACGATGGTATGTAGTTTCGTACATTTCGAATGAACCGCTAAAAGATGTTTGACGTAGCGTTGCACCGTTTTATAATAATCTTCGTTTGTTGAGATGAGTTGACGGTTGCCACGAAGAAGTTCTGGATAATAGGATTCTTCGCCCGTGAACATGGTCTCGACCCCGATTCGTTTCAAGTAAGCATGTCCGATTGCTTCGGCGACGGTTTGGTCCTGGATGAGACGCCCAAACGGTATGGACTCTTTTAAGAGCACATGTGAAAGCTTTAACCCGAGATGTCCACCGAGAGGCACGCCGAAATCATCGTCTTGCAGTCGATCCATGACAAGTAATACTTTCATCTTGCGTTTTAAAGAGAGTTGAACCATGTGTCACCATCCTGTTCCCTTTCTTTTCATTATAGCAAAGTCAAACGAAAAACAGGGCGCACAATGTCGCCCTGCTTTCCTTAGTTATTCTCATTGTTTGAATTGCTGTTTCCACGATTCGTGTCTGACGATTCACCATTGGATTGTCCCTCTAACGGAGTTCCTGAATCATCTCCGTCAGTTGGTTCGTCTGTACCTTCGCCAGAACCTTCATCCGTAGCCGGTTCATCAGGAGTTTGTTCGTCGGTGGTATCTTCGCCGTTACCATTCCCGTTTCCGTTATCATTCCCGTTCCCGTTATTTTCGTCTGATGGTTCATCTTCGGAATTCCCCTCATCAGTAGGGTTTTCCTCTTCTTCCGTCGGTTCCTCTTTCGGTTCAATCGAGTAGCTCGCTTGTGCCGGTGCCGATTGCTGTTCTCCCGTCAACGGGTTCGTCGCATTTGCGACAATGGTAAACGTTGTGTCTCCTTCGGCCAAGTTTGCAATATTCACACTCGTCTCCCCGGTCGTTCCGACGACTTGCTCACTTCCATCGGCTGACTTTTGTGTCACCGTGAACGTGATATCCGTATAACCATCGGCTTGTGCACCATCGAAATCGTATGACCATGAGACAGAACCGGTTTGACCTTCTTCATCGTAGTTAACACTTGCCCCAGTCGGAGCAACCAACTTCTCAGGTTGAAGATCTTTTGGTTTTGTTCCTTTTACATAAAGCTCATTGCCCAGTGACAAGACTGAGTCTGGACGTTGGAATCGATCCGGTTGTCCCGTCGCATTCGTCACTTGTTGCATCATATATTCGAAATAGTATTGGGCATAGTCTGGATCGAACGAAGCGACTGTCGAATCTTTCGTTTTTCCTGTCCATACTGAGATCGAGTAATCCGTAGAATAACCAGTAAACCATTTATCTTTCGGATTTGTAGAGTTAGGCTCGTTCGTCGTACCCGTTTTACCTGCTACGTCCCATGGGAATGCGCCAGGTACATAAGTTCCACCTTCAGCACTCACAACATCACGAAGCATGTCTGTCAACATATACGCTGTATAATCTTCCATCGCTTGCTTGGCTTTAATCGGTGAATTAATACTTGAACCATCATTGAATTCAATTTTTTGAATCAAGTGCGGTTTAGTATACATCCCATTCGCACCAAGTGTTGCATAAGCTGCAGCCATCTGTGTCGTGCTCGCTTCTGCCGTACCTAAAGCATTAGATTCGTTGAGTTCATCGCCAGAATATGAAGGTTCGATTCCTACATTTTTAACGAACGATTCGATTGCTTCTTGTCCATACTCATCCCGCACTTCTTGGAAAGCACGAACTGCTGGCGTGTTCGCTGAAATTTTCAAGTATTGGCGCATCGTATTTGGTCCACGGAAACCTGAATAATAGTTATTCGGACTATATGTGCCATCTAATTTAGCGTCAAGCAACACTTTACCTGTCGACCACTGTCCATTTTCAATTCCAGGACCATAATCGAAAAATGGTTTAGCTGTCGATCCGATTTGATACTTCTCATTTGAGTAGTCACGATATGTGGTATCACCTTGCTTCGCCTGTTGGCTGTCTACGATAGCGACAATTTCACCGGTCTTTGTATTCAAGACGGTTGCACCCATTCGTAAATCTTCAGGGAAACTACTTGTTTGTAAATTAACATTATTCGATTTAATATCACTGTTGATTTTTGTGTGTAACTCTTTGTTGATTGACGTATAAACTTTCAAACCAGTCCCGTAAATATCTGACTGTTCAAGACCATAGTCCTCTTCTAACTCATTCAATACACGAGAGTAAATCGCACGTGTGAACGCCTCTTCTTCCGTCTCTTCACCTGGTGAGATGACGTCAGCAATGGCAACATCGAGTGCCTCATTGTACTGTTCCTCAGAAATATGTCCGTCACGTTTCATTGCAGACAAGACTTGCTCTTGACGGTAGCGAGTCAACTCCTGATCACCATTGATTGGATCATAGGCACTTGGACGTTGCGGGAGACCTGCGAGAATCGCGGCCTCTTGATAATTGACCTCAGAGACCGGCTTATTGAAGTAACGTTTCGATGCGGTTTGCACACCGTATCCGCCACTACCGTAATAGTTTTTGTTCAAGTACATCTCTAAAATCTGTTCTTTCGTATACTCACGCTCGAGTTTGAGTGCGAGCCATTGTTCTTGAAGCTTACGTTTCAACTTCTTATCTGTCGAAAGGAATGACTGCTTGACCAATTGTTGTGTGATGGTCGATCCACCTTCTGCACCGAAACCGTCTGTCAAGTTGGCAACGACGGCTCCGCCGATTCGACGTAAGTCAATCCCGTTATGCTCATAGAAACGACGGTCTTCAATGGACACGACCGCTTGTTGCATCACTTCAGAGATGTCGTCGATGGAGACATACTCTCGAATCTGCCCCGCCCCTTCGAGCGGTTCTCCTTCAGCCGAAAGCAACTGAATCGGATACGTATCGACAAGTTTGTCTTCATCTAGTTCTGGTGCCGTCGCAATGGCATATACCGTATATGCGCCGAATGCGATTACCGCAGCAATAAATAACATGAAACCTAATAAAAAGATGCGTTTCCACATCGGTTTCTTACTTTTCGTCTTTGGTTGTTTCCCAGTTTTTTTGCGTTTATTCGTCGTCGAATCTTGTCGACGTGCGACCCTACTTCGCTCCATTCATGGTTCACTCCTTCTATTCAATCGAGCCATTGATCGAGCACCGTCAAATAATCAATCGACGGCAAGGCTCTCGTCGGAACTTCAATCGCTTCCTTTTCGATAAAGCTGAGCGGAATCGATTTGCGCCCCGTTAACCGTTGTTCCCACCACTGAACAAGTTGCTCGGTGGTCAATACATATTGCGTATTATAGCGACTAAAGCGGATGATGACAAAACAAATCCCTCCATGACGTTCACACTCACGCATGTGGGCGATTTGGTGGTCATGAAAATTGCCGAGCGGAAACGATGTCTTATTATTCGTTTCTTTCGCTTCAAAGTCAATGTACCTACCACGATAAACACCGTTGTAATCGGTCGTAGATGCCTGTTTGAAATAGGCTTCCGTTACTTTGGCGGCACTTCGCTTCGGATAGTCGACTTTGACGATTTGGAGAGGGGTTGGTTTTTTGTGGATGACGGCTCGTTGATGAATCCGATAAAACTCATTCGTTTCATTTAACAGCGTCTCCAAGTTCATTCCGCGATTCGCATAGGTTTGAGAATTCGATGATTGCTTCGAAATTCCTTCCCCCTTTGTTGTCTTTGTCACGTTTGCCTTTTTACCGTTTGGATAATGGAACAATGTCGTCACCCCATACATACATATTAACAGGTCGGTCCACTCGTTCCTTCCGTCTCAGGTCTGATTGTCGACTTCTGTCGGTCGACACTTGTGTGGAATTACCGCAACACATATCGTACCAAACTCCCGTATGTTAAACTAGTATGTAAGCGATTGTGTATCCAAATTGAAAAGCTCTCGTTATGTATGATTCGATTGCTTTTCTATGATAATAGCACTTCTACTGTTTATCCAAGATGACACACCGATAAACCTCATTGATGTCATTCTAAAAAAAAATGTGCAATATCTGTGCAATAGATTGACCAAATTATCATTTGGAAATAAAATAGGGTGCTTAAAGACGTTACTGTTAAGCCGTTTTGGAGGGATTGGATGGAAAGTGGAAAGAAGTATGTCATGTTCGTCGACGAAACAGGCACACCGAAGGGAAATACGCAATTTAACTTGACTGGCGTGCTGATGGAATATAAGTATTCAATCGATGCAGACGAGACTGGATTACCGTGTGAATTGAAACGACGTCTTCAGGCGTTCAAACGAGATGTGTTCAAAACGGAGCATATCCCACTTCATTTGAAAGAAATTTTAAAAGCGGAACATCCTTACGGAAAAGAAGATGGGATCACGATTGATATGTTGCGCGACTTTTGGGATAAACTCCCTGAATTTTTGCGAGGAATCGACTGTACAATCGTCAGTGTCGAGGTCGATAAACAAAAGCTTCATGACTTTTATTCGACGCCAAAAGATCCGTATGTCGTCGCATTCGCTCACCTGATGAAGTCATTCTATGCGTTTTTAGAAGAAACAGAGGCAGTAAGTGCCCGTGTCGTCCTGGAATCCCGAGACGATTATCAGAACTTACTGATTCAAAAAGCATTCTTTGATATTTTCAACTCAGGTACCGTTCATTTAGACGTCGAAAAGAGCCGTCAAAAAATTAAAGGCTTCATCTTCTCTGAGAAGCAGAACACGATGTATCAATCTGGCTTAGAAATCGCTGACCTCGTCTGTCTGCCACTTTCTCGCGTTCGTCGAGGCGTGATTGAAGTGAAACCACGGTTCGTCCATTATGGGGACGAGAACCGAATCTTTAAAGCCATTAAGGACAAAATTTACATCCGTAAAGAAAGTCCGGACCAAGATTTCCGAAACTGGGGCTTCAAAAAAGTGCCAATCACGAAAAAACGTCGCGAATGGAGCGACCACCCTTGGAATCATTAATCAAAAACGCATCGACACATTGCGTGTCGATGCGTTTTTTATGTGGTGACTTTCTGTGACTTCATTCGTTTCTTTCCTTCACGGCACATATGCAAAAGTGGGCATGCCTCACAGCCTGGGCGTTGTGCCTTGCAATGATATCGTCCGAAGAAGATGAATTGATGATGAAGTTGTGACCATTCCTCGCGTGGAAACTTTTTCATTAATGTATCCTCGACTTGTCGAACATTGTCTTTCCAGCGACAAATACCGAGACGCTTGGATACTCGTTCCACATGTGTGTCAACCGCAAACGCCGGTTCATGGAATGCAACAGAAAGGACGACGTTTGCTGTTTTACGACCGACTCCGGGGAGCGCCTCTAACGATGCTCGGTCAGAAGGGACAATCCCCCCATGCTCGTTCACAATTTTTTCTGAGAGTGCTTTTACATTCTTCGCTTTGTTACGGTACAGACCAATCCGTTTAATCAATGCCTCAATCTCAGACACGTCAGCCGCAGCCATCGCCTCGACAGTCGGAAACGCTTCAAACAATCCTGGTGTCACCTTGTTGACGAGCGCATCCGTCGCTTGTGCGGAGAGCGCGACCGCGACGACCAATTCAAAGGGATTTTGATGCGTCAACTCGCAATGAGCGTCTGGGAACATCTGCTTCATCGTATCTGACACTTCCTGTAATTGTGCTCGCGTCAACATCACTTATTCCTCCGTTGATATTCCACGACATCCTCGAGCGATTCGACATGATGGTCTTGCCAAACGCGCAGGATTTTGTCCATGTATTTGAAGTTTCGCACGTTTCGAAGTTTCGCTTCACGAAGTGCGGCCATGATGAGTTCTTCGCTGAAGCCATCTTCCGTCATCCAGCCGACAATTTGTTCAATCTCGAACGGGGTGATCGTTCCGAATTCCCGCTCAAACGTATGAATGATATTCTCATTCAGTGTCTGCTGTGGTGCAACTTTTTCTTCCCCTTGTAACGCTTCGAAAAGTGGCAATAGGCTATATCGCTCGCCATCACTTGAAGCGTCAATCGCAATCAACTCTTTTTGCAACAGACCGAGTAACACTGAGCGCGCCTCATTCTCTGAAACATTCAATCGTTTCCCTAGCTCACTCGGGAGCGGCATGACGATGCCTTCTCCAGTCATTTCTAGAAGATGGACGATCAGACTGAACTCGACGGGTGACAAATCGAGGCGTCTCGCATCGGTGAACAGCTTTCGTGGAATGACGACCGGACTTTGCTCGAATAATTGAATCAATTGATGTGCATCCATGTCGCACTTCCTTTCTAAGACACATTAATCGGGGAGGACATGGTGTCTTCCCCGATTAATCGTTAAGGGTGAATTCGGTTTAAAAGACGTGGGAACGGAATCGCTTCACGGATGTGCTCGATTCCACTGATCCATGCGACCGTACGCTCGAGACCAAGTCCGAAACCAGAGTGTGGGACCGAACCGTATTGACGAAGTTCAAGGTACCAATCATACGCATCCGTTTCGTCGAGACCTTCCTTGATGATCTCTTCTTTTAGACGATCGTAGTCGTCCTCACGTTGAGATCCCCCGATGATTTCACCATATCCTTCTGGTGCAATCAAGTCCGCACACAGAACAAGTTCTGGATTCTCAGGGTCTACTTTCATGTAGAACGGTTTGATTTCTTTTGGCCAATGCGTGATGAATACCGGCTGATCATGTGCGTTGGCAATCGCCGTCTCGTGCGGTGCACCGAAATCATCACCGTATTCGATGTCGTCGAATCCTTCTGCCTTCAAGAACTTGATGGCATCTTCGTAACGAACACGTGGGAACGGCGCTTGTACTTGTGCCAATTTCTCAAGGTCACGTCCAAGCAGTTCCAGTTCATTTTTACAGTTCGCAAGTGCTGCCTGTGCAATGTATGAGACGTATTGCTCTTGAATCTCAAGGTTCATGTCATGATTGACGAATGCCATCTCCGGCTCGATCATCCAGAACTCAATCAAGTGGCGACGTGTTTTTGATTTCTCCGCACGGAACGTTGGACCGAACGAGAATACTTTTCCGAGGGCCATCGCCGCTGCTTCCATATACAATTGACCCGTCTGAGAAAGGTAGGCTGATTGACCGAAATAATCTGTTTCGAACAATTCTGTCGTCCCTTCCGGAGCACTGCTCGTAAGGATTGGCGGATCGATTTTGACAAATCCTTCTTTGTTGAAGAATTCATATGTCGCACGAATGATTTCGTTACGAACTTTCATAATCGCGTGTTGGCGACGTGAACGGAGCCATAAGTGACGGTTGTCCATCAAGAATTCCGTTCCGTGTTCTTTCGGTGTGATTGGATAATCAATCGATTCCGCAATCACTTCTAAATCTGTCACTTCCAATTCAAATCCGAGTGGTGTACGTCCGCCATCAGATTTGACATTCCCTGTGACCCAAACCGAAGTTTCTTGAGTAATCCCTTTGGCTAACGTAAATAACTCTTCCGCCACGTCAGCTTTTACAACGACTGCTTGAGCAAAACCGCTTCCATCACGTAATTGAAGGAAAGCAATCTTACCACTTGAACGTTTATTGGCAATCCAGGCCCCTACACGGACCGATTGGCCTTCATAATCTTTAAATTGGTTAATCGAAATAGTTGTCATATTCTTTTCCATCCTTTCGCTTATCGAGCGCGCTTCGTAACGAAGTCTTCTACTCGATCGAGCGCTTCTAATACGCGTTTTAATTCAGTTGCATAGGATAATCGTACGTAATCGTCTTGTCCGAAACCCGAACCAGGCACAAGTGCCACGTTTGCTTCTTCAAGAACAGCTTCACACCAAGCATCGACGGTGTCATAGCCACTCTCTGAGGCCGCGACCTTCGCATTGGCATATAAGTAAAATGCACCTTGTGGCTTCAAACAAGTGATGCCAGGGATTTTGACGAGACGGTCGTAGACGATTTCAAGTCGATCCTCGAACGATTGACGCATCATTTCCACATCTTCTTGCGGTCCATTGTACGCTTCTACCGCAGCCGCTTGTGCGACAGATGTCGGGTTTGATGTCGAATGTGAGGCCAGATTCGTCATCGCGCCGATGATTTTTGCATCACCAACGGCATATCCGATTCGCCAACCTGTCATCGCGTGAGATTTCGAGACCCCATTGATGATGATCGTCCGTTCACGCATATTCGGAAGTGTCGCAATCGATACGAACGACGCATCACCGTAAATCAATTTTTCATAAATTTCATCGCTAACGACGAGAAGATTGTGGCGAAGAACGACATCGGCGAGTGCCTGTAGCTCCTCTTTCGTATAGATCATTCCCGTCGGATTAGATGGGCTGTTCAAGATGACGGCCTTTGTACGAGCTGTAATCGCATTCTCGAGTTGAGTCGGCGTCAATTTAAATGACGTCTCTTCATTCGTGTCGACCAAGACAGGTTCCCCGTCCGCCAATTTGATTTGTTCCGGGTAACTGACCCAGTATGGGGCTGGGACAATCACTTCGTCCCCTTCATCTAAAATAGCTTGGAACAGAGCGTAAAGGGCATGTTTCGCACCTGAAGCAACCATCACCTCGTTGCGTTCGAACGACAATCCACTATCGCGTTTCGTCTTTTCAATGATGGCATCCTTCAACGCGACCGTCCCGCCAGATGGCGTGTATTTTGTGTCTCCATCTCGAGCCGCTTGACAAGCAGCATCGATGATTCGTTCTGGTGTATTGAAATCAGGCTCACCAGCGCCGAGACCAATGACATCTTTACCTGAAGCTTTGAGTGCCTTTGCCTTAGCTGTAATCGCCAAAGTAGTCGATGGCGTGAGTTGCTTTACACGTTTCGCTAATAGATGTTCCATCATAATCCCCCTCTAATTCATTACATTTGGTCGGTCAATTGGACCCGTCGAATAAATTCTCCGGTCTGAAGCGTATAGTACGAATACGTATAAGATACATCCGCTTTCGTGACCACTTCAATGAGTGCCCGTTCATCAAAACCAACCTTACAGCTGACCAGTTGTCCGCCTGTCTCCTCAACTGACTTTGAACAGACGTCGGTTGCGTTCACTTCACCGATTTCTCGTTGCTCAATCTCTAGCTTTTCATCCAATGGGACAAACCAAATCGATTCCCCATCTTCTTCAGGGAAGACGACATACGCCTCTGTCCCATTGAACAGTTCTCCCTGATCTACTTTCACGTCCGGAGATTCTTCAGTCAATCGAGTCATCGCTGCTTCGACGAGCTTTTCTTTTTGGTTCTCTGTATGACCGATGGTGAATCGATACATCACGCTAAAGACAAGGACGACACCGATCAGTGCCGCCAGTAATGAGACGATCCATTTTGCTTTTCTGGTCATTCTGTACGATAGATGGTGAAGACCATCTCTTCCTTCTTCGGATCGTTCACTTTCTTCTCAAGTGACAAACCGAACATTAAATCCTGACCCTTTAAGGTCCGATTCAATAAGTCGACAATTTTGTAAACGTCCGCAGTCGGTTCGATGCGCACGCTCGCCAGCGTCTCAATATTCGAGTTCATATTGACTCCTCCTCCAAAAACACTATACGTATCATTATAAAACGATAATATCGTGATGCCTAGCGTTATCTGTCATTTCGTGCCACAGACTTTTCCTTCTCGTCTAAGAACAATTCCAACTCGGATAACGCTGTTTCAAGCGTTCCTTCAATCCGGTCAACTTTAGGCAAGCTGTTGATGAACTGTTTGCCGTAACGTGTCGTCTCCACACGTCGGTCGAACACGAAGACCGCACCATAATCCCCTTTCGATCGAATCAATCGACCGACACCTTGTTTGAAGCGAATAACCGCTTGGGGCAGGGATAACTCAAAGAATGGTGACTTACCCGTCGCTTCAATTTTCTCAGAACGTGCTTGCATGATCGGCTGATCGGGCGGTGCAAACGGTAGCCTTACGATGACAAGGCATGTCAACGCCTCCCCTGGAATATCGACGCCTTCCCAAAAGCTTGCTGTCCCAAAGAGAATCGACTGTTCCATCCGTTTGAACTGTTTCGTCAAGCGGCTACGCGAGCCGCCGCTCACACCCTGTGCGAGAAGTGTATAAGACGGGTCAAGATGGTCTTTGACTTGTTCGTAAGTGAGTCGAAGCAATTCGTTCGATGTGAACAAGACGAGCATCCTCCCTTTCGTGACGTTCGCAATTTGGACAATCGACTGGGCCGTCTGGTCGACGAACTGAGGAAGCGGCACTTCATTGATCAATGGGAAGTCCGACGGTACAAACAGTTTGGCCTGGTCTTTGAAGTTGAATGGTGACGGTAATACGACTCTTCGGACCGGTTCTCCTTCTAATCCGAGGCGTCGTTCCATAAAGCTGAACTTCCCTGAGACCGTCATCGTCGCCGATGTTAAAATCGTTGGTCGCTTCTTAAACAGACGTTCGTGTAACAACGGTCCGATTTCGACGGGCTGGGTGTATACCGAGGTCAATTTCCGATTCCCTAAATTCAGTTCGACCCAGCTAACCGCATCATCGTCGCGCGTCAACATCGTCTCATAGATGACACTCTCGAGTTCACGCACGTCTCCAATCAACGTTTTTAAGTCACCAAGAAGTGCGCGTTGTTTGAATGTCATATGTTCTTTACGCTCATCGAGCAGTCGATGGAGGTGTCGGAGTGACGTCCGCAACGTCCGCAGTTTGTCCTCGAGTCGATTGGCCACTTCTCGAATTGGTCTAAACGTTGCCCCTTCCCGCTCGAAACGAACCGTTTGTCGAGGTTCTTTTTTCTTACCTAACGATTGAAGGGACGTCAGAAGGTCTTCGAGTTCTTCCTCGACCCTTGCAAGAGCCGAATCAATTTGTTGACTGAATGCCTCCGCTTCTTCGGTTACGGATGTCAAATCGGCTAGCTGAATGATGCGAGAATGGAATTTGCCATCTGCTCCGTAGCCGAACCATTTGAAGAGGCGGTCAAATTGAATCGCATCAAATGTCACACCGAAATGATGAGAGGCCACTTCCTCGACTTGATGAGCCTCGTCTAATACGAGAGGTGTGTCCGTCGGTAAAATGCCTGCCTGATGCTGTAAATCCGAGAACAGTAAAGCATGATTGGTCACAATCAGGTCCGCTTCTTTCGAGCGCAACACGGCTTTCGTGAAAAAGTCACGGCTATACCATGGGTCGAATCGACCAAAATCATTAGAAGCATCTGCTTGAATCAAACGCTTGAACGAAGCAGGACCTTGTGTCGCAGATCCCGGGAATGAGAGTTCCTCTAAATCCCCGGTCTCGGTTTCTGTGAGCCAGACGAGGACCATCGCTTTACACATCGATGCCAAAAGACCGTCATTTGATTCGTCGAGCACCATCTCGAACTTACGCAAATCGATATAATTGCGTCTCCCTTTCAACAACGTGAATTCGATCTCAGGAAAAATCTGACGAAGAATAGGTAAGTCTCGATTTAACAACTGTTCTTGCAATTGAATGGTATGCGTACTAATGACGACCGGGCGTTTCGTCTCGAGGGCATGGTGGGCACTCGGAATCAAGTACGCAAGCGTCTTACCCGTTCCCGTACCCGCCTCGACTAATAATGTTTCCTCATCGTCTAATGCTTTATAGACGTGACGCATCATTTCGAATTGACTCTGTCTCGGTTCAAACTGCTCAAACAGTGAAGGGAGCGTCTCTTCGATCGTCCGCAAAAGGAACGGCTCGAACGGTTCACGTTCTGTCGCCGGGACGAAGGCATCCATCGGTCGTCTTAACGCAATTTTGCGGTGGATATCAAAACGTGTTTCGTCGTCTGGACGAATCCCGACCTCAAGGATCATCTCATCGAGTAACGGTTCGATATGACTCGTCCATGACTCAGATAACTCTCGAAGTCGTTTCAGCGTCACCATCGGTAAATCGCGTAAACGGTCGAGCATCCGGATGAAGAGCTCGGCTGTCGCCTCTGCGTCACTGAGTGCCCGATGTGCGTCTGTATGTACGAGGTCAAACGTATCCGATAGCGCTTCTAACGCATGGCTCTCTAAAGTCGGATACAAGATGCGGGCCAATTCGACAGTATCAATAGCTCTCCCTTGAAACGCAAGATAACCCGCTTGTTCAAGACTCTCGTTTAAAAAAGTTAAATCAAATGCGACGTTATGCGCGACAAACACCCGTCCATCTAGCATTTTCCAAATGTCGGGAATCACATCTTCAAATGTAGGTGCGTCATTTACATCTTCGTCACTAATCGTTGTCAATTGCGTAATAAAAGGTGGGATTGGTCGACTCGGTCGAATCAAGGTGCTGTAGCGCTCTATCACTTCACCCTCTTGTACGACGACCGCCGCAAACTCAATCAATTCATCTCCGGACTTAACGGAATGACCCGTAGTCTCTAAATCCACAATCACATACGTGTCCATAACATCCATCCCATCTTTGGCACGCTCGTGCTTTCTGTCTGTCTCATCTTACCATAGAACGAATAACGAAAAAACGGGGATGCCTCTGCCGACACCCCCGAATCCTTTACAAAATTGTATGAGCAATCTCTTCGTAAAGAAGTTGATCGACCTCATTTTGTTCGTTCAACACAGCTACTTTCGGACGATGCGTTTTTGCCTCTTCCGCTGTCATTTGACCGTAAGCCATGATGATGACAACATCACCGACCTGGAAATGACGTGCTGCCGCTCCGTTCAAACAAATCACGCCTGAACCGCGTTCCCCTTTGATGACATACGTTTCGATGCGAGCACCATTATGGTTGTTCGTAATGTGTACATGTTCATTCTCCATGATACCGACCGCATCCATCAAATCCTCATCGATTGTAATCGAACCGACGTAGTGTAAGTTTGCTTCTGTCACTGTTGCTTTATGAAGCTTTGCGTGCATAAATGTACGAATCATTGGATTCATCCCTTCTTCCAAATCACATTATCAATCAATCTGGCCCGTTCAAACTGAATGGCCACCGCTAACAAGAGTTCGGTCGAGTCGGTCGAGTCGCTCGAGACGGCACCGAGCGTCGGGTAATCGACAAGCTCGACATAATCGATTTGACTGTTCGGAATCTCGTTCAAACGTTCAGTCAGCTGTCGTTTTACTTCATCAACTTGTTGACCTGTATCGAGTGCCTCTCGCGCCATCGTCAATGCGCTGAAAATCCGACTCGCCTCTACCGTTTCGACATCTGACAAATAGACGTTTCGAGAAGATTTGGCTAGTCCTGTCTCCTCACGAATAATCGGGCAGCGTCGAATCTCGACTGGAACGAAATAATCTCGGACGTAGCCTTCGATGAGTGCCACTTGTTGAGCATCCTTCAGACCGAAATAAGCGCGTGTCGGTTGAACAAGGTTAAATAATTTTGAAACGATTGTCAACACACCATCAAAATGACCGGGACGACTCGCCCCACATAATACGTCCGCCCCGTGACGGACGGTCACACGCGCCATGTCAAGTGGATACATCGTCTCCGTCGTCGGATAGAACAAGACATCGACTCCAGCATCACGTGCCAACTTCTCATCCCGTTCAAAGTCGCGGGGGTAACGGTCGAGGTCTTCATTCGGTCCGAACTGTGTCGGATTGACAAAAATACTCATGACAACGACGTCATTTTCCCGTCGCGCGTTTTCAACGAGGCTCATATGTCCTTCATGCAAATATCCCATCGTCGGCACGAAGCCAATCGTTTGATTCGTTGGTAAGGCAATACGTAATTCTTCGACGGTCGATACAATCTTCATCCTTTTCCTCCATACAATGAGTCGAGTAACGACTCATCCATTGTGAACGTATGACGTTCTAACGGGAAGTGACCGTTCTTCGTCTCTTCGACATAAGAACGGATAGCATCCGTCGCCACTTCATTCACGTCTGCATACGCTTGGACAAATTTAGGGAGACGGTCCACCCCATATTTCAATACGTCATGATAGACGAGCACTTGGCCGTCGACATCTGCACCTGCACCGATTCCGATGACAGGAATCGTCAATTCTTCTGCGATCCGTTTTGCCAATTGGTGAGGGACACACTCAAGGACGAGCATCTTCGCGCCAGCACGTTCCGCAGCCAAGCTATCTTGAAGGAGTGTCTCGGCAGCCTCTAGGGACTTCCCTTGTACTTTATATCCTTCTAGGACGCCAACCGATTGAGGGGTCAACCCTAGATGGGCGACACATGGCATGCCGACTTGTGTCAAGCGGTCTATCGTATGAAGCACGTCACCGGCCCCTTCTAGTTTGATGGCATCCGCACGGCCTTCTTGGAATAAACGCGATGCTGCCTGTAACGTCCGATCGAAGTCTCCGTGATATGACGCAAACGGCATATCTACCACAACGAACGTATTTTGTGCTCCTCGGCGTACCGCTTTCGAATGATGGAGCATGTCCTCCATCGTCACCGGAATCGTCGAATCATAACCAAGTACGACCATCCCAAGTGAATCACCTACTAAGATCAAATCGACACCGGCCGATTCTGCAAGTTTGGCTGACGGGTAATCATATGCCGTCAACATGACGAGCTTTTCTTGCTCGTTCATTTTTTTTAACAATGTAGTCATCGTGTGCATCTGTTTCTCCTCCTAAACGTGGAGACAGGAAAGAATAAACGCCTTCTTACACAGATGGCAAGAAGGCGCACGAAAAACAAATTCATGGTTTTCATGAGTTAGTGTCCTTCTGTCCCTGTCATAATGATCAAGGCAGACAACTGAATGTGACAGTCTGCAAACGCGGTACACTTCAAGAATTGATAGCGTCCGACACATTAAGTATAGTCGATGGTCTCGCTTTCATCAATCATTCCACACTGCAATCTCAGCAGAATAGACCGGTTCGACCGTTCCATCCACTTCGAGTAGCAGTGCCCCTTCCTCCGAGATGCCTCGCATGACACCTGTTCGCGATGTCCGGGACACACTCAAGGTGATCGACTCATTTAAATAGGCGGCATGTTTCATCCAGTTCAAGCGAACCGGTGCAAATCCTACGTCAAGGAATCGGTCGTATTCGGTCTCGAGTTCTGCCAATAGTTCCGCCAATAACTCACTGCGATGATACCTCGTCCCGGTCTCTATATAAAGGGAGGTCGCCCGGTGCGCCAACTCAGTCGGAATGTCATCGCCGTTGACATTCATTCCGAACCCTAAAATGACGGCTTGAATGCGGTCCCCTTCTGTTTGCATTTCCGTCAAAATACCTCCGATTTTCTTGCCATTTAACAGTAAATCGTTAGGCCATTTGATTTTCACGTCAAGGTCCCGCGCATTCAACGCTTTCGCAAACGCACTTGCCGCCATCAAGGTCATCTTTGATGCGTCGCGAATGGGTAATTCCGGTCTTAAAATCACACTTGCCGCGATATTGACGTGCTTCGGATTGTGCCAGTTACGACCGAGTTGTCCGCGACCGGCCGTCTGTTCCTCGCTCATGACGAGCGTCCCCTCTGGCACATGTTGTTGCGCCAGCTCATGGGCGATTCGTTGTGTCGTGTCGATTTGGTCAAACGCATGGACGATTTGACCGAACCGTCCCTTCCGATATGACGCAAACGCCGGTTCATCGAATCGGTCACTTTGCTCAAGCAATTGGTATCCTTTTCTTGGGATCGTATGAATCGCATAACCGTCTTGCTTAAGCGTTTCGATATGTTTCCAAATAGCGGTACGTGAAATATTTAATTGACGGGCCAACTCTTGACCACTCCATACTTCACCATCTTGTAATAGCGTCAGAACACGCCCGCGCGTTGAAGCCATCGTTTCGCCTCCTCTTTCAATACTGTCTCATGGTTCGGTAACTCGTTTAAGATGACGCGTCGTTCGAGGTCGGCTAACAGATGCTTGATCGCTTCCCCACGTGCACCGAGCGCTAAGGCGTCCCGGCCGTCAAATTTCAACTCTTTTCGTGACGTCATCGTGAGCGACTGTTTCAGTTCACGGCTACGGTCTTTCTCCCCGTTCATCCGGAAATAAGTGGAGAGCGTCTGTTCATCCGTCGCATAAATCGTCATCCGGTCAAGTCCCGTCTCACAGAGCAGTGCAAGCGTACGCGCCTCCCGTTTGATCGCGTTCGACCGTTTCCATGGCGATAGCCAGCTGTCATCCTGTGCATGATAGAGAAAGAGTGCCCATCCGCTGACCGCGTTCACAGGTGTCCGAGCGTCCTCTTGGACACGCTGCATCAGTTCGGTCGTCACGTTCGGTAAATAGTGATGAATGCCGAGCTCGACCATTTCACCTAGCGCTTTCTTGTATGCAGGTCCCGTCAACAGTTTCTCAAATTCGATCGCGATACGCTCCATCGCAATTTGTTCGAGCTTATGACCGAGCCCGCTCGCCGCTTCCCGCAACTCGTCATGTAAGGTGAAATCGAGTTGTGACATGAAGCGAAGCGCACGCATGATGCGTAGCGCGTCCTCTCCGAACCGTTCAAACGGACTGCCGACTGTTCGGATGATTCGTTCTTCTAGATCATGTTGACCACCGAATAAATCGACCACTCGTCCATCATGGAACGCCATCGCGTTCATCGTGAAGTCCCTTCGTAATAAATCCTCTTCAAGCGATACCCCGAGTGCGACATGGTCCGGTCGTCTCGAATCCGAATACGATCCTTCCGAACGGAACGTCGTCACTTCGAACGGGTGGTGGTCAATAATGACCGTGACGGTCCCATGTTCGATACCGGTCGGAACCGACTTCGGGAACAGCGCCATCACCTCTTCCGGGAAGAGGGACGTCGCCAAATCGATATCATCGGGCAGACTCCCGAGCACATAATCCCGAACAGCACCACCGACGATATACGCCTCGCCACCATGCTGTTCGATCGTGTCGATGATTTGTTTTGCGTATTCCCATTCCGTCATGATGTCACCACCTGTTCATACAAGCGTTCATATTCGGTCACGATATCTTGTGAGGCGAATCGCCGAGATTTCACCAATCCGTTTTGTCGGAACCGTTCTCGTAGCTCACGATCGGTCAAAAGCCGCTCTATCGCAGAGGCGGCCTGGCTCGCATCCCCTTTTGGAACGACGAAACCATCCTCACCGTCCGTGATCACTTCCGGCAGCCCACCCGCATCGCTCACGACAGAGGGCACACCCGTCGCCATCGCCTCGAGCGCCACGAGACCGAACGCCTCCTTGTCTGATAACAGGACGTGAACGTCGCTGATTGCAAGAAGTGCGGCGACTTGTTCTTGTTTCCCGGCAAAGATGACCTGCTCTTCAAGCCCCATCTCCGTCACGAGTCGACGCATCGCACCCATGAGCGGACCATCTCCGACGAGTAATAGTTTCTTATTCGGCACATCCATCTGATCGAACGCCTCAAGGACGAGGTCGACGCGTTTGACAGGACGGAAGTTTGAAATGTGGATGGCGACCCGGTCCTCATCCGACAAGCCGTACCGTTCCCGTAATGTCGGGTCGAATTGAGGCGTATACACCGATTCATCGATGAAGTTATGGATGACTTGGATCGGCAAATCACTGGCAATCCGCTCTTCTGTCTCCCGTTTCAAACTATGAGAGACCGCCGTGATCGCGTTCGATTGACGCAGCCCGTATAGAATGGCCGGTTTCAGTTCCTCGTCCTCACCGAGTACGGTGATATCGGTACCATGTAACGTCGACACGATCGGGGTCTTCACACCCGCCATCTCGCGACCAAGCGCAGCACAAACGGCATGCGGTACGGCATAGTGTGCATGGATGACATCGAGACCGAACGATTGGATGACACTCGCAATCTTCGCTGACAATGTCATATCATACGGCGGATAACGAAAGACCGAATATTGATTGATTTCGACTTGATGGAACGTAATATTTGGGTGATAGGCGTTCAAACGAAACGGCATGCTGCTCGTGATAAAATGCACATCATGCCCACGGTCCGCAAGCTTCATCCCGAGCTCTGTCGCTAAAATCCCAGAGCCTCCGACAGATGGATAACAAAGAATCCCAATCCGATACGTCATGCGAGTTCACCTGCCTGTTTTACGACATATGGTCGAACGCGCTTCAACCCTTCCGCATAGGCGACTCCAATCAAGCTCCCAAAATGGCGTTCACGGGCGATAACCCGTTCCACATATGCATCGGTGAGCGGTGTCTTTACCCCATCGACCGGAGTGAACTGACTCGCGTAACATTGAAGCGCCCGTGTCTTCACTTCGATCGTGTCACTAATATCCACGCACACATCTGGTTCGACGTGAGCATTGATCATATATTGGTACACACTTTCCGGACGATATGCCTCGAGTTCGGGTAAGTACTTTCTGATTCCGGCATTAAACAGCGCCTCTGTCACGAGATGGGCGCAGGCCGCATGGTCAGGATGGCGGTCGACTTCGTATGGATAGAGCAAGTGGGTTGGGCGCTCACGGCGAATCAAGGAGACGATTGCCTCGAGCTGCTCTTCTCCCCCGTCAATCCCACGGTCTTTAAATCCTAGATTGATTCGACGGACACCAAGCACGTCATCAGCCGCACTTGCCTCCTGTCGTCTCGTTTCTACATCACCATTTGAAGAAAGTTCCGCTCTCGTCAAATCAACGTATACGACCTCAGTCTTCTCTTTCGTCCATTGGGCGGTCATGCCGGCGATTCCGATTTCGATATCGTCCGGATGTGCCCCGATGGCTACTACTTTCATCTACATCACCTCTTCTTTGAAAAGTATAGCCGACTCGTTTCTGAATGTCATATGTTCAGGGTAGTCAATCGAACTGTTTTTCGAGTACTCTATCTAAGGGGAGGTGAACCTGATGACGGTACAATTACCGATTCGTGTTCGAAATATTATTTTTATCTTAATAGGTTCTTTTATTTTTGCATTCGGCGTTTATCACTTCAACGTCCAAAACAATTTGGCCGAGGGTGGGTTCACCGGGATCACATTGATCCTCCGTGGACTGTTTGATATATCACCTTCTGTCACGAACTTGGCATTAAACATCCCACTCTTTTTCATGAGTTACAAGTTGTTAGGTCGCACGACCTTCATCTATACGCTCATCGGGACATTCTCTTTTTCAATTTGGTATGCACTCATCGCCAAGTACTCGACGCTCGTCATCGATTTGACAGATGACATGGTGCTCGCAAGTCTTTTCGCCGGTCTCTTCATCGGGGTCGGGCTTGGCATCATCTTTAACAATGGCGGGACGACGGGCGGCGTCGATATCATCGCACGACTCGTACAACGCTATTTCGGATGGTCGATCGGGAAGACGTTTCTCATCTTCGACTTCTTTGTCATCGTCCTCAGTTTGACGTACCTCGACATTCGTGAGGCGATGTACACGCTCCTCGCCGTCTATATCGGGGCACGCGTCATCGACTCGATGCAGGAAGGGACATATGCTGGTAAAGCGGCGATGATCATCAGTGACCATCGGACTGCCATTGCGGATGGGATTCATGCGACGATGAATCGAGGCACGACTCGACTGCTCGCCAAAGGTGGTTATTCAAACCGAGAACTCGAGGTTTTATATGTCGTCGTCGGTCGAAACGAAGTGAACCGATTGAAGACAATCGTCAAACAAATCGACCCGCATGCGTTCGTCACGTTCCATCACGTGTATGAAGTCGGGGGCGAAGGCTTTACGTTCGATGAGAATCGGATGCCTCTGAAATAAGCTAAAAAATCGCCTCGTTCATAAGATGAACGAGGCGATTTTTATGGTTCGATGTTGAGCACTTCGACTTGAATCGTGCCTCCTGGCGTTTCGATTTGAATTGTTTGACCAATTGTCGCACCCATCAAACGACGACCGAGTGGCGATGTCATTGAAATGCTTCCTCGTTCTATATCCGCTTCTACCTCACCCACAATTCGATAGCTCTCGGTCTCTTCTTGTTGTAGTTCCCGAATCACGACCTGATTTCCGAACGTCACGACTTCCGAACGTTCCGACGCGACAATTGTCGCATCGTCAAGGAGGTAATTCAGTTCTAAAATATCCGCCTCAATCCGTTCATATTCATGTACCGCTTCAAGATAGGTGACGTCTTCACGGAAATCACAAAATTTTCGAGCTGTCCGTATCCGTTCACGCGCATCCGTTCGCTCATTTTTTAACCTCGCAAGTCGATTTGTCAATTGGTGATGACCTGTCTCTGTCAGTTGCGGTTTCATTAACAATATTTCCTTTCGTCAAAAAATTAAAAAATCCCGCCAATCGACGGGATTCCATTCAATCCTATTCATCACGCGGCATAAAGACGATGAGTGCCAAGCGAATAAGTTCGGCAACCGCAACGAGCGTTGCAGCGACGTAAGTCCAAGCCGCGGCATTCAACACTTTCCGCGCACCTGTCTCTTCTGTCGCCGTCACGATTCCGTGAGACGTCAGTTGAGCCATCGCTCGTTTCGATGCATCGAACTCGACCGGTAACGTGATCAACTGGAACACGACCGCCCCGAGCATCATGATGACACCGAGCTGAGCTAAACCGAGTGCCCCAAATAAGAATCCACCGAGCAACAACGGGAACGACAAGTTCGACGTGATGTTGACGACCGGAACAAGGCTGTGGCGAACGCGCATCATCTTATAGTCTGTCGCATCTTGAATGACGTGACCAATCTCGTGCGCAGCAATCGCGGCAGACGAGATTGTCGACCCTTGATACACTTCGCGAGACAAACGAACGACTTTATTGACCGGGTCATAGTGATCGCTCATGAGTCCATCGACCATTTCGATTCTCACGTTGTGCACACCGTTTTGTTTCATGATGAAATCAGCGACTTGCGCACCTGTGACACCGCTTTGGAGCGGTTGTTTCAAAAACTGCTTATACGTACTTTTCACTCGCATCTGGGCCCATAAGGGGATGAGCATGATCAGTGCAAGATAGAAAATATAGCCACCTAATGACATTTTCTATTTCACCTCTGCATGTATTTGATAATTTGATTTTACATTCTTATGACCTTATTTTCAAGCGATGGACGTAGTACGAAGGCATATCCCATAAAAAAACATAATCCGGTTAACCAGAAAGAGCCGTAACCGATCCACATGATGTGTTCTGCCAGTGACGGATAACGTGGCCATTGACCGAGTACATAATCGACGACGTCATTATGAATTACCCAAATCAGCGTACATACAAACGAGGTGACCGTCCATTTCATGAATGGCGCGTAGATGAGCGCCTGTAAGGCCATTGCACCGTGAGAGACCATCAACATGACGGCCATCAAGATGGTCAAGGTCGGCGCATCCGGTGGTAACGTGCCCAAATACATGATGTTCATAATCACGGCCCAGACCCCGTATTTAATCAACGTGATGAAGGCCAGCGTCTCGAACAACGGGGAGCGCTTGTTAGCTAACCAAAGTCCGAGGACAATCGTAAAGAAGAATGATGCTGTCGGACTATCCGGTACGAACAGCCAATAGATGTACGGTGTGTCACGTAATTGAGGCTCGTACCAGATATACCCGTAAATCGTCCCTCCCAAGTTGATGA
Source organism: Exiguobacterium sp. SRB7LM (assembly GCF_015712685.1). Lineage (GTDB taxonomy): Bacteria > Bacillota > Bacilli > Exiguobacteriales > Exiguobacteriaceae > Exiguobacterium > Exiguobacterium profundum. The sequence goes on along the minus strand of NZ_VWVR01000006.1, from coordinate 567,235 downwards.
TCAATAGAATAGTCAATACAATCCGATGCATCAAGAACGGTTTTAAAAACATGGGGTTCATTGTCTCAATCCTTTTTCTTCAGTTTATCGTATGCGTCGTGCAGAAGTAAAAAAGTGTAGCCCGATATTCAGGCTACACTTGATGACTTACTTGTTATTTTCGCCGCCTTCACCGTATGAAGCGATGAACTCAGACATGGCTTGGAGATCTTCATCTGAACCATCCCACTGACCAGCTGGCATCGTACCGACACCGTTGACCGCGATTTCCGCGATTTCTTCAGCCGTATACTGTGTGCCGACGAGTGCTGGAGCCGCTGCTCCACCTTCTAGGTTTTGACCGTGACAGTTGACGCAAGATTGAGCTGAATAAATCTCATATCCTGGAGCCGCTGTATCGATTTCAGGACCTTCACCTGGAATTTGAAGCTCACCTTGTGCATGGACTTGATCCCAGTGTGTCGTTTGAACAGATTCCCAAGTCAAGTAGAAGACCGAGAGAATTCCAAGTAACATGAAACTGATCGCGACTGGACGTTTCGCCGGTCGACGCTCGAGACCTTGGTCAAGCCATGGTGCAACGAGAAGTGCCGTGAACGCCAAGCCTGGAATAATGACTGTACCAAGTAAGATCCAGTCCCCAGCAGCGAATTGATATTTGAGTAATTGATACAAGAACAAGAAATACCAGTCCGGCAACGGAATGTATGACGTGTTCGTTGGATCGGCGATATTTTGAAGCGGTGGTGCTTCGACAATTGTCAAAGCGATGAATCCGATCAAGAAGACCGATCCTACCATCCACTCTTTAAGCAAGAAGTTCGGCCAGAACGCCTCTGTGCGTCCTGGGTATTCTGAATAGTCTTTTGCAATGTTTTGTTTCCGATTCGAGATTCCTACTCGAGAGTCGGTTACAAATTTCATCCCTTTACCGCGATGCATATCGTTTCTCCTCCTTTTTCTCCTCGAATCGGCTTATAGCGGTCCAGAAACCCCTTGTTTACGAATCATCAAGAAGTGGGCTCCCAACAGTCCGAACAATGCCGCCGGTAAGAAGAAGACGTGAATTGCGAAGAATCGTGCGAGTGTGCTCGCCCCGACAATCTCACCACCAGCGAGAAGTGTCTTCGCAATACCACCGATAACCGGTACACTTTCAGCGATTTGAAGCGTAACTTTCGTTGCGAACAATGCCTTCATGTCCCATGGAAGCAAGTATCCTGTGAGTCCGAGCGCCAAGACGACGAAGAACAAGAGAACACCAACGACCCAGTTGAGCTCACGTGGCTTCTTATACGATCCCGTGAAGAACACGCGGAGCGTATGTAAGAATAACATGACGATTGCTACAGATGCGCCCCAGTGGTGCATCCCACGAACGATTTGTCCGTGTGCGATCTCATTTTGCAAATAATACACCGACGCGTGCGCGTTGATGATATCTGGTACGTAATACATCGTCAAGAACATCCCTGAAAGGATCTGGATGACGATTGTAAAGAACGTCAAACCGCCAAAACAATAGACAAATGCAGAGAAGTGATGAGCAGGGTTGACGTGTTCCGGTACTTCATGGTCTGCGATATCGCGCCAGAGCGGTGTGATGTCTACGCGTTCATCGACCCAGTCATAAATTTTTTGTAACATCGGCTAGTTCCCCCTCTCATTACTGAGCGACTGGACTACCTAAATATAGGAAGCCGTCTTTTTCTTCTTTTTCATAACGTGCAAGTGGTGCTGTCGGCGGTGTACCTGGAATGTTCGTTCCATCTTTTTCGTAACGTCCCAAGTGACACGGACAGAAGAATTCTTGTGGACGAGTCGGATCACCCGCAAATGCTACCTGACAGCCAAGGTGTGTACAAATCGGAGAAAGTGCGATGATCTCGCCACTATCTGTTTTGTAAACCCATGCTGAAAGCGTTTCTTCAAATTCATACCAAGCATCTTGTGTTTGTTTCTTAAAGTCGACACGTTGCGGCTCAGTCGTGATGTCATCAAGACTCATTACTTTTACTTTGTCGCCTGCACCAGTTTTTTTCAAAACCGGATCGATCGCAAAGTTGACCATCGGACTGATCAATGTTGCCGCCATAAAGCCACCTACTCCAGTCAGTGTGTACGTTAAGAACTGACGGCGCGTGACTTTTGACCCATTTTGAGCCATTTCGTTCCCCCCTCATTCGTGTGCATAACCCCATAATTCTTTATGCATTCTTCACAAAAATTTCTCACTCAACAAAATAGTATATCAATAAAACCTCTACGTCAACCGCTTCATGTCGCCATCCAACGGCTCGAAAGTTCCGTGATGACTTGTGTCGCAAAATTCTGGACCATCGTGTGCGCTTGATCGCTTGACATCGATCCAAGCGCGAGCGGTGGTACGAACAAAACCGGCAAATCAAATGCTTTGAAACGGACGTCTGACGCGATAAACAATACGTAAGAAAATCCAGATGAATTTGCTTTCGCCACCACATCCTGCGCCAATTTCACACCAGCTTCCACATCGGTGTAACTGATGGTCGGGCTGAGCATCGTTCGACCAGATAATTGACGTTCTGTCTCGGTCGTGACGGCATGAATCACTTCATAGCTTTCGGCTTTGCGAACCATATCCTCACCAAACGCCAATTCTGCGAGCGGAACGATGAGCGTATCGACGTATTGTCGTTCGGCAATCGAGCGGAGTGCCCCTTGACTATCGAACCTCATCTTTTCCCTCCTCTCCTTCATATCTCATCATGTCTATTGTAGCGTACATGACTTCGCTCACCTTTCAAAGTTATGAACGAACTGTGAAATAATTGTGTATTCCTACGTAATTAATATACCAAAAAACAAGCGCCTACCGGAACGGAAGCGCTTGTTTTTTTCAAAATAATTTAGATGATCGCACTTGATGAAGTTGAGTCGTCAGATTACGAAATAAATTTTCGTCCCGTCGATCGAGCGCCTTATCGATTTCAATCAGCAATCGTTCTTCTTCAAATTGAGCAACCGATGCTTGAATGATCGTTTGAGCAGAAGACGAGACTTCATCTCTCACTTCTGCCACCGGTTCAAACGGATTCTGTTCGACGATGTCGACCCAGTTCTCATCGATCATCATGCCTTGAAAATTTAACTCTACATAGATTGGCCCATCGTGTAGACGGATGTCATGATAAGCCTTCTCAGGATTCATGGTCACAAGGTCTCCCCGTCGGTATCGAAACGGTTCACCGTCAAACCCGTACGCTGTCATCACGAGACTACGTGGTGAGACCGAAGCGTTTGTCACGAAATGAACGTTGCCAAGCTTTTCAGGATGTCTTAACCAATAGTCAAGAATCCACTTTGCTTCACGTTTCCGAAGCGTATGATGAGCGACGAATCGCTTCAAAAAATTACGTTTCCGCTCGACCATCTGACCTCATTCCCTTCCCTTATTCATTCTACGTCATCAGACAATTGTTCGAGCTGTTCTTCGAGCGCTTGGCGATCATCGAGGTCGACCACCAATGCAAGCGATTGCTCGACCACACGTCGCGCATCTTGTCTACGACCTTCCTCTATCAACAGTGTAGCCCATTCCGTCACAAATGACACGTCCTCTTTCATCATCGGTTCAATTGAGGCATACAGACTGACCGCTTCGTCGTACGTTTCGAGCTCATATTTCGCCTTCGCCTTATACCATGTCATGAGCGGCGACGTCGCATGATCTTCGAGTGCATCGATGGTTTCGAGAACATCATCGAATTCTCCTGCTTCAAATAAAATCGATAAGAGCAATTCGGTCGCTTGTAACGACTCTGGATTTAACACGAGCGCCTCACGAAGTTCTTTAATGGCACCGTCCCGATTTCCGAGTTTGAGAAGCAGTCTTGCTTTGACGTGGCGTAGTTCATCATTATAATCGTCGCGCGTGATACCTTGATCGACGATCTCAATGGCCTCTTCTGTTTGCCCGATTGCATCGAGTGCCTCGGTATAGGGCAAGTAGAGCGACGTGAAGTCTGGGTCCATCGCCTGAAGCTCTTTGAACTGCTTGATCGCCACTTCCTCACGTCCGATCCGATGAGCCGTCATCGCATGACCGAAGACGGTGTTCAAATCGCGATGTGTGGCCCGCTCATATTCTTCGAGCGCCTCTTCAAACGATCCGACCATCGTGAGGGCCTCCGCGTAATCCGCTTGATAGTCGATTTCAGCCGGCAACTTCATCTTCGGAAGTCGCGCATAGAGTGGAATGGCTTGTTCAAATGAACCGGTAGAAGCATACAATTCAGCCAATCCATAGATGAGTAAAGGTTCATCCGGATTCTTCTCGAGCGCCTCCATCAGTTTCTTCACTGCCACTTCATCCAATCCTTGCGATTGATACAGATCAGCAAGGAGGACGAGGCTCCTCACTTGCGTATCTGCGTCATCCGATTTGATTTTTTCAAGCACGGCAATCGCTTCCTCTTCACGGTCACTATCCAAGTATGCTTCCGCCAGCGATAGGGCGACATTCGGGTCTCCCTCATAGTCGACGTATAGTTTTGAGAGAACGGCTGTCGCCCGGTCGGCAAGACCTAACTCTAAATAGAGGTCGGCGATAGCTAAACGGTCATCATCCGACCCTTCCTTCTCAAGTTCTTCTAGATGCATGAGTGCATGTTCCGTCTCACCTGACTCAAGCATCTCGATTATATGTGTTAAAGCTGATTCATCTAGCATGGTTCGTCCTCCTGGGCTTCGGTTTGTCGTTATTCTATCTTACGTTGAACCCGTTGTAAATCCTCACGGAATCGAGGATAACTGACATCGGATGCCTCGATCCCCTCGATGTGAACGGCTTCATCGGTCATGAGTGACGCAATCTGTAACATCATGGACAAGCGATGGTCTCCGTAAGTCGAGACATCTCCTCCATGAAGGCGACTCGGATTGACGATGAATCCGTCCTCAGTGCCGACAATGTCCACACCTAACTTCCGTAGTTCCGAGACGACCACGTCAATCCGGTCAGTTTCTTTCACGCGCAGTTCCGCTGCGTCTTTCACGATGGACGGTGAATTCGCTTGAGAGGCGACGAGTGCGAACAGTGGTAATTCATCAATCTGTGAAGGAATTAAATCCTTTTCGACGACTGTGCCGGTTAGCTCACTCGTCGTGACCGTGACGTCTCCGACTCGTTCTTCACCGACCAATCGTTCGTTCGAAATGACGACATTCGCACCCATCCGTTCAAGCGTACGTAAAAATCCAATCCGTGTCTCATTCAAACAGACGTCCTTCGTCGTAACTGAACTATCTGCCACCATGGCCGCCCCTGCCCAGAAAAACGCAGCCGATGACGGGTCTGCCGGTACGTCGACCGTACATCCTGTCAATGACGAGGGTTCGACACGGATGACGCGTAACCCTTCCTCGTTTACAATCGATAGCTTCGCACCAAACAGGGGCAACATGCGCTCGGTATGGTCACGTGACAACATCGGTTCTCGAACAATCGTTGTACCCGAGGCATGTAAGCCCGCGAGCAGGACGGCCGACTTTACTTGGGCGCTTGCGACCGGTAACGTATAGTCAATGGATCGAAGCGTCGTTCCTTCGATGACGAGGGGTGCCATATCCCCTGTCACGTGTGCGCCCATGTTTCGTAAAGGCTCTGTAACGCGTCGCATCGGACGCCGGGATAATGATTCATCGCCTACGAGTTCAAACGACCCGTTATAGCTGGACAAGACACCGATCAGTAGGCGCATCGTCGTACCTGAATTTCCACAGTCTAGACGTGCCGAGCGCGGAGACGCAGTCCCCTTAATAACTAGTTCGTCTTGCAGTTCTGTCACGTCGGCTCCAAGTGATCGAATCACCTCGAGCGTCGAACGACAATCGGCACCGAGGAGTGGATTTCGCACGTGCGTCGTCCCGTTCGCCATCATCCCGAATAACAGTGCCCGATGTGTGATGGATTTATCACTCGGTACACGGATAGAACCGTTTAAACTCATCGTTCCCACCATCCTTTCATCTGTTCAAACGTATGTCGAAGATGTTCGAGCTGTACCGACTCCACAGTGATCGTTTCACGAAGTAACACAAAACGAATTACACCATGACGGTTCTTTTTATCCAGCATCATTTTTTCCACGTAGTGGTCGAATGGTTGCCAATCGATTGGCGTGACGTCGTTCGAACGCATCCAATCGAACAATCGCTTCGCTCGAACTTCATCTCCTGACACGAGGAAAGCGAACACCATCCCGTGTAAAACCGCTTCCCCATGTGGGATACGATAGGCTTCCACCGATTCAAGGGCATGACCGAACGTATGCCCGAAGTTGAGCCAAGCACGAATGCCTTGTTCTCGCTCGTCCGTCTCGACAATAGTTTGTTTCACTCGAATCCCACGGGCAAGCCACGACACCCAATCCAATCGCTCATTCTCGTTCAAGTCTAAAAACAAGTCGTCCTCGAAAGAAGATTCGAGGACGTAACGTGATAAGTACGCATGTTTCAATAACTCACCGAGACCGCTTCGCACTTCCTGGACGGGCAAGGTATTCAGTCGACTGACGTTGTAATAGACGCCTAACGGTTGATAGAATGAACCGATTGCATTTTTCGCAAAGGGGTGATTGACTGCCACTTTGCCTCCGACAGCCGAATCGTGAGCCAAAATCGTCGTTGGCACTTGTATGTATGGAACGCCTCGCATGTAGACACTTGCTAGAAAACCAGCCAAGTCGCCGATCATTCCACCACCAAAGGCGACAATCAGTGTTTGGCGGTCACATCCGTGGCGCAACCCTTCTGCGACAAGCTGCTCGAGCTGAGATAGCGATTTCGACGCATCACCTGCTTCGACGACGGACGAGACGACGTGGGAATGGGTCAGATTCAATGTAGAACGGAACGACTCTCCGTAAAGAGACTCGACATGTTTATCCGTAACGACCCATAGCATCGAATAACTAGACCAATCAACTGAATCGATCCAACAATCCTGATTGTCCAAGACGACTTCGTATGGGGTCGATGCTGAGATTGAAATCGTTACCATACTCGCAACTCCTCCCGATACTCATCGACCCGATGTTTGATTCGTTCCATCGTGTCGTGCCCGAACGTCTCACAAACTTCCTTCGCGACTTCAAATGCGATGACTGCCTCAACGACGAGGGAAGCGGCAGGCACAGCGCACGAGTCACTCCGCTCGATTTGAGCTAAAAATGCCTCTTTCGTATCGATATCGACCGATTGTAAGGGTTTATAGAGCGTAGGAATGGGTTTCATGACGGCTGAACAAAGGATTGGCATCCCCGTAGTCATGCCCCCCTCAAATCCACCGAGATGGTTACTGAGTCGCGTATACCCATCATCCCCGTATGCGATCGGGTCCATCACTTCAGAACCCGGACGATACGCCATTTCAAACCCTTCACCGAATTCAACACCTTTAAATGCGTTAATACTCATGACCGCTTGTGCGATTTTCGCATCCAGTTTACGGTCGTACTGCACATACGAGCCAAGTCCCGGTACAACACCATGTACTTCTGTACACACGATTCCACCAATCGAGTCTCCATTTGCCTTTGCCTCATCGATTCGACGCATCATCCGCAACGCGGCCTCTTCATCTAACGTACGTACCGGTGAGGCATCAACGACCGCTTGTGCTTCTTGAAGCGAATCAAATGTGCACGACTCCGCCCGTTCCCCACCAATCACTTTGACATAACTAAAGAGGGATACCCCGACTTGTTGAAGGAGTTGCTTACAGAAAGCCCCGACCGCTACACGAGCCGCTGTTTCTCGTGCGCTTGAGCGCTCCAATACGTCACGTAAGTCTCGATGGTCGTATTTCATCCCACCGACCAGGTCAGCATGTCCAGGTCTCGGTCGAGAGACGCGGCGTTTCACTTCGATATCGCTCTCAATCGGTTCAGCCTGCATGACGTGTTTCCAATGCGTATGGTCTTTATTCTCAATCCAAAATGTGATGGGTGCACCTGTGGTCACGCCATGCCGTATGCCCGAGCGAACTTCTACCTGGTCAGACTCGATTTGCATGCGGCGCCCTCTACCGTAACCCGATTGACGTTTTTTTAACTCTGCATTGATTTGAGAAATATCTACAGAGAGTCCGGCCGGGGCCCCTTCAATGATGACCGTCAGACCGGGACCATGTGATTCACCAGCTGTCAAATAACGCATCCGATCACCTCATCCATCCATTTTTTCATAAAAGAAACTTTGCTTCATTGCATAGCCGTAACGTTTCGGTTGGAAAATTTGTTCCGTCCCACCGACAAATAGTATCCCACCTGGACGTAACGCCCGCTGGAACGACGTATATACCTTCTCTTTCGCCTCTTCAGTGAAGTAAATCAAGACATTTCGACAGACGATCAAATCAAAATTGCGTTCGTACACATCCGCTAACAAGTTATGCTTTTTAAACGTCACCAGTTGCTTGATTTCATCTGAAATATAATAGTCGTCGCCACGACGGGTAAAGTAGCGCTTCTGAAACTCCTCCGGCAAATCGATGAGCGCCCGTTCATGGTACTTTCCTTGCTTCGCTTTTTCGATGACGACATCATCTAAGTCCGTAGCCATAATTGAAAATTGAGATGGGGCAAGATGTTTCGACAACAACATGGCAAGTGAGTATGGCTCTTCTCCGGTTGAACAGGCAGCACTCCATACGCGAAGCTTCCCTTGACTCGAGCGAATCAGATGCGGGAGGATATCCTCTTCAAGCTGTTGCCAACGAATCGGGTTGCGATAAAATTCACTCACATTGATTGTCATTCGGTCGAGAAACTCTTCATAAAGTTGACGATCTGTATCCATCGCCTTCAAATACTCTAAAAACGATGCATACCCCTTCTTTTCGCGTAGTGCGACCATACGGCGCTTCATCTGCGCCTCTTTATATAAGTTCAAGTCAATACCAGACTTGATATAAAACTTTTTTACAAAGATGGCATAATCATTCATCACCAATTTCAACCTCAATTCTTTCTCATTTCCGCATTCTTGTGACCTCAGGCGATTCAAAGGGAATCAAAAAGGGACAGGTTTCCCCGTCCCTCGAAAAGTCATGAAACGTGTGAAGCCACTTCAGCGAACCAAAGTGAGAGTTCACGTTCCGCGCTATCCACACTATCAGAACCATGAATAACGTTTTGTGACATCGTCGATGCAAAATCACCGCGAATTGTTCCTGGTTGAGCATCCACCGGTTTCGTCTTCCCGATCATTAAACGAGAGACGGCCACGATGTCTTCCCCTTCCCATTCCATCGCAACGACAGGACCAGAAGTCAAAAACTCGACCAATTCACCAAAGAACGGCTTTTCTTTATGCTCTGCGTAGTGTGCCTCTGCGACCTCAACTGACGGTGTCACCATTTCGAGACGGTTCAACGTATATCCTTTGTTTTCGAAGCGTGAGATGATTTCCCCAATCAATCCACGTTTTACCCCATCAGGTTTAACCATTAAAAATGTCTTTTCCATTCCCCAAATCCCCCTAAGTCTATAAATGTGTACGTTGTACGTATTTAGTGTACACGGTCCAACACATTTTTGAAAGGGGTTACATGGGGCATTTACCATTTGCGTTTCCCAATATATTGCGCAATTTCAATTAACGACCGCTTGTCTGGAACATCCGGCAACCCGTCTAGTCGGCGGATGGCACGGTTGACGTAACGATCAATCGTCCGTTGACTGCGTTCTAACGTTCCGTTTCGTTGCACTTCCCGGACGAGAGATTTCGTCACTTCCGTATCCGTCGAGGCGTTCACTTGACGGAGGCGTTCATAAAAGTCGGAATCCTCAGATGAATATAGGAGCGGTAACGTTTTATGACCGTGCTTCAAATCTTCCCCGACCGGTTTACCGAGCTGAAAACTCTTAGCGGTAAAATCAAGCAAGTCATCCGTCATTTGAAAAGCCATACCGATGTCATATCCAAACAGACTTAGTTGCCTCACGATTTGTGGAGACGCTCCAGAGATGACAGCTCCTGCCGCACAACTCGTTTCAATCAACAGAGCGGTCTTTCGCGCAATCCGATCTAAATAGCGCTTCGGTGATTGCCCCCACTCAAATTGATCTTGGATTTGATTGATTTCACCGACACAGATTCGTTCCATCGTATCTGCCATGATGCGCATCACTTCTGGTGAATCAATTTCGGATACGAGACGAATCGCTTCTCCGAATAACGTATTCCCTGTATACATCGCTACTGTTTCATCATATCGTTCCATCACGGTTGGTTTGCCACGACGGAGCATCGCGTCATCGATGACATCGTCATGGACGAGTGATGCCATATGAATCAACTCAAGACTTGAGGCAACTTTCGTCAAACGGATATCTTTCGTCTCACCAAACCCGGCGCTCAGTAAGACGAAGGCGGGTCGGATGCGCTTGCCACCGGCATCGAGTAATTGGCGCGATGCCGATTCAATGACAGGGTGGTCCGTCCTGACTCGAGTAGATAAGAATTGATCGATTTGATCAATCTCTCGGTTCATATGACGATAAAGTCGCTTCAAAGACATGGTTCACCACTTCTTTCCTAGATGCATGGCACATGCACCTCCGGAGAATGTCTTCACTTCGACTTGTTCAAACCCGGCATCTTCGAACATCCGCTTGAGAGTCAAACGATCTGGGAACTGATCGGTCGACTCCTGCAACCACTTATACTGATCGTATGAACCGGCAAAGACCTTTCCAAAAAGCGGCATGACCGTTCCAAAGTAAAAACGGTACAACTCTTTAAAAAGCGGTGCTGTCGGTTGGCTCGTCTCGAGACAAACAACCGTTCCACCTGGTTTCAAGACACGGTGCATTTCACGCAAGACCGTCATATAGTCCGGAACGTTTCGGAGTCCAAATCCGATTGTGACATAGTCAAAGGAGTTGTCACCAAACGGAAGAGCCATCGCATTTCCATGAAGCAATTCGATGTTCGGCCAAGATTTGACCTTTTCTTCTCCCACTTTTAGCATGTTCTCTGAAAAATCGAGTCCTTTCACAACTCCCGTGTTTCCGGCAGCATCCGCCAATTGAATCGTCCAGTCAGCAGTCCCGCAACAAACGTCTAAACATTTAGCCCCCGGAAAGACGTTCATTTTTTTCATCGTTGTCCGTCGCCACCATTTATGAAGTCGGAAGCTGATAATCGAGTTCATCGTATCGTAGCTCGGAGAAATGGACTGAAATACTTCGTATACTTTTTGCTCTTTTTCTATCGGTTGCAACGCGTAACATCCTTTCCGTTCTAAGCGACCGCATGCGCGAGCAACGTCGTAAGTTGCTCCTTTTGGTCTTGTCTAAGCGCTGTCGCTTTCTTTTCAATCATTCGTTTCCCGCTCGTTGTCAAATAAGGTTGTTCAATCAGTTCGGAAAGTGTTTGAATCAATCCGACGTTCGCTTCGAGCCAAACGTTCATTGAAACGTTCTTCTCAAGCAATAAGGTGCACTTCGCCGCATTGACCCGCTGTACAGACTGACCGAATCGATCACTGTATGATGATGGAAATTCCGTCAAGATTTTATAAAACTGAGCCGATGCAAAGTCCCCGGCGAGCACTTTTAATTGGCGTGCCAAAGATCCGTTCGGGCTGCTGTTTACTTGGTCGTGTAAATCAAGCGCTTGATGTGCGAAATAGGTTGCCATCACGAGTTGTCGATGCTCAATCGATTCCAAATCAATCATCTCGACCATCCAACGAAGCAATAACATGTCGACGGCTGGTACAACCTCGTGTTTCGTCAAATAGGGATGATTCATACGTGTTTCGATTTGACGAGCAAGGTCTGTGACAACGAATTCATTTGTCAACTGTTCCATGCTATCCCCCCTCGTCCACTTCATTGTCATTCTGACATAGTATAGCACATTTTTGTCACATTCACGTCATTCGAACTCGTAAACCCAACAAAAAAAAGCCGCCTTTCGGCGACTTATGTATTGCAGATTACTTGACCGCATCTTTGAGCGCTTTACCTGCTTTGAATGCAGGAACTTTGCTCGCTGGGATTTCGATATCTTCTTTTGTACGTGGGTTACGACCTTTACGGGCAGCACGCTCACGAACTTCAAAAGTACCAAAACCGATCAATTGAATTTTCTCACCGTTTTGGAGTGCTTCAGTGATTGATTCAAACGTAGCTTCTACGATTTTCGTTGCTTCTTTTTTAGAAACATCGGCTTTCTCAGTAACAGCTTGGATCAATTCAGTTTTGTTCATCACGATTCACCTCCTCTCACAGGGAGTTTACGGGATTAATCATATCGTACAAACGTTGATATGACAACATTTTTTGCATGATTTCGCGACATTCACTATCAAAACAGGTTCAGTTGTTTAAAAAAACGACTTCTCCTCGTTCATCAATTGTGTATCCTTGCGAATAAGCTGGGGCGAATGGAGCATCTTTATAGAGCAAATAACGAATGTCTTCGCCAATTTCAGGTGACTCATCCGTCTTTTGAAGCGCTTCCTTCACATCTTCTCGATAGTCTACAAACAGTTGTCCCGTGCCATCCACATAGATCGGAAGTTCACGATCCGAATAAGGACTTGGAATGAACGGCTCTTCTGTGACAAAGATTTTATCATAATCGAGCGTGAACTGATTCTTACCTAATGATCCGTCAAATGGGAACTTGCCTTCTTTTGCCCGAAATGCGTTGATGTTCGTTTGAAGTTGTTGCAACCGCTCAGACACACGCAAGTCGATCAGCTTCACGGTCGGTTCCGTCTCGACATCGACGAGGATATATTGGAACAACCCGCCACCTTCGAAACTATTCGCCGGTGGGTCCGCTAAATAGCCAGGCACGAGACGAGCGAATTCAACTGGGTAACGCTCCATGAGAGGCGTTTCTGCTGGTTTCGTTTTGATTGGCAATACCCCAGATTGCTCACGATAGGCATTGACCGCACTTTGTACCGTATTCAATTGATCTTCGTACGGGATATTGTTGGCCCGTTCTGATTCAGGAAACATACATCCTGCTAACAGTGTCGTCAAAACCAGACTGATAGCGACAATCTTTTTTTTCATCACGTTTATCCTCCAGTCGGTCCTGAGACGACGACAAAAATCATAATTACAGTCCCAAATAAGAAAATGATGAAAGCAATCAGTCTGACGAGCGTGGCGAACCAACCGCTCAGTTTCGTATGACTGAGTGCGACCATTAATGCAGCGATGGCGAAAGCTCCGATCCCTGCGAATGATATCCACATTTTGATGAGTGACGGTGTCACGTCTATCCCCCTACTTTCTCTATGTTCTCCAGACTTCAAGTTTAGCAAAAAAAAGCGAGGAACTGAACGAAAACGTCAGCTCCTCTCTCAATCTGTCTATTCTTCAAAATGGAAAACTTGTTCCATCTCGTGTTTTTGCGGGCGTCTCATCAATTTTTTCACTTCATCATGAGGACTCTTCCCTTCAAATAACACGTTATAGAGCGCCTCTGTGATCGGCATCTCCACACCCGCTTCTTTGGCGAGGGAATGGGCTGCTTCACAGGCACGGACGCCTTCGACGACCATTCCCATGTTCCCGAGAACGTCTTCTAATTTTTCACCACGACCGATGGCGTTACCAGCCCGCCAGTTACGGCTATGTTGTGACGTCGCCGTCACAATCAAGTCTCCGATCCCTGTCAATCCTGAGAACGAGGCAGGGTTCGCTCCAAGCTTCACGCCAAGTCGAGCAATTTCGACAATCCCACGAGTCATGAGGGCAGCTTTCGCGTTGTCCCCATAACCAAGCCCATCCGTCATACCCGCCGCTAGGGCGATGATATTTTTCAGTGCTCCACCGTACTCGGCTCCCACGACATCAGAATTCAAGTACACGCGGAACTGATCGTTGGTGAGGAGCTCCTGCACTTCATCCGCGACATCAAGGTCGGCACATGCGATTGTGATGGTCGTCGGTTTACGGACCGCAACCTCTTCAGCATGAGTTGGTCCAGTCAATACACCGATTGCCCGACGCTTAGAAGGGTCGATTTCTTCGGCGATGATTTCTGAAAGGCGCTTATGCGTTTTTGGTTCGATCCCCTTCGCGGCATGAACGATGGTGACAGGTTCCGTCAACAATGTGTTCAATTCCTTTGAGACAGGACGAATCGCCGAACTCGGGACGACGAGAAAGACGATACTTCGACCGTCTAACGCTTCTTTCAAGTTCGTCGTCGCACGAATTGATTCAGGTAATGGCGCGTCTTTCAAATAAAACGAGTTCGTATGTGACGAATTGATTTCATCCACATGTTCTTGTTCACGTCCATAGAGCAGGACATCATGGCCATTATCCGCTAACACGAGCGAGATGGCCGTTCCCCAGCTCCCCGCTCCGATGACAGCTACGTTTGCCATAAGTGGCACCCCCGTTATTAGTTTTTCTGACGAGCCACGATGTGAATCGGTGTCCCGGTGAAGTCAAATGCTTTACGGATTTGATTCTCTAAATAACGTTTATACGAAAAATGCAACAACTCAGGATCGTTGACAAACAAGACGAACGTCGGCGGCTCGATGGCCACTTGAGTTGCGTAGTTGATCTTCAATCGTTGTCCTTTATCCGTCGGTGTCGGGTTCATCGCGACTGCATCGACGATGACATCGTTCAATACGCTCGTCGAGATACGACGGCGATGTGTTTCGGCCACTTGTTTGATGACAGGCAACAATGTCTGCAAGCGTTTTGACGTGAGCGCTGATAAGAAGACAACCGGCGCATAGTCGAGGAATAAGAATTCTTGACGAATCTTCTCTTCCATCTTTTTCATCGTCTTATCATCTTTTTCGACGGCATCCCATTTATTGACGACGATGACAATCGCCTTCCCGGCTTCATGTGCGAGACCTGCGACACGCTTGTCTTGCTCGATGATTCCTTCTTCCCCGTCGAGGACGACGAGAACCACGTTCGAGCGTTCAATCGCCTTTTGTGCACGCATGACACTATAGCGTTCTGTCGATTCATATACTTTTCCGCGCTTACGCATACCTGCCGTATCGATGATGACGTACTCTTGTCCGTCACGTGTGAACGGTGTATCAATCGCATCGCGAGTCGTACCCGCAATGTTTGAAACGATGACACGCTCTTCACCGAGGATTGAGTTCGTCAAGCTTGATTTCCCTACATTCGGGCGACCGATCAATGAGAACTGAATCACGTCTTCGTTGTATTCGTACTCGTCTTTTTCTGGAGCGAGTTCAAATACTTGGTCTAACAAGTCACCGAGTCCTAACCCGTGCGTACCCGAAATCGGGAACGGATCTCCGAATCCGAGGGAATAAAACTCATACATGAGATCTCGCATTTCAAAGTTATCGACTTTGTTGACGGCAAGAACGATTGGTTTATTCGAACGGAACAACAAGTTCGCAACCTCTTCATCAGCCGCCGTGATCCCTTCACGTCCATTCACCATGAAGATGATGACGTCCGCTTCATCGATTGCGAGTTCCGCCTGATGACGCATTTGAACGAGCAACGGCTCGTCCCCTACTTCAATCCCACCTGTATCGATTAAATGGAACTTACGGTTGAGCCACTCTCCTGTTCCGTAAATACGGTCACGTGTGACACCCGGTTTATCATCGACGATCGAGACACGATCACCGATGATACGGTTAAAAATTGTGGATTTTCCGATATTCGGACGGCCAACGATGGCCACTACTGGAATTCCCATAACAACACCTCACTAACTTTCTATCAAAATTTCATCATTTCATCATTTCGAAACGCAACTTACCTATCATATCACAGGCAAAATTAAGTGACCATACAAAAAGAAGCGGGAGTATGACTCCCGCTTGAACGATCATCTTATTTAGAGTCGTCCGAAGAATCATCACCTGTCAATTCCGAGACAGAGAATCCTCCTTGGTCGCTATATTCATCAAGTAACGCTTGATCATCATCTTGACGAGTCGGTTCAGATGATTCGAGCGCACGCATCGACAATGAGATTTTCTTATCATCGAGATGAACATCTAGCACCTTCACCTTCACTTCTTGGCCTTCTGACAAGACTTCAGACGGCGTCGCGATGTGACGGTTCGCAATTTGCGAGATGTGAAGCAGACCTTCCACTTGTGGTGCGACTTCGACGAACGCACCGAACGTCACGAGACGTTTGACAGTTCCTTCGATGACATCTCCCGGCTGGATCTTTCCTTCGATGGTTTCCCACGGACCAGGTTGTGTCTCTTTAATGGAAAGTTTCACTTTTTCATTATCTAAGTCGAGCCCGAGCACTTTCACTTTCACGCGGTCGCCTTCAGTTACGACGTCGCTCGGCTTCTCGACGCGGCTATGTGCCATTTCCGAGATGTGAACGAGACCGTCCACGCCACCGATATCGACGAACGCCCCAAAATCAGTTAATCGTTGGACTGTTCCTTCGATTACTTGTCCGACTTCAAGCGATTCGAGCGTTTCTGATTTCTTCGCGCTCATCTCTTCTTCAACAACTGCTTTATGTGACAAGATGACGCGATTTTTTTCGCGGTCAATCTCGACGACTTTTACGGTAATTGGGTTATTCAAGTATGACGAGAAGTCTTCGACGAAGTGACTTTCGACAAGGGATGCAGGGATAAATCCACGGATTCCAATATCGACGACAAGACCACCTTTGACCTTATCTTTCACCATCACTTCAAACACTTCACCTGATTCGAATTTTTCAACGATGCGATCCCATGCTGCTTCGGCATCGACGTCTTTTTTCGAAACGACTACTTCTTCGTCCGTGACCTTTTTCACTTTGACACGAATCTCGTCGTTCACTTGGAGTGATTCGTTTAAATCGTCTAGATGCATGCTTGATACTTCGCTAATTGGCAAAATCGCTTCGGTTTTATAACCGATATCGATCAGCGCTTGCTTATCCTCGATTTTGACGACTGTTCCGGTCACAATTTGACCACGATTAATTTCAAAATCAGGCATATCTTTCATTTCTTCGACCATTCCAACACTACCCCCTCACGATGAGTACAAAAAGGAGCGCCAAAGGCGCTTACACCTAGTATAAATCTCTTATAATTCCGAGAATTTGTCAAGGCGTTATGAAGATTGTACCTCTATTGAAAGAAGTTTAAACCTCAATTCTACAATCCGCTTTTTACTTCGTGAACGAGTGCTTCAAGTAGAGGTCGGCAATCGTATCCATGATCAAGTCGGCCGCTTCTTGCGCACTCGCCTTGCGTGCTTTCAATTCTGACAAGTCGATCGGCTTCCCGATAACGACACGGAGTTTCGCGCGAAACTTATACTTGCCAATGATGGCAATCGGTAAAATGTGTGCATCCGAACGCATCGCAAAAAAACCGACACCGGCTTGCGCCTTTCCAAGCGTACCGTCTTTTGAACGCGTTCCTTCCGGAAAGATAGAGATGACTTCATCCTCTTTCAACTTTTGAAGCACGACACGAAGCGCTTGTCGGTCACCTTCCCCACGAGATACTGGAATCTGACCTGCACGCTTCAAAATATGCTTCAGTACCGGGACACTAAAAAGTTCTTTCTTCGCAAAAAATCGGAGCGGACGCTGCTTTGGAATCGCACATGCGAGAAGCACCGGGTCCCAATTTGACTGATGGTTCGAACAGACAAGGATCGACCCGTCCATCGGAACATTCTCCCGACCGATGAATTCGACCTGAAACGATAAGCGTTGAATGACGTTCACGACGCCTCTCGCCAATCGATACATGCCGAACGGTCCATTGTTTAATGGCTTGCTCATGCTTTCACCTCTTCAATTAATCGTTCAATTGCTTGAACCACTCCGTCAATGGACAACGTCGTCGTATCGAGGAAATGGGCATCTTCAGCCTGACGGAGAGGCGCCACTTCACGCTCAGAATCGCGTTTGTCACGTAGCGCAATCTCTTCGATCAGTTGTTCATAGTCGCTCGGGATGCCTTTCGAGACATTTTCTTCATGGCGACGACGGGCACGTTCTTCGACCGAAGCGGTCATAAACACTTTTAAATCGGCATTCGGCAAGACATGTGTTCCGATATCGCGGCCGTCCATGACGACACCGCCTTCTTTAGCCAAATCACGTTGAAGGTCCATCAAGGCATCACGCACTTCAGGTTGACGTGCGACGAAACTGACGTTATTCGTCACTTCACTCGAGCGAATGACAGACGTCACTTCTTCCTCACCGTCAAATACGCGTTGTCCCTCTTCCGATGGGACGAGTCGTAATGACATGTCCCCGATCATCTGAGCAAGTGCTGGTCCATCTTCGAGCGCAATCCCTTCGTTCAAGGCGCGATACGTTACCGCCCGATAGATTGCACCTGTATCGATGTACACATACCCTAATTGTTTCGCAAGCGACTTGGCAATCGTACTTTTCCCAGCACCCGCCGGTCCGTCTAAAGCAATTTGTAATGATTTTTTCATACAAAACGGGTATCGAGTGTTCCCGATACCCTCCTCCTCTCGGTCAATAATCCCGAGAACATCATAACAGTTTTTTATCTTGAAGAAAATACAGACCCTGTCCGCTTTCGCGCTTCAAGCTGAACACGGAAGCAGTATCGTAAAATCGTCTCTTGGTCACGAGGGGTCAAATCTTCAAATGCCAGAGACAATTCTTCTTTCACTTCCTGTTTATGTATGCGCACAAGACGGCTCTTAAGACGGAAGTTCTGGGGCGAGCCATGCTCATCCTCAATTCGAAACACGACAATCAGGGACTCATCTACTTCGATTGGAGCGCGGTTGGCGATGATTTTCATCCCCCCAGCAGATATGTCAAGAGATGTTGTTTCGAACGATTCGAAACTTTCCTCATCGGTTGCAAGAACGGTCACGTCAATCATTTCTGGAACACGTAAATATTCACGACGCTGAATCCGTTTGATTTTTTTCTCGTCTGGCAAATTGAACGCATAGCGTAATGTCATTTGGGCATCGCTGATTCGCTTCACGACTTTCGTGTCGAATGCGAACAGCTGATTGTCTCCTTGGAAGAAAAAGACCCGCATGGCCTCCTCTTCATGTAAAAAAAATGTTTTGAGCGTCATCATGTCACTCGGCGACTCAATCCATACGACTTGATCGGTTATGGCTGCAATTTTCGTTTTCCCCTCTGCACGCCCTTCCACTTCGATTCTCAGTTCTTGACCTTCTTTTAACATACTGATTCTTCCCCTTTATTTAAATTGTCGACGATTGGACAAGTTTGCCGCTCGCACGAGTAAAAGTGCCACGGTCCATAAAATGACGATATAAAGCACGGCAGGAAGCTTTTGATTCGGTTCGAGTATCAAAATCAAATCAAACGTTCCATGGATGACCGTCGCAGAAAAGATTGCCATGAACAGCCAGAGCCGTTCTCGAATCGAATGCTTCGCTCGTCCTAAGCAGTACCCCATCACGACCGCGAACAAAGCGTGCCCGCTCACAGGCAGGATTGCTCGCCAAATCGCAATTTCTAATGAATCGTACACCCATAAGTATAAAAAATTCTCTAAAGTCGCAAAGCCTAATGAGCAGGCGACCGCATAGAGAATCCCGTCGTAGTAATCATCAAAGACTTTATGTATATATATTGTATAATAAATCATAAACCATTTAAAAAACTCTTCAAGCAGGGCAGTGGCGACATACGCCTGCCAAAACGGTCCAGTAAGCACTCCCTCTTCAACGAACGCATATTGGATAAACATGATCGGGAACACGAGAACGGCTCCGGCCACGAAAGAACGAATCACATATCCGAGCGGTTCTGCCTCCAACTCATGGCGTAGATAGAAGTAGGAAAGAAGGGCGAGCCCAGGTGCAACCGCAGACAAGGCGATTGCGATCATGATGCATCTCTCCTTTCTCTCCCTAGCATACACTGAATTGTCTGAAAGAAAAAGTAGAGAACGCCTAGAAAATGGAAATCTTCATAAAAATAATTAGGAGGACACTTATGAATCATTTATTACTGATCCACACCGGCGGTACTATCGCCATGTCACAATCCGGCACAGGACACGTCGAACCGAGCGATGTCAATCCAATCGACGCCACCCTTCCGAAAGCGACTGATATTGCTCACATTACAACAAAGCACTTTTCAAATATCCCGTCACCTCACATGACTCCAGAGAAGATGCTTGAATTGGCACAGTTCATCCAACGTGAACTGACACAAGACACGTATGACGGAGTCGTCATCACGCACGGTACCGATACATTAGAAGAGACGGCTTACTTCTTACAAATCACGCTCGGTGCGCCTGTCCCAATCGTGTTGACAGGAGCGATGCGGTCCTCGAACGAGGTCGGTTCGGACGGAGAATTTAATTTGATCACAGCGCTTCGCGTCGCAAAAAGCGAAGCGGCTCGTGGAAAAGGAGTGCTTGTCGTTTTCAACGGTGAGATTCATTCGGCATTCAACGTGACCAAAACGCACACGTCTTCAGTCGACACATTCAAGTCTGTGCACTTCGGTAACGTGGGTATGGTCACAAAGGACCACGTACTCATCTATAGTCAACCAGCAACGAGACAACCGAAAATGATTCCTTCCATCTCAAAACGTGTAGCCGTGTTGAAAGTCGTCGCAGGAATGGAACCAGATTTACTTGAATCTGTAATCACGCTTGGATACGACGGACTCGTCCTTGAAGTGTTAGGGCAAGGAAATGTTCCGCCGACCCTCTTGTCCGCACTAGAACATTTAGTCAAAGAGATTCCCGTCGTGATCGTCAGCCGTTGCTTCAACGGAATCGTTCAAGATGTTTACGGTTACGACGGGGGTGGCAAACAACTGAAGGAGATGGGTGTCATTTTTTCAAACGGATTGAATTCACAAAAAGCTCGTTTACGACTCCTCGTCGAACTCGAGTCCGGCTCATCCCAGTCAGTCATGGAACATAGCTTTAGCTTCCAGCAATAACCTTGCGCAACTGCGCCCCCTTCCCTACAATGAGCAAAGAGGTGATATTCAGTGAACAAACAAGCGATTATTGTAGGTGCCGGGCCATGCGGTCTCTCGGCCGCCATCGAACTGGAGAAGATCGGAGTCTCTTGTACGGTGATTGAGCGCGGAAATATTGTCGACGCCATCTATCGGTATCCGACGCATCAAACGTTCTTCTCTTCCGCGAGCTTGCTCGAGATCGGAGACATTCCGTTCATATGTAAGGATTTGAAGCCACGTCGTCAAGATGCACTCGTCTATTATCGAGAAGTCGTCACACGTACCGGTTTAAACGTCCACCCGTTCGAAACGGTCGAGTCGGTCGATAAAAAAAGTGACCGATTCATTGTGACATCAAGACATGAACGACGTGGCGAAACCATTCGCGAAGCGGACTATGTGATTTTAGCAACAGGCTATTATGGACGTCCTCGTCTGCTTGACGTGCCTGGCGAAACGTTGCCGCACGTCCATCACTATTTCAACGAGGCACATCCTTATTATCGACAACACGTCACGATCATCGGTGGGAAAAATTCCGCTGTCGATGCGGCAATCGAACTCGAAAAGGCTGGTGCCTTTGTGACGGTACTCTATCGAGGCGATTCGTATAGCCCTTCCGTCAAACCATGGGTTCTTCCAAACTTCGATTCACTCGTCCGTCATGAGAAAGTTCGAATGGAGTTTGAGGCGACAATCGAACGCATCACCGATGATGGCGTCTACTACCGGCAACACGGTGAAGAGAAGCATGTCTATGCAGATCATGTCTTCGCGATGACCGGTTATCAGCCTGACCACCATCTGTTCGAGAGTGCAGGCATTGTGATCGATGAAGAGAGTGGTGTCCCGACATACGATGAAGAAACGTTTGAAACAAATGTCGAACACCTCTTCATTGCGGGCGTGGTCGCAGCCGGAAACGATGCGAACAAAATCTTCATTGAGAACGGTAGATTCCACGGCAAGGCGATTGCCGATACGATTGCGAACCGCATTAACGTATAAAAAAGTTCGGTCAACTTGAGTTGACCGAACTTTTTTTGATTAGACCCAGCCACGGAAACGTGAGGCTTCCGCCATTTTGCGTACACCGACCATGTAGGCGGCGAGACGCATATCGACTTTACGGGCTGAAGATGTATTGTATACCGTATTGAACGAGTGAACGAGTACTTTTTCAAGTTTTTCCTCAACTTCTTCTTCCGTCCAATAGTAACCTTGGTTGTTTTGTACCCATTCGAAGTACGAAACCGTGACCCCACCACTTGACGCCAACACGTCCGGCACGAGGAGAATTCCACGTTCAGTCAAGATTTTCGTTGCTTCGTTCGTCGTCGGACCGTTGGCTGCCTCGACCACAATCGATGCTTTAATCGCGTCCGCATTGTCTTCTGTAATTTGATTCTCAATCGCAGCTGGGACTAAAATATCACAATCGAGCTCTAACATTTCTTTGTTCGAGATCGTGTTTTTAAATAATGTCGAAATCGTACCGAATGAATCGCGACGATCTAACAAATACGGGATATCGAGACCATTCTCATCATGGATAGCTCCGTAAGCGTCACTGACCGCAATCACTTTCGCCCCTGCATCGTACATGAATTTAGAAAGGAAACTTCCCGCGTTCCCGAATCCTTGAACGACGACCCGCGCACCTTTCAATTCGATTCCGCGACGAAGTGCCGCTTCACGAATCATGATGGCCACACCTTTTGCCGTCGCTGTCTCACGACCATGCGACCCGCCAAGAACGAGCGGTTTTCCTGTGATGAATCCAGGTGAGTTGAATTCATCGATGCGACTGTATTCATCCATCATCCATGCCATGATTTGTGAGTTTGTGAACACGTCCGGAGCCGGGATATCTTTTGTAGGTCCAACAATTTGACTGATGGCACGGACATATCCGCGACTCAAACGTTCAATTTCACGGAAACTCATCTCGCGTGGGTCACAGACGATTCCGCCTTTCCCACCACCGTAAGGCAAGTCTACGATTCCTGCTTTTAGACTCATCCATACTGATAATGCTTTGACTTCTACCTCCGTTACGCTCGGGTGGAACCGAATTCCCCCTTTAGTCGGTCCGACCGCATCATTATGTTGAGCGCGATAGCCTGTGAAGATCTTCGTTGAGCCATCGTCCATGCGAACAGGGATCCGAACGGTCAGCATGCGAAGCGGTTCTTTTAATAACTCGTACATCTCATCTGGATAGCCGAGTTTATCTAAAGCTTCGTGAATTACCTCTTGTGTCGATTCCAAGATGTTTTTTCGTTTTTGATGACCTTTTTCTTGATCCGTAATCATGAAGGTTTCCTCCCCTAAATTGTCAATTCTCCCCCAAGAATTAACCTCGTATTCGTTTAAAAGTATAGCTGATACGCGTTCAATTTGAAAGGGCTTTTCAAAAATAATGAAAGCGTTTTCTTGATGGATGGCGTAATCCAGATGTCTTACTTCGCTACGCGCTCAAGTGCGAGCTCGATAAAGCGTTCCAAAAGCTCACCGTACGAGATTCCGACTGTCTTGGCACTATCCGGAAACAGGCTAAGCGGCGTCATGCCCGGCAGAGTATTCGTCTCTAGAATGTAGGCTTTTCCCTCTTCTGAAACGAGGAAGTCAGAGCGCGAATATCCTGAACAACCGAGCGCGCGATGCGCAAGAACTGCCGCCTGTTGAACCTCCGATGTCAGCTCGACCGAGATTTCAGCCGGACAGACATGAATCGAACCACCTTCCGTATACTTCGATTCATAGTCGTAAAATTCATTTTTTGGAATGATTTCAATGACAGGAAGAGCCTCTTCTTTCCCAAAGTTCCCGATGACGGGAACTGTCAGCTCTTTCCCTTTGATGTACTGCTCGACAAGTACCGCTGAATCACAAGCAAACGCTTTTTCAATTCCTTCACGTAACATCGTTTCGTCCATTGCAATCGTCAGACCATTCGATGATCCTTCTTGCGCTGGTTTGACGACACATGGGAACTCCATTCCCCACTCAGCGACTTTTGCATCGATTGATTCTCGTGACTCGATTAAGACGTCACGAGCGACTCGGATACCGGATGCCGCGAAGATGATTTTTGCTCTCGCTTTATCCATCGCCAGAGCAGATGCCAAGACACCTGATCCCGTATAAGGAATTCCAGCCATTTCTAATAACGATTGCACACGACCATCTTCACCATACTTCCCGTGCAACGCACTGACGACGACGTCGACATCCAATGTTAACAGCTCGTTCGCCCGTTTCGGATGAAAGTCAATGGCCGTGACCTCATGACCACGTTCCGTCAACGCTTCTATCATCCCTTGCCCGCTCGTGAGAGATACCTCTCGTTCTCCTGACACTCCACCATATAAAACAGCGACTTTCATTCCAATCTCTCCTTCAACTAGCTACTGAAAATTCAAGTCTAATCATAACACGGACACCCTAAAAACAATAGGAACAGAAAAGTAAAAAAGCCGTACTCATGCGAATGCATCGTACAGCTCTTTCACGGCTTGTTCAGTTTGAATCGTCTTTCCGTATTCCATCATGACGTACGGACTGACCGTAGTCGTCTTGCCGTACTCGGACAAAATGGCCGCGAGTCGTTCTTCTACCTGCGAAGGAAGAACCTCAACGAAGTGAAGGTAGTAATGACCGTTGTAATGATAAAGCGTGCCACCCTGCTCGGTTTCATGTATATGCGGGAAAAGACGAATCGAAGCGTTGATCACATCTTCAATGTCCTCGAACTGATAAATCAAATGATGGATTACATCAATCGTTAATCGAATCTCGACCTGCTCGACATCGAGCTCAGCAATCGCTTCACCTTTTTGAACATCGATGACGAGTCCATCGCGAGGGAACATTGTCACATTCAAATCAACCGCTCCTTGCGGTGAAAATCCGTACTCACTTTCTGCTGTTTCAAGTAGTTCTTTCCACAGTTGTTGACCGTTTTCCCCTACGATCGTATCGATGGCGATTCCACGTAACGAGAGCTCATTCGCAGTCACATATACACGAAGATGTTCTTTTGTTTGTTTTTCAAATCTCAATCGAAAACCTCCAGTGAATAGTCAATCCTAATAATAAGCTACTCCCGTTTTCATCCCGTGTCAAATAGTTGATAACCATTTTGTCCACTCTTCAGGAGCGTCGCCAAGAAATGACCCATTGAATCGCTCTCTCTCCAGGCTGACTGCATATCCACCTGCACCGATTTTTAATTCAGCATGCTCGTTTTGAATATAATCCATCGCCTCTAACAAGTTCGGAATATGCTCAGTCAGCGTACATGCGAAGATGAGACAAGAAGTGTCGATATCATGTAACGCTTTACTCAAATCTTCTTTCGGGAAACCCGCTCCCAAAAAGATGACATCGTATCCATGTTGTCGCAAATAGAGCGTGACAAACAATAATCCGATCTCATGCATCTCCCCGGGTGCACAGACACACGTGATACGTGGCAGGAACGGGTTCATCGGCATTTGAAGGGACAGCGTCGAAAGCCGTGCTCGTAAAAATGCCGTGGCGAAATGCTCGTGGGCGATGGTAATCGAGCCATTCTCCCATCGTGAACCGATTTCCATGAGCAGTGGCCCAATCACATCCTTCGTCACTTTTTCAAAACTGAACGTATTAAACGCACGATTGATCAAATCATGAGCTGTCCGTTCATCAAATGAGAGCAACGCATGGAGCAGCCCGTCTTTCAATTCTTCATCGTATAGTTTGGCCGTTGTCGGTTCTGGTTCAGGCGCTTGATGAAGTTGTTGAATGGCTTGTGAGACAGAAAGCCCTTCTTTCTGCTTATCCACGACCCATTTGATTTTTTCGACATCTTGATCTGAATATAGGCGGTGACCGGATTCCGTTCGGCTCGGCACGATAAACTGATAGCGACGTTCCCAAGCCCGAATGGTCGTCGGATTGACACCGGTCAACGTCGCCACGGTTTTAATGGAGTATTTCGGCATTTCCGCCCTCCTCTCTTACTCGTTCTTATGATATAAGTATATCCTCAATGCAAGAGGTTTACCCCTTTTATTGTGCAATCGAGAATTTTTTAAGTATAAAAAAAGATGCGAACTCTGTTCGCACCTCGCTTAAAATATGGCATGTCGCCCGATATATATGAAAATGAGAATAATCGCTAGCATGGCGAAGGTCAATGTCATCGCCAACGGGCGCTTCATCCAGTTATCATTTAACTTCCTCTTCCGTTCGCCCTCTTGCCTCTCAGCTCGAGACGGCAACGTGTCCGCCAATTGCTCGCGTAAAGAATCCGCCTGATTCCGATGTCGCAACGTATGCCCTCCTTTACCTTTTTTATCATTTTACTATGATATTATTCAAAGGAAAAGATTTGCGTCAACCGAATTTTCCATTCTGTCACATTTTTTCGGACGATTTGTGTTGTATCCGGGAACAGAATCGGCCCACAAACATCACAACATTCTTCTTGATCGACTGTTTGTTCGGAGAAATAACGAAGCAAGTAATCGCGTCGGCATGTCCGGACGAGGGCATAATCCATCATCTGCCCGAGTTGACGATACCGATCTCGCTTTCTTTCTTTTACCCAATCGAGGGCTTCTTGAAGCGAACGTTCTGTCAACAATTGCTTCAGCAGGAGAAACTTCGGGTCTTCTTCGTTCATCCGTAACAATCTTGGTAGTTGCGCGAGTGACGTCCCATTCTCACGTTCAAAGTAGGCTAATCGCATGTCCTCATCTTTCGGATATTGACCGTCTATTAAAAACTGTTGAATGCGTTCGTCCCCGTCCGCATACAGGAGGACTGCAAACGCCGGATGACCATCGCGTCCCGCCCGCCCGATTTCCTGCATGTATGCCTCGACGGTAGCCGGCAATTGGAAATGAACGACGGAACGGACATTGTCTTTGTTCACACCCATCCCGAACGCACTCGTGCATACCATGACCGACACTTCGTCCCGTAAAAACTGCGACTGCACGAGTCGCCTGTCTTCCGTGGACATGCCTCCGTGGTAAAACAAAGCGTCCTCTAGCTCAAAGGCTAACGCCTCCGCTTCGCGACGGGTCGCCGTGTAAACGACTGCAGGTTTTGGAATCTCTTGAATCAACTCTTTTAATCGCTCAAGTTTCTTCTCTTTCTCCAATCGTTCAACCAACAATCGTATTTCCGGACGATTGGCGGAGTGGACGAATTGTTCGGGTGAGAACAGTGCCAACTTTTCAATGATGTCCTGTTTCACGCCTTCTGGCGCCGTCGCCGTGACCGCCATACATTGAGGGCTCCCAATCTGTTTTCTCAACTCACCCAAGCGTGCATACTCTGGCCGGAACTCATGCCCCCATTGCGAGATGCAGTGCGCCTCATCGATGACGAGCATTTGAATTTTTACATTCGCAAGGGCACGTGTCACATAGGGAACTGCCAATTGTTCAGGTGATAAATATAAAAAGCGGTAACGTTTCAAATGGTTGATGATATCCTGTTTTTCTTCAGCCGATTCCATCGACGTCAAACGGGCGACACCACGCTCTCCTCGTTCTCGTATATGAAGCATCTGGTCCTCAATGAGAGAGAGTAACGGTGAGACTATCACCGTGAGCCCTTCATTTTTGATGTAAGATGGGAGTTGGAACGTCAACGACTTCCCCGCCCCGGTCGGCATGACGGCTAATACATCCTGCCCTTCAACTACGGCGTGAATGATGTCGTGTTGCCCAGGACGAAACGAATCATACCCGAACACTCGTTTTAATGTCGCTTCATACAAAGCTCTCACCTCGTTTCAGTCTTGCGAAGACAAGTCGAATTTGAAAATAACTGACACGCTCCATTTTCTCAAATATCGGTTTGAGCGCCCAGCTGTTCGGATTCCGCAACTCTTCAATCGTGATCACATCCTCCATCGGTACAAATTGTTCGAGCGGGAAGACTTCTAAATACATCGCCATCTCGACGACATGGTCTTCAATCGTGCTCGTACGTAATCTCCGCTTCGCTTGAACCTGTTGGAACGTGTATCCCTTCAAGAAAAGTTCATATGACTCACGCGCTGAATAAGTCATCCGTTCTGTCGATAATCCGTACGTAAACCCACGTAGTTTGGCATCATCCGGCAAGACCATCAACAGTTCGTTCCATCCGGCCAAAAAATACAGACGAGCCGTCTCGGAATCAACATGAAGCAGGCTGGCAATTTGTTCATATGTCAGACCCGTATCAAACGCCCCTGTGAATCGATAGACGACGGCCGTCGCATACGGGTCACCAATTTGTTCAAGTGCTTGTTCAATCTCTTGATGAAACGTTCGCATGAGCGTTTTCCAATCTCGATCAAGATGTAACAACTGCTTAACCCATTTTTCTGCCGGACGATCGGCTTGAACAGGATAAAATGTACGGGCGTGTTCTTTTGACATGAACGTCTGCACGAACAAACTCAAGCGTTTCCATGTGGTCGCGTTATAATCACGGCGCTCCCCGCCCAACCGATTGAATAGTTGCTCCACCGATTCAGGTGAAGCTAGCAGTTCCCCCGCCTCTGTCAATCTAAATCGTTTACGATCGAGCCATCCTCTTTTCTCAAGTTGTTTTAGCACAGACTCGTACGAATAAGTCGTCTGCGGAAACTGTCCAAAAAGAGGCTCCAACTCGTAAAAAAATGCGTCCTGTAGCGTTGTGGCCGAGCGCTTTCCATTCAGGACATGGTAGAGACTTCGCTCACTCCGTTCTCCATTTAATCGTTTAATGGCCAGCAGTAGAACTCCATCCGCTAAATGAACCAAATCGTCACTTCCTTAAAAAAATCATTATCCTACCAAAAAGACGCTCGTTTCCTCATTGAAATAATTGGGTATGTAGACTACAATTACTCATAGTCAGTAGAATGATTTCTAAGAGAAACGAACCGTTTGGAGGGTTATTATCATGGCAAAATTTACAATCGTCGATAAAGATACATGTATTGCATGCGGAGCTTGCGGCGCGGCAGCACCAGATATTTACGATTATGATGATGAAGGTCTTGCGTTCAACTTAATGGATGACAACACAGGTACTGTTGAAATCCCAGATGAGTTATATGAAGACATGATGGATGCATTCGAGGGTTGTCCGACAGACTCGATCAAAGTAGCGGACGAGTCGTTCGACGGGGACGCTTTAAAATTCGAATAATCGTGAAAGACATATCGGTCCTCTGACCGATATGTCTTTTTTATGTTTCTCGCATGTAACCTAGTCTAATCATGACATCTCTAGGCAAGTATATCAAAAAAGGTTGTTTGGCTTAAGCACCAAACAACCTGGATGAAATGGACATATGTCCTATCTCGAATTAACGTTTCCCTTTAATATATGGGATACCGACCGACTTCGGCGCATCCGCACGACCAACGAGTCCAGCGAGAGCAAGAATCGTGAGCGCGTATGGCGCAATCAAGAGCAAGAGCTGCGGCACGTTGTTGATGACCGGTAAGTTGCTTCCGATAATCGAAAGGGCTTGAGCGAATCCAAAGAATAATCCGGCACCAAGCGCACCGAGCGGATTCCATTTACCGAAAATCATTGCGGCAATCGCCAAGAATCCTTGACCAACGATTGTCGTTCCACTGAAGTTCGTCGTGACCGTTACAGCATAAACCGCTCCGGCAAGACCACCAAACGCACCAGAGAGCATGACGCCCATGAAGCGCATTTTCGTGACGTTGATTCCCATCGTATCAGCGGCCATCGGATGTTCCCCTACCGAACGAAGACGAAGTCCAAACGGTGTCTTGAAGATGACGAACCAGACGACGAACGCCAAGGCGATTGCAACGAACGACGTGTACTGAACGTTAATAAAGAACATCTTTAACACGGGAATATCTGATAAAAAGGGTACATTTTCTTTTGCGATCCGGTACTCGATAAAGTCCGTCTGTCCTTTGTTGTAAAGAACACGCACGACGAAGATGGCGAGACCGATGGCGAGCATGTTGATGGCCACCCCGAGAACCGTCTGGTCCGCACGCCAAAGGATGGCAGGAACAGCCAAGAAGAGGGAGAACAATGCACCGACTACCATGGCAACAAGTAAGGCAATCCATGGACTAGAGGCTCCGACACCTAAATCAGTCAAGGTGAGCGTCGTGATGATTCCTGTCGCGGCACCGATGACCATGATTCCTTCAAGGGCGATGTTGACGACACCAGAACGTTCACTAAAGATTCCACCAAGTGCTGCGATAATGAGTGGAGTCGCATAGGCAAGCGCAACCGGAACGACGATATAAAGGACTTCTAAGAAGTTCATTTTTTCCCCACTCCTTTCTTACGATTTCCTTTAAGTTTCTCAATGACATAGTTAATCGCATATCCAGACGCTACAAAGATTACGATGGCTGCGATAATAACTTTGACGAGCTCTGACGGTACGTTCGCACCAAGTTGCATCGCCAATCCGCCGATGTTCAACCCTGCGAAGAGAATCGCTGCTAAAATGACTCCAATCGCGGTGTTCGCACCGAGTAGGGCGACGGCGATCCCGTCAAATCCGACACCGGTGAACGATGCTGAGAGGGTCATACTACCGAATGTTCCAAGACCCTCCATCGCACCTGCGAGACCAGCGAACATACCGGAGATGACGAACGACAGGACGATGTTACGGTTAACGCTCATCCCTGCGTACTGTGATGCATGTTTGTTGAATCCAACGGCACGTAACTCATAACCGAGTGTCGTACGTTGAAGGATGTAGTAGTACACGATTGCTGCAAGCACAGCGACAAGCACACCCCAGTGAAGACGTGAATACGTCGTCAACTCTTGGAGCCATGGCGAAGCAAGTGACGCTGAATCGTTGATTGACTCCGTACGCTCGTTCGTTACGCCGATGACGTTACGTAAAATCGCGTTTGTCGTGTATAAGGCAATATAGTTCATCATGATAGACGTAATGACTTCATGAACATAAAACTTCGCTTTCAAGAACCCAGGAACGAACGCCCAAATTGCTGCTGCAACCATTGCCGCTAGAAGTGCGAGCGGTAAATGGATAAACATCGGCAAGTCGAAGTTGATTCCTACATAGACGGCTGCGACCCACCCAATTAACACTTGTCCTTCTACCCCGATGTTGAATAGCCCTGTACGGAAGGCGAACGCAACCGCGAGACCTGAGAAAATAAGTGGGGCTGCAGCACGCAATGTTTCACCGACGGCATACGGACTACCAAACATGCCCTCAAATAACGAGATAAACCCTTGAACCGGGTCGTATCCACCAATCAACATGACGATAGCACCGACGAGTAGTCCTAAAATGATGGATAGGAATGGAATGAGAAGTTGGTTTAAACTTAATTTTTTCATTCTGTTTCGTCCCCTCTCTGACCGCCGGCCATCAAGAAGCCAAGCTCTTGCTCCGTCGTCTCTTTCGGATCACGAATCCCTACAATTTTTCCTTCGTAGAGAACAGCGATACGGTCGGATACGTGTAAAATCTCATCAAGTTCAAACGAAATGAGTAAGACGGCGCGTCCTTTTTCACGTTCTTTAATAAGCTGCTCGTGAATAAATTCAATCGCACCTACGTCGAGACCACGAGTCGGTTGAGCGGCGATGAGTAAATCTGGTGAGCGATCGACTTCACGTGCAATTATTGCTTTCTGTTGGTTCCCTCCCGAGAGGGCACGAGCTGGAACATCAATTGATGGAGTTCGGACGTCAAACTTCTCAATCAACGCCTTCGCCTTCTCAGCCACAGCTTTATAGTTCATGAGACCTCGTTTCGAGAACGGTTCTTTATAGTACGTTTGAAGTACCATGTTGTCACGAATCGAGTAGTCAAGAACAAGTCCGTGTTTATGACGATCTTGCGGGATGTGTCCGATCCCTGCCTCGGTCATCTTACGCGGTGTGTGTCCGGTGACATCTTTTCCGTTGAGCAACACTTTACCAGACTCCGGCTTTTTCAAACCTGAAATGGCTTCAATCAACTCCGTCTGACCATTCCCGTCAATCCCGGCAATTCCGAGTACTTCTCCAGCACGAATCTGTAAATCCAATCCTTCAACGACTTTCAAACCGCGACCATCTTTGACGACGAGGTTTTGAACGTCCAGAACGACTTGTTGTGGATCGGCTTTCGAATATTCTGCATCAAAGTTAACTTCGCGACCAACCATCATTTCAGCTAAACTGTCTTCATTTACCGTCTCGTCGACCTCGACCGTTCCAATGTAGCGTCCACGACGAATGACAGTACAGCGGTCCGCAACTTGCATGATTTCCTTCAGCTTGTGCGTAATCAAGATGATCGACTTACCTTCAGCAATCAGACGTTTCATAATTTGGATAAGTTCTTGAATCTCTTGTGGTGTCAACACTGCCGTCGGTTCATCAAAAATCAGAATATCTGCTCCACGATAGAGCGTCTTCAAGATTTCAACACGCTGTTGCATGCCGACTGAAATATCTTCAATCTTCGCATCCGGATCAATTCTAAGTCCGTATTGCTCCGAAATCTCCATGACCTTCTTACGAGCCGTGGCGCGATCGATTGTGATGCCACTCTTTGGCTCAAGACCAAGAATGATATTTTCAGTGACCGTGAATTTTTCAACCAACATAAAATGTTGATGGACCATTCCGATCCCAAGTTCGTTGGCGATGTTCGGATTTTCAATATTCACTTTCTTTCCGTGTACGCGAATCTCTCCGCCTTCAGGCTGATAGAGACCAAACAACACGTTCATGAGCGTCGATTTCCCGGCCCCGTTTTCTCCTAAAAGTGCATGGATTTCTCCTTTACGCAATTGGAGCGTGATATTGTCGTTCGCAACGAACGTACCGAACTCTTTTCGAATATTTAGCATTTCAATTACATATTCCAAGGAAGTTCACCCCTAACTTTAAGTAAAGGGAGACCACATGGGTCCCCCCTCAACTCAAACAAATTATTTTACGTTTTTCATGAACTCTTCGAACTCAGCGTCAGTTGCTGGTGCAACAACATCACCATCGATGATTTGTTGACGATACTCATCAACTTTAGTGAGCACGTCTGCAGCAACGTTTTCTTCAGAAGTTGGTGCGATTCCTACACCTTCATCTTTAAGTGAGAATTCAACCACTTCACCAGCTGGGAACTTACCGTCCATTGCCATTTTCGACACTTCGAGTGTCGCTGTATCTACACGTTTAACCATTGACGTAAGAGTAACGTTCTCTGGAAGACCTTCTTCGTACTGGTCACGGTCAACCCCGATTACCCAAACATCTTCACCGTTTTTCTTACGGTTTTTCGCTTCAGTGAATACCCCTACACCTGTACCACCAGCTGCGTGATAGATGATATCAGATCCTGATCCATACATACCTGACGCAATTGCAGTTCCTTTTTCAGCTGAGTTGAAGTCTTCAGCATATTTTACGTCGATTGTCGCATCAGGGTTTACAGCCATGACACCAGCTTTAAATCCATTTTCAAACTTCTTGATCAAGTCTGATTCTACTCCACCGATGAAACCAACTTTATCAGTCGTCGTTGTAAGACCAGCTACTACACCTACGAGGAATGAACCTTCTTGTTCCTTAAACGTGATTGAAGCAACGTTCGGTGCATCTACAACCGAGTCAACGATTGCAAAGTTGTTATCAGGGAATTGTTCTGCAACTTTTCCGATATCCTCTGCCATCAAGAAACCGATTCCGTAGATCAAATCAAATTGATCACGTGCCAATTGTTGCAAGTTAGGCTGATAGTCTGCTTGTTTTGCTGATTGAAGATATTTGTATCCTTCGTTTTCAGTTAAGCTATTTTCTTCACCAAACTTTTTCAAACCTTCCCAAGCTGATTGGTTGAATGACTTGTCATCAACACCACCAGTATCCGTGACCATTGCAACTTTGAAGTCGCTACCTTCTCCGCCTTCACCGTTTGAAGATGAGCCTTCGTTGTCATCTCCACCGCATGCTGCGAGTACTGTAGAGAGTGTGAGTCCTGCTGCTAAAGCTGAGAGAATCGTTTTCTTTTTGTTCATCATCGTCGTGTTTCCCCTTTCGGTTCATAACAATTTTTGTTGTCATGTTATCAGTAGTCTTTACACCGGTATAAGAAAGCGCTTTCACGCTATTCCCCAAAAATAACTCTTCCGTCCAGAAACTGCTCGTTTAAACTCGTTTACGTACGACATGGAAGTCGAATCGATCAGCACGGAAAAAGTTGGCCGAATCGAGTAATGGTAAATCACTCTCATCATAATGCAATTGTTTTAAAGCGAGTAACGGTTGGTCCGTCTGAAGTTGTGACGAGATTTCAGCGCTGACACTCGGTTCGATGTGCGTGATCGCATAAGCGACTCGACGTCCTACCTCTTTTTCGAGAGAATCAAACAAAGATTTCCCTTCAGTCAATGCCTCAGGATTCGAGACGAGATGGGCCGGCACTTTATCGACACAATACACAACCGGTGTGTCGTCCGCATATCGAATTCGTACAATTCGATAAATCGGTGAGTTCGGCTCAATCTTGAGACGCTCGGCTTCTCTCTCTGTTGCCAACACTTTCTCGGCCACCAATACTTTCGTTCCTGGTGTCATCTTTGCTCGTGTGATCATGTCAGTGACACTGAACAATTCCTCAATTCCTGACGTGAATGGCGGTTTAGAACTGATAAATGTTCCTACCCCATGCTTTCGCACGACAAATTTCTCATCTTCGAGAATCCGGAGCGCTTCGCGAAGTGTCGCTCGACTGACTCCAAGTTGCTTCGAAAGTTCAAATTCTGAAGGTAACTTCTCCCCTTCACGATAGACACCAGCGTCGATATCTTGCTTAATTTTCTCAATCACTCGAAGATAGAGCAATCGATGATCGAGCTTAATCGACATTGGCCTCACCACCTTTAATTTACTTACCAGTGCTCAGACATCTGACGTATGAATGTCCTTGCCAATATTAAGTATAGGGATTCGAGAATTAGAACGCAATAGTTTTTGTTCGGAATCAGGGAAATATTTTTTCGGAACATGCCGAACCGTACCTTTGAGTCCAATTTACTCATTTTCATCCCCATTGAAAAACTTTTGTAAAATGTAAACGTTATTAAAAAATGTAAGCGTTTCAGTAGTTTTTAAAAGTATGTACTAATTCAGTATATAGGACATATGTGCTATATTACATTTATATTATAGCGAACATCTAAGGATAGAGCGAATATTTCTATATCGTATAAATAGCATTAAAAAACGAACGATTATATATACTGATATATAATCGTTCGTTTTTTATTATTATTCTGTTTGCTCTTGAATGAGTACTTTCCTCGGTTTCGAACCTTCTGACGGACCGACATACCCCGCTTCCTCAAGTGAGTCAATCAAACGGGCGGCACGATTATACCCGATTCGGAATCTGCGTTGAATCATCGAAGTTGATGCCGTTTCTTGTGTCATGATGAATTGCACGACTTCTCCGAACAATGAATCATCCGAATCAATCGTCGTCACTTCCTCTTCTTTTGGCATCATCGCTTCCACATATTGCGCACGTTGTTGTGCGATGACATGATTGACGACCGTCTCGACTTCTTGATCGGAGACGAATGCACCTTGTACACGGACCGGCTTGTTCATTCCGTTTGCAAGCATCAACATGTCACCGCGTCCAAGCAACTTTTCCGCCCCGCCACCATCAAGGATGGTCCTTGAATCGGTTTGAGAAGAGACGGCAAAGGCGATGCGGGACGGAATGTTCGCCTTGATGACTCCTGTGATGACGTCGACAGATGGGCGCTGTGTCGCGAGGACCATATGAATACCTGCAGCCCGTGCCATTTGTGCAAGTCGCATGATGGCATCTTCGACGTCATTTGATGCCACCATCATCAAGTCCGCCAATTCATCGACGATTACGACGATGAACGGTAAACGTTTCGCATCCTCGTCATCCGACTGATCGACGAGTTCATTGTACCCTTCGATATTGCGAACTCCATATCGACTAAACAGTTCATACCGCCGTTCCATTTCTGCGACGACCTGCTTCAGTGCCTGGGCGGCTTTTTTCGGATCCGTGACGACCGGTGTCAACAGGTGTGGCACTCCGTTATAGACGTTCAACTCGACCATCTTCGGATCAATCATCATGAGTCGGACCTCATCCGGACGAGAACGCATCAAGAGTGACACGATCATGCCGTTGATACAGACAGATTTACCTGATCCTGTCGATCCTGCAACAAGCAAATGCGGCATTTTATTGAGAGAGATCCCAACCGTCTCGCCACTGATACTCCGACCGAGTGCGACGAGCAACTTCGAATCATCTTGTTTCACCGGCTCCGCTTCCAGTACTTCACGTAAGCATACCGGTGCGACCTCCTGGTTCGGCACTTCAATACCAATAGCGGCTTTACCCGGAATCGGAGCTTCAATCCGAATATCTTTTGCAGCGAGCGCCAATGCCAAATCATCACTTAATGAGGTGATGCGACTGACTTTCACACCGATATCCGGTTGTAATTCATATTTTGTGACGGTTGGACCAAGGTGAATCTTTAACACTTTGACACCGACCCCGAATGACTTAAGCGTCTTTACAAGTTTGGATGCATTTTCTTTCAATCGTGCATTCTCACCAGACAAATCCGTAATGACGGGCTCTTTCAAATTCGAGAATGGCGGAAGCTCGTATGTATCCGAGACCTCTTGGGCCGCAGTCATCATCATCTCCTCGGTCGTGATCGTGGAATCGACTTCCGAAGAATCCGTTCGAGGTTGATCTTCCGTCTCTCTTTTTTCTGCTACGACTTTCTCACTAAATCCGACGATTGGAATGTCTTGCATCGTGACCACGTCTGACTCTACTTCCGGGTCCGATTGCGCTTCCGTTAATTTTGGACGAGGTGAGGTCTTGCGCGTTCGTTTCGCCTCTTGCTGCTTCTCCACTTTCGGTCTGGCTCGCCATTCGTTTCTGACTGCTGTGACGGATTCCTGCATGCGATGAAAGAGTGTCCCCCAAATAGTCGGGGCATAAAACGAGACACCGACGAGGAAGCAGACGATCCCTAAAAAGACAATCCCGAAGTCTGAGAATAAATATTGGTTCAAGTTATAGAAAGTGGCATTGATGCCGCCCCTTGCCTCTCCCCAAAGTAAGTCCCCGAATAGTAAGAATGAGGCGAGCATTGCGAATAGTCCCGCTCGTCGCATCGGTTTCATCGGAGTGAGAAGAATCCATAACCACACAGCCATCATCAAGTAAGTGAGCGCACCCCATCCTCCAAAAAGATAGACGGATAAATCAGATAACTGTTTACCGATCCACCCTAAATCAAAAAAGGCAAATACGAATGCGACGATGGCGAGGACAAAGAAGCCCCACCCATATGTACGTGGCGCAA
Organism: Exiguobacterium sp. SRB7LM; assembly: GCF_015712685.1. Taxonomy (GTDB): domain Bacteria; phylum Bacillota; class Bacilli; order Exiguobacteriales; family Exiguobacteriaceae; genus Exiguobacterium; species Exiguobacterium profundum. The sequence goes on along the minus strand of NZ_VWVR01000006.1, from coordinate 529,847 downwards.
TCGGTTGTTTTTTACGGTTCCTCGTATTTCGCGTCGCTGGGCGCTTTCGCTTTACGGGAGTCTTTCTTGTTTTTTGAGCCACATCAGTTCCTCCTAAAAAAAGAAGGCAAAAGTCAGATGACTTTTGCCTCACTCTCATTCCATTAAATCTCCATGATGATCGGCAAGATCATCGGACGACGTTTCGTCTGCTCGAATAAGAAGACGCTAAGTCGCTCGCGGATATTTGATTTCAATTCGGTCCAATCACTGCCAGCCTGCAGACTCTTTTCAATCTGTTTCGTGACAATACGGTTTGCCTCTGAAATCATTTCCTCCGATTCGCGCATGTACACGAAACCACGTGAGATGAGTTCAGGTCCTGAAATCAATTTCTTCTGTTTCCGATTCAACGTGACCACGCAGAGGACAACTCCATCTTGTGACAACAAACGACGGTCCCGTAAGACGATGTTTCCAACGTCCCCAACACCGATTCCGTCAATCAAGACGTTACCTGCAGGGACTTTTCGGCTCATGCGGGCTTTTCGACCTGTGAACTCAACGACGTCACCTTTTTCAACGATGAAGATGTTGTTCGGTTTGACACCCACTTGTTCTGCGAGTTTCGAGTGTGCCATCTGCATACGATATTCGCCGTGAATCGGTAAGAAGTACTTCGGTTTGACAAGGTTGAGCATCAACTTCAATTCTTCCGCTGAACCGTGTCCAGATACGTGGACTTTTCGCTGATTATAAATGACGTTCGCACCCGAACGGAACAATAAGTCAATCGTTTTAGAAACCGACTTCTCATTCCCTGGAATCGGTGTCGCCGCAATGACGACCGTGTCATTCAATCGAATGTTGACTTGTTTGTGGGCATTACGTGCCATGCGAGTCAACGCCGCCATCGGCTCCCCTTGCGAACCTGTCGTTAAAATGACGACCTTGTTATCCGGTAGACGGTTAACTTGGGACAACTCGACGAGAGTCTTCGCCTTGAAGCGCAAGTAGTTTAATTTTTGCGCAACTTCGACGATGTTGACCATACTACGACCGACGACCGCGACTTTACGATCATTCGCTTCTGCTGCTGCAAATACTTGTTGCAAGCGATGGACGTTCGAGGCGAATGATGCCACGATAACCCGACCTTCCGCTTGATAGATGACATCGTTCAATTCAGCTCCAACGATTGACTCTGAACCGGTTTGCCCCGGTCGCTCGGCGTTCGTCGAGTCGGAAAGAAGCGCAAGAACGCCACGTTGTCCGATTGCTGCTAATTTATTGAAGTCAGATTGTTTACCATCGACAGGCGTGTAATCAAACTTGAAGTCTCCGGTATGGACGATCGCACCTTGAGACGTTTGAATACATACGCCGACGCAGTCGGGAATCGAGTGATTGACGCGGAAAAACGTGATGAAATGATCAGCGATAGTCAATTTCGTTTTGGCATCAATCATGCGAAGGTCGACTTCTTTCAACAAACCGGCCTCTTTTAATTTCAATTCAATCAACCCGAGGGTCAATTTCGTCCCGTAAACTGGGACGTGTTTCAAGTCGCGTAAGACGTAGCTGAGTCCACCGATATGGTCTTCGTGACCATGGGTGATGAAAATCGCCCGTACACGATCTTTATTTTCTTTTAAGTATGTGATGTCTGGGATGACGATATCAATCCCGAGCATCTCATCGCCTGGAAACATTAGACCGGCATCGATGACGAAGATGTCGTCGTCTAGTTCCACGACGTACATGTTCTTCCCGATTTCGCCTACGCCTCCAAGCGCAAAGACGCTAATATTCTCTGTCTTCTTTTTTGACACTAACAAAAACCTCCTAAATGATTCATATTCTGTTTCGTCCCCTTATCGCTACTGAATATTGTAGCGGAAAACGGCTTCATTGCCAACATTTCCGTTTAATCTAATAGAGGTTTTAGTGCATCGGCAAGAGGTGCCGTCTCTTCTTTGTCAGGTCGTTTCCCTGCAACAAGTTGACGAATCGACAAACCGAAGTCCATCTGGAGGTGAGGGTAGTCCGGGAATGAGTTCCAGTCTCCGCCCCATTCAAACCCGAGCGCCTTCCCTAACTCCCCGAGTTCTTGCCAGTCAGGAATGTCATTCCGATTACGATCCGTATTCAGGTCATAGTCGGTCTTATTGTTATGGATGATGACGAAATCCACAGCAAGACCGTAGTTATGATAGCTCTGACCCGCCTTCGCATTGGTCACCACTTGCCCGGGTTCAGACCGTCCTTGCGCATACAGCGCATTCTGTTCCTTGGCAGAACGGTATCCAGAAGTGAGGCGTACTTCAAGGTCTAGACAAGAATGGGCTAATCGAATGAACGATTCTCCCCGATTGGCGACTAACGGATGCAACCGGTCAAAATCAATCTTCGACCTTGTCAAGATCGCATTTTCTTCCTCCACGTCCCGCACACACATATCCGCTTCAAACGTCGGTTCATCTACCCAAGGCACCGGTTCCGGTTGCATATAAAAGTAAGCGAGCGTAATGCCAATCAGAAAGGCGACCATTGCAAGAGATAACACGCCTGTCCACCTCATCTTCTTAACCGTTTACGCAGTCCTTTTAAGAGTGGCAATCCTTTTTCGAGAGCCATATACAAAGGACGATTCAAGACGAGGTCGAATTCCCCGACCTTTTCAATCATGTCGCTTCCCCATCCCGATTTGAATGCGTATAGACCAGCATACTCATCATCCGGGTCCGTACTTCCTGATACCCCGCCGAAATCGTATCGCTCGGCGCCACTCTCTTTGGCCGCCTGCATCATCGTCCACTGCATCAAGTGGTTCGGCATAAATTCACGGAATTCATTTGACGAGGCTCCGTATAAGTAATAAGAGCGCCGTCCTGCGAGTGTCAACAGACCACCTGATAAGACGAGCCCGTTCGGATAGGTCTGATCAAGTTCGACCAGCTCAGGGAGGGCTTGCTCCGCTTTCTGAATTTGTGCTTCCGTCTGTTCCTTGCGATTCAAAAGACTGTTACGCTTCTTCTCAATCGTTTCTTTCTCAAGACCCCGTTCAATCTTCGCCAACTCTTTCTTCGCTTTTTCTAGCGTTGCCTGTTGCTGTTCGAGTGCGATTTTCGGTTCGAGGGTTGTCAAGAAGAGACGGGCATCGTTCGGTTGCAGACAATCGTATAGGTTCTCAAAATAATCGAGCCCTCGCGTAGCGAATCCGTCACGTTCCCCTGTTACTTTCATCAAATCGGCGAACGTTTTGAGTCCGTCACGACCGACCTCCTTGCAAACAATTCCCTTTTTCTCCGCGAGGCGGACGTTGTAGCGGAACTTATGATGGAATTTCGCAAAAATATCTTTCTCACTCGGACGCAAATCCGTTTCCATGGTAAAACGAGGTTGGGCGTAATCAAATCCACCGCCATATCCCTTATGTTTAAACCCGATGGCAGCCATTTCGGTCAATAGCCCTGGCATCTCATCGCGATCAATGTTTGGATCGATTTTTACGACGATGGCTTTATGTGCCACCGCGACACGTCTCGCTTCTTTCACGAGCGCCTGCAGCGATGCCAAATCTTCGTAGTCCACGACAAATCCGCGTGGGGCATAACACAATGTGTATGGTAATTTTGGGACACGTTTAAACAAAAGTAAAGCGACACCGGACGTCACGCCGTCTCGCGCAACCGCGACACGTTCTGAAGTCCAGCCATTTTGGCGCTTCACATCTCCCCAACTCGAAAGTTGCAACAAATCTCCACGGTCGTGTGTTTTGACGAAGTCGTCATGTTCTTTTTCTGTCAACGTAATTGGTTGTACTGCCATAAATCATGCTTCCTCCGTATTCAAAATGGTCGCTCGTACAATCGCCTCTTCGTCGAGCGGCAATTTTTCATTTCCGATAATTTGGTACTTTTCGTGCCCTTTCCCTGCTAACACGATGATGTTGTCCGGTTTCGCTAAACGGGCCGCATAACGGACCGCTTCTTCTCGATCCCCGATTTCAACAAAGTTGTCATGGGTCATCCCGGCCGCAATCCCTTTTGTAATGGATTCATACGCTTCGAATCGTGGATCATCTGTCGTGATGATGACGGTACCGGCATAGGACGAAGCCATCTCGCCCATTGCCGGACGTTTTGTGACGTCACGGTTTCCACCTGTCCCAATCAAAAAGATAATCTTTTCTTTTGGTACGCCGACGAGCGACTTCAGACACTGTTCGATGCCATCCGGTGTATGGGCATAGTCCGCATATACGTTGTAACCTGGGACGTCTAAACGTTGCATCCGTCCCTTGGCCGGATGAATCATCTCAAGTGCTTTTGCAATTCGCTCAAGCGAGTAACCGGCAGCGAGAAGACAACCCGTCGCCAACAATAGATTGTACACGTTGAAACGACCGATGAACTGGACCGTTACCGGAAGTTTTGCGCCTTGGTAATTCAATGTAAAGCTGGTCTGAGACAACGTCTGTTCAATGTCCGTTGCCATCAAGTCTGCTTGCGCATCAATCCCATATGTTATTACTTTCGCACCGGTCATCGTCTCATAAAGAGGCGTTTGTGCATCGTCCGCGTTCAAGACGGCTACTTTCCCACGTGAGGCCATTTGACCGAGTTGAGCGAACAATAACCCTTTTGCACGTGCATAGTTTTCAAACGTCCCATGAAAATCTAGGTGATCGTGTGTCAAGTTCGTGAAGCCCACGATGTCAAAATCAGTTCCGATGACACGTCCGAGCTCAAGACCGTGTGAGGACACTTCCATCATCACGTCCGTCACGCCCTCATCACGCATTTGTGCCAACAACTGTTGAAGTTCTGAACTTTGAGGCGTCGTATTTTTACTTGGAACGATTTTATCGTTGATGCGTACTTCAACGGTCCCAATCAAACCGGTCGAATGACCGAGGACATCGAGGACGTCTCGTAAAATTGTCGTCGTCGTCGTTTTCCCATTTGTTCCCGTGATCCCGAACAGTCGCATCTGTTCAGATGGATACGCATAAAAGGCCGAAGCCAACAACCCGATTGAACGCGAGCTGTCACGCACAATCAAGTTTGGCACTGACAGGTCGAGCGGTCGTTCGCTAACGACTGCCACCGCGCCTCGCGCTACCGCTTGTGCCGCATATTCATGCCCATCGACCGTATAGCCTTTGATGGCGACAAACAGCGTTCCCGGCACAACTTCTCGCGAGTCCGTCGTCACATGCGTCACGACGATGCCTTCTAGATTTGGTTGATTAATTAGTTGTATCGTCTTCACTAAATCCGTTAAGTTCAAGTCTTTCCCTTCTTTCACCTGTATCCTATCCAAACTAAAGAATACCTCTTAATCAGTGTAGAGAACTTACAATTCGGTTTCAAGTCACGCTTCGTTTGGGAGGACATATGACTTCGCCGGGCGATGGTTCAACACCTCACGAATCAATGCATTGACCTCATCGCGTTCAATCCGTTCTACTTTCTCAATCACTTGTTCAATCGGCTCGACTTCGTCGAGCAATAGCAAGTTCCGTCCGTTCCGGTTCATGCGGGCACTCGAACTTTCATTCCCGAGGGCGATCGACCCTTTCAATTGTCGCTTGCCTTTGTCTACTTCCTCAGCAGTCAAACCTTCTGCGACAAGTCGCTTCATCTCTCTCTCAAGGATGACTTCGACTTGTTCTAACGTATCCGGTGACGTACCGACATAAATGGTAAACGTACCGTGATCGGAAAACGTCGTGTAGTAAGAGTAAATGGAATAAGCTAACCCTTCTTCTTCACGGATGGACTGGAATAAACGCGAAGACATCGTCGCGCCGATTGCGTTGTTCATCAATGCCAAGTGAGGCAAACGGTCATCCGTCGCGGGAATCGCTTCGTAGTTCCAGCAGAGGTGGGCTTGCTCCGTTTCCTTTTGTTTCGACAATGTGTCATGGAACAGTTCCGGTTGATTGATTTCTTTCGACGATTCCCTAGAAGGGATGTGAGCAAACCTACGTTTTACCGCCTCAATCAATTCTTCAGAAACATGACCTGCAATCGAGACGACAATTTGCTCGGCCGTATACTGTTCCTGTAAGTATTCGACGAGCTGGTCACGTGTCAATCGATTGACACTCTCCTCCGTCCCTAAAATAGGTTGAGCGAGGATATCGTCACGATACGCCGCAATGGCCAATAGTTCATGAACGAGATCTTCCGGCGTGTCCTCATACATTTTAATTTCTTCCACAACGACACGCTTTTCTTTTTCCAACTCCTGTGCATCGAGCACCGACTCAAACAGCATATCTGTCAGTACGTCGAGCGCCATGATCGCGTGTTCATCGAGCGTCTTCACATAAAAGCATGTATGGTCTTTCGAGGTGAATGCGTTGACGCTTCCACCGAGCTCATCGAAAAAGGAAGCAATCTCTTTTGCACTTTTTGATGCGGTGCCCTTGAACAGCATATGTTCAATCAAATGGCTGATGCCGATGTTCTCAAAAGTTTCTGTACGTGTTCCGGCTTTAATGAATACCCCGGTTGAGGTGCTGAGTGAACCATCGATTGGTTCGATGATGATTCGAACACCGTTCTCTAGTGTCATCCATTCCATATTCTCACTCCTATGAAAAAGGCCATCGCACCAAGACGATGGCCAGAATAATTAATTTGTCGAGCGCGGTGGACGACGGTCCCCGTCACGACGTGGCGGACGGCTTTCGCGAGGTGGACGGCTTTCACGTGCTGCCTTCCGTTTCGCTTCGTATGCCTCACGCTCTTCAGGAGACAATCCTTCTAAGATGAGCGCTTTTCGTGATGCGTTGACACGACCTTTGTCATCGATTTCAGTGACTTTGACTTGAATCGAATCGCCAAGCTTCACAACATCCTCGACGTTTGCGACACGCTCAAGGCTGAATTCGGATACGTGTACGAGTGCATCTTTCCCTTTGAATAACTCGACGAATGCGCCGAATTTCTCGATGCGACGTACGGTAGCATCGTATACTTCACCGACGACGACTTCACGGACAATGTCACCGATCATAGACATGGCAAGATCGATTCCTTCTTGGTCCGTCGAGGCGATGAAGACCGTACCATCTTGTTCGATGTCGATCTTGACGCCCGTTTGGTCGATGATGCTGTTGATCATCTTCCCACCTGGTCCGATGACGTCGCGGATTTTATCCGGATTGATTGTCATCGTCACAATCTTCGGTGCGTATTTCGACAATTGTGTACGTGGTGTATCCAACGTCTCAAGCATGTGGTCAAGAATGTGCAAACGACCGACACGTGCCTGTTCAAGCGCTTCTTCTAGAATTTCACGCGTGATTCCGGCAATCTTGATATCCATTTGAAGGGCAGTGATCCCGTCTTTCGTTCCAGCTACTTTGAAGTCCATATCCCCAAGGTGGTCTTCAAGTCCTTGAATATCTGTCAAGACCGTGTAATGCTCACCTTCCATGATAAGACCCATGGCAATCCCAGCGACTGGCGCTTTGATTGGCACACCTGCATCCATCAATGCGAGTGTCGACCCACAAATCGAAGCTTGTGAACTTGAACCGTTTGATTCGAGTACTTCTGAAACGAGACGAATCGTATACGGGAAGTCTGCTTCTTTCGGAATAATTGGAAGAAGTGCACGTTCACCGAGTGCCCCGTGACCGATTTCACGACGACCTGGTGCACGGACAGGACGTGCTTCACCGACTGAGAACGGCGGGAAGTTATAGTGGTGCATGAAGCGTTTGTTCTCTTCTAGACCGATTCCGTCGATGATTTGCGCATCACCGATGACACCGAGAGTCGCGACCGACATGACCTGTGTTTGACCACGTGTGAAGAGACCGACACCGTGTGCGCGTGGGAGTAATCCGACTTCTGACGCGAGCGGACGAATCACGTCTGGACGACGTCCGTCTGGGCGGACTTTTTCGACCGTGATCAAACGACGGACTTCATCTTTGACGAACTTGTTCAAAATCCCTGAAACTTCACCGAGTTTCGATGGCTCGTCAGCAAGACGTTCTTCATACATCGCAACATATTTCGCAATCACTTCGTTGATGGCTTCGTCACGAGCATGTTTCTCTTCCACTTGAACCGCTTCTACGATTTCAGGACGAGCTGCTTCGAGTTCAGCAGTAAGCGCCTCATCGTATTTCGAGACCGTATATTCGAATTTAGGTTTTCCGACGGCTTCTACGATTTCTTGTTGGAATGCGATCAAACGCTTGATTTCTTCATGTCCAAACAAGATCGACTCGAGCATGATGTCCTCAGGCACTTCGTTCGCACCTGCTTCAACCATGTTGATGGCTGTCGATGTCCCTGCAACTTGAAGTTCAAGGTCCGTTTTCTCCAACTGAGCCGTCGTCGGGTTGATGACGAATTCACCGTCCACACGTCCGACTGTCACGCCAGCGATTGGACCGTCAAACGGTACATCTGAAATCGAGAGCGCGATCGATGTTCCTAGCATACCCGCCATTTCAGCCGAGCAATCCGGGTCGTTTGACATGACGTAAATCATGACTTGAATGTCATGACGGAATCCGTCTGGGAAGAGCGGACGAATCGGGCGGTCGATGAGACGTGATGTCAAAATCGCGTTTTCACCCGGGCGACCTTCACGGCGAAGGAAACCACCTGGAATTTTACCGACCGAGTAAAGTTTCTCCTCATAGTTGACCGTCAATGGGAAGAAGTCTAAATCTTTTGGTGCTTTTGAAGCCGTCACTGTCGCAAGGACAACCGTATCTCCATAACGCACGAGTGCCGAGCCGTTTGCTTGCTTCGCAAGTTGGCCGACCTCTACAGACAGTGGGCGTCCGCCCCACTCTGTAGAGAATACTTGTTTCGTACCTAACATGTACATTCTCCTCTCAAACCTTATCTAGTTTATTATGTAACTCATTCCAACGAATGTCTAATCATTTTCCTTAAAAAAGAAGAAACGGACTAGGACGTTGTCCCAGCCCGTTAAACAGTCTCAATCGATTAACGACGGAGACCGAGGCGTTGAATCAATTCACGGTAACGTGTAACGTCCTTGTTACGAAGGTACGTAAGCAAGTTACGACGACGTCCAACCATTTTCAAGAGACCGCGACGTGAGTGGTGGTCTTTCTTGTGTGTACGAAGGTGGTCGTTCAATGTGTTGATTTGTTCAGTCAACACAGCCACTTGTACTTCCGGTGAACCTGTGTCACCTTGTTTTGTCGCGAATTCCGCGATAATTTCGTTTTTACGTTCTTTTGAGAGTGCCATTGCCTCTCCACCTCCATTTAATGAAAAATTGCCGCGTTGCCGAGCCGACGTTGGTGAATCGACCAGCCAAGCGAAGCGGTGTACTTTGCGTACTTGACAAGGATAGCGTACCCGCTCTTGAAAGTCAAGATAGGATTGAACGAGCTGCCACCTCATCTTCTTTTAGTTGAGCGACCAATGCATCCAACCCATCGAACGCGCGTTCATTCCGAATATATTGGATCCACTCGATTTCGATGACTTGTCCATATAAATCCTCGGAGAAGTCGAAGAGATGGCTCTCAACAGAGACCAATCCCGTCTCATAAAACGTCGGACGACGTCCAACATTCGTCATCGCGTGGAACATCCGTCCGTCCGGTAGCGTGACTCTAGTCGCGTATACGCCCAATCGTGGCATGACGTACGAAGCGTCCATCAACACGTTCGCAGTCGGGAAACCGATTGTACGCCCTCTCGCATCACCGTGAATGACTTCGCCACAGATCACGTATGGCGTACCGAGGAGTTCATGTGCGGCATCGACCTGTCCCTCTGCCAAGAGTTTACGGATGCGGGTAGATGACACTTTTTCCCCATCCATCGTCTGCTCTGTGACAACAGACGTCGTGAATTGGTCACGCGCATGGTACGGAAGTGTCTCCATCGTCCCTTCTCCAAACTTTCCATACGAGTAATCAAAACCAGCTGTCACGTGCACGGCTCCGGCACCGATCAAATAATCATCGACAAACTGTTGCGGGGACAAATTGGCCAATTCTTTTGTGAATGTCAAGACGAGGCAACGCTCTACCCCGAGCGCTTCGATGCGCTTCAGTTTCCGGGACAGCGGTGTAATATAGCGGACCGCATCCGGTTTATTGGAGAGTACTTGTTTCGGATGAGGATCGAACGTGACGACCGTCACCGGCAGGTTGTGCTCCGCTGCCACGCGTTTGGCATGATTGATTACAGCTTGATGCCCTTTATGAACACCGTCGAAGAAACCGAGTACCATAATGGACGGATACACGTCGGGTGTTTCTGGATAAGTGAGATGTCTTGTTTCCATACTGTCAAATTCCCCCTTAGTCGATAGCCAACATGACCTCGACTGTAGCGTCTGTCGTTCCTTCTTGTCTTCGATATAAAGCAAGAGGGATTCCTTCTTCATTATAGACAGTAAATAACTCAAATTCGAGCGAAACGCCGTTCAGCTTCCCGCCGTTGCGAATATAGCGTTCCCGATTCTTTGGAATGGTGATCATTGGCCAGCGTTTGATCACATCTTCGAGAGGAATGACATACGCCCTTCGCTCCTCGACCGTTTCAAGTGTTTGAAGCGTTCCGAGTGTTACCGCGGTCGCTTCATCAAACGTTCCTGAGCTCGTCCGTCTGAGTTCGCTCATATGGGCAGGGTAACCGAGTTTCTCCCCAATCTGAACGGCGAGCGTTCGAATATACGTCCCTTTCCCACAGTCGATTTCCATTCGGAATCGACAGACGCCCGCTTCGAATATCAATTCACTCGTCCGCTCCAGACGATGAATCTCGACCGTCCGCCGAGGTCGTTCGACGGTCTGCCCTTTCCGAGCATACTCGTACAACTTCTTCCCATTTACTTTGACCGCCGAGTAGTACGGCGGGATTTGTTCAATCATCCCTGTCAATTGGCACATCGCCTCGTCAATCTGGGTTGCATCCAAATCGTTCGGTGTGACTGACTTCTGCGCGACGACCTCGCCATGCGCGTCCTCGGTCATCGTGGCGGTACCAATCGTCACCTCGGCCACGTAACGCTTCCCTTCATCTGTGATAAAACGTGACAGCTTCGTGGCGCGCCCTAAACAGATGGGCAATACGCCTGTCACTTCCGGGTCAAGCGTACCCGTGTGACCGACCTTTTTCGTCTGGAACAATTTTCGTAATTTAAATACGCAGTCATGACTCGTCATGCCAGCATCTTTATCGAGTACGAGCACTCCGTTCGGTTCCAATTTCATCCCTCCATATAAAAAAAGGGAGAACGACGTCTCCCCTTTCAAATTATTGATCTTTGTTCAAATCACGAATCAACGAATCGATATGGCTACCATATGCGACTGAAGAATCATATTCAAACGAGATCTCTGGTGTTTTACGAAGACGGATGCGATTCCCGATTTCGCGACGGATAAACCCTTTCGCCTTATCGAGACCAGCTTGCGTTTCTGCTTTCACATCTTCCTCATCACCAAGCACCGTATAATAGACTGTTGCTTGCTGTAAGTCACCTGTCACATCAACGCTCGTAATCGTAGCGTTTTTTGTACGCGGGTCACTGACTTCCCGTAACAAGACATCTGTTATTTCTTTACGCATTTGCTCGGCAACACGTTGGGCACGAATTTTCATACGTGATCCCTCCTCACATTATTTACGTTCGACTTCTTTCATGACGAACGCTTCAATGACATCGTCTACTTTGATGTCATCAAATTTCTCTACTTTAATCCCACACTCATAACCAGTCGCAACTTCTTTCACGTCATCTTTGAAACGACGAAGCGTATCGAGTTTACCTTCGTAAATCACGATTCCGTTACGAATGACACGGACACCGGCGTCACGAGTGATCTTACCTTCTGTCACATAACAACCTGCAATCGCACCGACTTTCGAAACTTTGAAGACGTCACGGACTTCGACTTGACCTGTGATTTCTTCCACGAACTCTGGGTCAAGCATCCCTTTCATCGCGCTCTCGATTTCTTCGATTGCATTGTAGATGATGCGGTGGAGACGCATTTCAACGTTCTCTTGTTCCGCCATCGAACGTGCGTTTCCATCAGGACGGACGTTGAATCCGATGATGACAGCATTCGCAGCTGAAGCGAGGATGACGTCACCTTCCGTGATTGCACCGACACCTTGGTGAACGATGTTAACTTTGACGCCTTCGACATCAATCTTGCGGAGTGAACCAGCCAATGCTTCGGCTGACCCTTGAACGTCTGCTTTGATGATGACGTTCAAGTCTTTCACTTCACCTTCTTGAATGCGGCTGAACAAATCATCAAGACTTACTTTCGCCGACTCACGACGCTGTGACTCAAGGTAACGTTGGTAACGTTTTTCCCCGATTGCACGTGCCTTTTTCTCATCTTCGAAGACGATGAACTGGTCACCCGCTTGTGGAACGTCGTTCAAACCAGTGATTTCAATCGGTGTAGATGGTCCGACTTGTTTCACACGGCGACCGATATCGTTGACCATCGCACGGACACGACCGAACGTGCTACCGACGACGATTGAGTCTCCGATTCGAAGTGTACCGTGTTGAACGAGAAGTGTCGCGACCGGTCCACGTCCTTTGTCGAGTTTCGCCTCGATGACTGAACCACGAGCTGGCATGTCTGGTGTCGATTTATATTCTTCGACTTCAGAAACGAGGAGAATCATCTCGAGCAATTCATCGATCCCTTCGCCTTTGATGGCAGAAATCGGAACGAAGATTGTTTCGCCGCCCCACTCTTCAGGGATGAGACCGAACTCTGTCAACTCTTGTTTGACACGGTCAGGGTTTGCCCCTTCTTTGTCCATTTTGTTGACTGCCACGATGATTGGAACGTTCGCTGCCTTGGCGTGCGAGATTGCTTCCTCTGTCTGTGGCATGACGCCATCGTCAGCCGCAACGACGATGATCGCGATATCTGTCACTTCGGCACCGCGGGCGCGCATCGTTGTGAAGGCTGCGTGACCTGGTGTATCGAGGAATGTGATTTTCTTATCGTTGACTTCAACTTGGTAAGCACCGATGTGCTGCGTGATTCCGCCCGCTTCTCCTGCGACGACTTTCGTGTTACGAATCGAGTCAAGAAGTGTCGTTTTCCCGTGGTCGACGTGACCCATGATGGTAACGACAGCTGGACGTTCTTCAAGGTCATATTGTGAGAAGTCGATCTCAACTGTTTCAAAGTCTGTCTCATCGACAACAACTTCTTTTTCAACCTCAAAGCCGAATTCCGCAGCGAGTAATTCAACCGTTTCATCATCAAGCGTTTGGTTGATAGTTGCCATGACACCGAGACCCATCAACTTCATGATGATTTCATTTGGCTTTTTGTTCATTTTTGAAGCAAGGTCAGACACGCTGAGTACATCGTCATACTTGATGACGTTGCCCATCTCTGCCTCTTGCGCGAGACGTGCTGCTTTACGCTGACTTGTCTTCGAGTTTGGATCGGCTTCTTGTGGCACAGCCGCTTTTACCGGCTTGCCCTTGCCTTTCCCTTTTCCACGTTTTTTATTGCGTGGGTCGTTGTTTCGGTTGTCGTTACGATTTTGTCCACCGCGATTGTTTTGACCGCCACGGTTCTGTTGTCCCGCTTGTGGACGTGGCGATTGTGCTTCTTTTTTCTCTTGCTTCGGCTCATTCGATGTTGACGTCGCTTTCGCTTCCGCTTGTTTTTCAGCACGATATTTTTCAGGATTGAACACACGGTCCAATTGTTTTACCGTTTCCTCATCGAGGACGGCCATATGGTTTTTCACCGGTTTGTTCAATTTTTCTAATTGAGTAATGACTTGTTTACTCGTTACATTCTGTTCTTTTGCAAATTCATAGACGCGTTTTCCCAAAGCATCCACCTCCGTTAATAGTTAAGAGAGAAGTTGCTTAAGCTTGTTCGCAAATCCGGATTCTGTCACCGATACGACGACACGCATGTCTTTACCGAGTGCGGCCCCGATTGTATAGCGATCGCTCACTTCAATCAATGGCACTTGATAAGACGCACATTTGTCAGTGACTCGTTTTTTCGTCGAGGCACCTGCATCTCCGGCTAGAATGACGAGCTTGGCACGACCCGCTCGTACATCCTTTAATACAAACTCTTCTCCCATCGTTACTTTCCTCGCTCGAGCAGCAAGGCCTAACAATGATTCCCACTGGCTCATGATTCGCCACCTGCGACAGCTTTCAACTGTTCATACAAGTCGTCGCTCGTCTTTACTTTCAAGTGATGGTCGAGCGTCCGTTTTTTCTCTGCTTGACGGACGACTTCGATATCTTTTGATAAGTATGCGCCACGACCGTTCACTTTACCCGTCTGATCGATGACCACGTCACCTTCAGGCGTCCGAACGACACGAATCAATTCTTTTTTCGGGAGCATTTCTTGTGTGACCACACACTTACGCAAAGGAAGTTTCTTTTGCTTCATGGTCATTCCTCTTCTTTCACCGCAGTCGTTTCAACTGTAGCATCTGATAAGTCTTGTTCTACTTCATTTTGAACAATTTCTGGTTCTGATTCAACTTTTTCAGCGAACGTATCGAACAAATCAAGTGCTTCGGCATCCGTTTCACTCTTGATATCGATTTTCCATCCTGTCAATTTCGCAGCGAGACGGGCGTTTTGACCACGTTTCCCGATTGCGAGTGACAATTGATAGTCAGGTACGACGACTGTCGTCGATTTTGCTGGCTCGTTGACATATACCGCAACGACCTGAGCCGGGCTGAGTGCGTTACGAACGAACTCTTTCGGGTCTTCAGACCAACGGACGATATCAATTTTCTCGCCGTTCAATTCGTCGACGATCGTTTGAACACGTTGTCCTTTCGGTCCGACACATGCGCCGACTGGGTCGACGATATCCGAATGTACAGCGATTTTCGAACGGTCACCCGCTTCGCGTGATACTGACATCACGTCAACTGTTCCGTTTGAAATCTCTGGAACTTCGAGTTCGAACAAACGGCGCAAAAGTCCCGGATGCGTACGCGAAACTTGAATCGCTGCACCTGAACCTTTCGTCGTTGAATCTACTTTTGTTACGTATACTTTGATGCGGTCATGAATTTGGTATGACTCGTTCGGCATCTGTTCATTCGGTGTCAATACAGCTTCAATGTTGTTTTCGAGACCGATATAAAGGTTGCGTGGGTCAAAACGCTCCACGATCCCTGTCATGATTTCATCTTCTTTGTCAGCGAAGTGGTTGTAGATGCGTTCGCGTTCCGCTTCACGCATCTTCTGTGTGACGACTTGTTTTGCCGTCATCGCTGCGACACGTCCGAAATCACTCGGTGTCACTTCTTCTTTATGGAAATCGCCAAGCTCATAGTTCGGATCGATTTCATGTGCTTCTTCGAGTGAGAGCTGTTGGTCCGGTTGCGTGAGGCGCTCTACGACTTCTAACAAAGCGTAGACACGGATATCCCCCGTCACCTGATCAAACTCGACTTTCACGTGCTCGTTCGGGTTCGCCACGTTGCGGCGATACGCAGAAATGAGCGCTTGTTCGAGTGCATCGATAATGATATTTTTGTCGATTCCTTTTTCTTTGGCAATCTGATCGATTGTAGTGAGTAATTGTGGACCCATCTTCTTCCCTCTCCTTAACTAAACGTGACCGCTAAGCGGGCTTGTGCAATTTTGTCAACCGGTAGCGATACCGCTTTTTTTCTTGTCTTGATGCGTGTCTCGATCACGACCGTTTCCCCATCATATGCCGTCAAAATTCCTTCAAACTCTTTGGCACCATCGATCGGAGCGAACGTTTTCATGTAGACATTTTTGCCTACCGCACGTTCAAAATCGCTCGGCTTTTTCAGCGGACGCTCCGCACCAGGACTCGAGACATCAAGATAATAAGCCTGTTCAATCGGATCGGTTTCGTTTAGTTTTTCCGAGAGCTGTTCATTGATATTGACGCAATCGTCCAAATCGACGCCCCCCGGCTTATCGATATAGACACGCAAGAACCAGTCTGGACCTTCCTTAACAAATTCCACATCGACCAATTCCATGTTTTCTCGTTCTACGATCGGTAACGCAATCGATTCAACGACTTCTGTTATTTTGGACACTCTCATCCCTCCTTCTGGCTTTTACATACAAGAAAGGAGTAGGGTTCCCTACTCCTTTCCGTCGTAGTATCCAACTTTGTTCGATACTAATATATCATATTTTCCCGATAAATCGCAACTTACACCCCAAAATCAAAGAATGAGAGTTGGTTCTCATCAGGCAGACCTTCGAGACATTTCATCGTATCGAGTGTCTCGATGACCGTTTTCGAAAGTTTCGCACGTTTCCGCAAATCTTCTTTCGAAAGGAACTGTCCTTCTTCCCTTGCTTCGACAATCGCTTTTGCCGCATTCGTTCCCAGTCCATCGACCGCGTTGAAAGGTGGAATCAGCGTATTGTCTTCAATCAAGAACTCTGTCGCACTCGACCGATACAAGTCGATGTTTTGGAACTTCATTCCCCGCTCTAGCATTTCGAGCGCAAGTTCGAGGACCGTGTGTAGCCCTTTATCCTTCGCTGTCGCATCGAACCCTTTTTCTCGAATATCCGACATCGCCTTACGAACGGCCTGGGGACCTTTGATCATCGCGGACAAGTCGAAATCTCCCGCTCGAACGGTAAAGTACGTCGCGTAGTACAGAATCGGATGATGTACTTTAAAGTATGCAATCCGGACCGCCATTAACACGTAGGCAGTCGCGTGTGCTTTCGGGAACATGTACTTGATTTTCTTACAAGACGAGATATACCATTCCGGCACGTCATTCTCTCGCATCTCGGACTCCATCTCTTCCGTGAGCCCTTTCCCTTTCCGGACGGATTCCATGATTTTAAAGGCGAATGACGGTTCGAGGCCCGCGTAAATCAGATAGACCATGATGTCATCTCGACAACCAATCACATCCTTCAGTTCGCACGTCCCGTTATAAATCAATTCGTTCGCGTTCCCGAGCCAGACGTCTGTTCCGTGGGATAGACCGGAAATTTGAACGAGCTCCGAGAACGTCGACGGTTTTGTCTCTTCAAGCATCTGACGAACGAATTTCGTCCCGAATTCTGGAATCCCGAGCGTCCCGGTTTTCGATTCAATCTGTTCTGGTGTCACCCCAAGCACTTCTGGTGAAGAAAAAATCTTCATGACTGTCGGGTCATCTGTCGGAATCGTCTTTGGATCGATACCAGACAAATCCTGTAACATCCGGATGACGGTCGGGTCATCATGCCCGAGAATATCAAGTTTCAATAAGTTGTCATGGATGGAGTGGAAGTCGAAGTGAGTCGTCTTCCATTCAGACGAATTGTCATCCGCCGGATATTGAATCGGGGAGATATCCGCGATGTCCATATAGTCCGGTACGACGATGATACCCCCTGGGTGTTGCCCTGTCGTCCTTTTTACACCGGTGACCCCAGAAACGAGACGGTCGACTTCGGCGTTCCGGTAAATCTTATCGTTCTCGGTCGCATAGCCTTTCACGTATCCATAAGCCGTTTTGTCGGCAATCGTTCCGATTGTCCCGGCACGATAGACGTATTCTTCTCCGAACAGTACTTTTGTATAGGCGTGGGCATGCGGTTGATATTCACCTGAGAAGTTCAAGTCGATATCCGGTACTTTGTCCCCTTTGAAACCAAGGAATGTCTCGAACGGAATATCATGACCGTCTTTTTTGTACCACGTGCCGCACTCCGGACACTCCTTGTCTGGCAAGTCATACCCCGAACCGACCGATCCATCATTAAAGAAATGTGAGTGCTGACAGTTCGGACAGACGTAGTGAGGCGGTAGCGGGTTGACTTCGGTGATTTCCGTCATCGTTGCGACGAGACTCGACCCGACCGACCCCCGCGAACCGACCAGATATCCATCATCGAGTGATTTTTTAACGAGTTTATGCGAAATCAAATAAATGACGGCGAACCCGTGACCGATAATCGATTTGAGCTCTTTCTCAAGACGCGCCTCCACGATTTCAGGCAACTCGTCTCCATAGATGGAGCGAGCCATGTCGTAGCTCATATTCCGAACCTCATCATCTGCCCCTTCAATTTTAGGTGTGTACAAATCATCCGGGATGATTTGAATCGACTCAATCTGATCGGCGATTGCATTCGGATTCGTGATGACGATTTCACGCGCTAAATCGTCACCTAAAAACTTGAACTCTTCCATCATTTCTTTTGTCGTCCGGAAGTGCGCATGTGGTAATTCTTTACGCGTATTGATGAAGTTTGCCCCACCTTGTGTACGAATCAAGATTTCGCGATAAGACCGGTCGGACCGATCTAGATAGTGCACATTCCCTGTCGCACAGACCGGTAACTCGGCCTTCTCGGCGACACGAATGATGCGCTTAATGATTTCGCGGAGTTCTAATTCATTCGCCACAATCTCTTTATCAATCAAATGGTGGTAGAGTGCCGGCGGATGAATCTCGATAAAGTCATAAAATGACATCATCTTCTCGAGTTCATCATCCGACTTGTTCAAGGCGGCGTCAAAAATCTCCCCGTTATCACAAGCCGAACCAATCAATAATCCTTCTCGCCGTTTCACAAGCTCGGAACGTGGCATGCGTGCCATCCGATACAAGTAATCGATGTGAGATAAGGAGATGAGCTCGTATAAATGACGAAGTCCTGGCTTTTTGTTTTTCGCGTAGATGGTCGCATGGAACGGACGAATCTTCGATACGTCACTCCCGACTTTCGCGTTCAACGAGCGATGTGTCGTCATTTCGAACATCTGCTTAGCGAGATCGAGTAACTTCATGAGCAAATAGGCCGTTGCTTCCGCATCGTAAATGGCACGGTGATGTTGTGTCAGTTCGATATCGAATCGCTTCGCGAGTGTATTGAGTCGATGATTCTTCAACGTCGGCATCAACGTTCGAGCAAGTTCGAGCGTGTCGATGACCGGGTAATCGTCCGGTTCATGTCCACCACTACGGAGTGTCGCCTCGAGGAAGCCCATGTCGAATGACGCGTTATGGGCAACGAGAATGCTGTCGCCACACCACTCGACGAACTGTTTCGTGATCACTTCCGGGTCCGGTTGACCTTGGACCATGTCATCCGTGATCCCTGTCAATTCGATAGTGGTCGCTGACAAGGCATGTTTCGGGTCGGCGAACGCTTCAAACCGGTCAATGATTTCTCCGTCCTTGATTTTAACCCCAGCGAGTTCGATGATTTTATTGTAGACGGCAGAAAGTCCCGTCGTCTCGACGTCGAAGACGACGTATGTCGCATCATCCAATGCCACATCGGTCGCATGATAAGCGACAGGGACACCATCGTTGACGACGTTCGCCTCGACTCCGTATAACACTTTGATATCATTTTTCTTCCCGGCGTAATAGGCTTCCGGGAACGCCTGAACTCCAGCATGGTCGGTAATGGCAATGGCACGGTGTCCCCATTTTGCGGCACGAGCGACGAGCGACGAGACGTTTGTGACGGCATCCATTTGGCTCATCTGTGTATGCGCGTGAAGTTCGACGCGCTTCTCACCTTCCCATTCGTCACGTGGTGGTTCTACTTTCACTTCTTGAAGTTGAGATGCCATCATACATAGTTCGCGCATGAACGAATCATCTTCGACCCGACCGGCCGTTTGAATCCACATCCCTTTTTTGACGGCACTAAGCATACGGTCGTCATCGTCATCGCGTGCAAATACCTTCACAATCAATGAGTCTGTGTAATCCGTCATCTTGAACGTGAATAGTTTCTTACCACTCTTCAACTCTTTGCGCTCTGCTGAGAAGACGAGTCCACGAATCGCGACACGTCGTTCTTCCTCGATAATCGTCTTGATTGGGACAATCTCATCTTTAATGAGCGCACCCATCCGGATTTCTGTAATCGGTTCGTCGTTCGTTTCTGTTGCCTTGGCGAATTGAGCAGCCAGTGCCATTTTCGCTTGTTCGATATCTTCTTGAACGACCTGTTCGCGAAGGGCTTGATTTGCCTCAGCGTCTTCCGAAAATTGAGCCTGACACGGTTTTTTTGTGAACCCATAGGCACTATAGAGCGCCTGTACTTCTTGACAGAGCTCTTTGTCCACATAACTCGCCTCAGGTGCGGAACGCACCGGAATCATAAGTTTGTTCTGCTCGAATCGTGGCGAAACGGAGCCGAAATAACTGCGCATCGCGCCAGATACTTGGCTCAACTCGCTGACGATTCGTGGCCAATAGTCGATATAGTCTTGCTCGCTTCCACCCGCTTCTGTCGAGAACCGAGCGTACACCTCATCCGCAAACGTTGCATAACGGCTTTCTAGTCGACTCATGAACAATTGATGCACGTCGTATGGCAATACTGCTGGAAATGAAAAATAGAACGTCCACGTCCGTCGCTTCTTATTGACGACGAGTCGTGAGAGTTCGGCCTGATCAAACAGGTCCGTCTCGGTCGTGATCCCAAGGTCACTTAATAATAATTGCATCTTTTGATTTGCTTCCACGGGTCCGTCTTTCCCCCTTTATGCCAATTCGACAAATGAAGGTGACCGCTTCCGCTGTCACCTTCATCCATTAATGAACTTCGCTAAATTTTGAAGCGATGACTTCTTTCAATTCATCGATTGATGTCTCAATCACTTCACCTGTTGCACGTACTTTCACTTCAACGATGCCTTCGCCGGCTTTTTTCCCGACATTCACGCGAATCGGGAGTCCGATCAAATCTGCATCGGCAAACTTGACGCCCGCACGTTCTTTCCGGTCGTCGAACAAGATATCGTATGTTTGACCGAGCTCTTCATAAAGACGGTTCGCCAACTCGACTTGCGTCTCATCTTTTGCGTTGATTGCAATCAAATGGAGATCGAACGGCGCTACGTTACGTGGCCAAATGATTCCACGGTCGTCGTGATGTTGTTCGACGATGGCTGAAAGTGTGCGTGACACCCCAATGCCGTAGCAACCCATGATGAGTGGTTCGGCACGACCCTCTTCGTTGAGGAATGTAGCACCCATCGCTTCTGAATATCGTGTTCCGAGTTTAAATACTTGTCCCACTTCAATCCCACGAGCAAAACGAACCGGACCGGACTCATCCGGTGCCAAATCACCTTCGACAACGAAACGCAAATCGTGGTATGTCATCTCGGCAAGGTCGCGCGCAGCATTTACACCCGTGTAGTGCGTGTTCGCCTCGTTAGCACCACAGACAGCATCCACTAAGTATTTGACCGCATAGTCGGCAACGACTTTGACCGGAGCGTTAATCGGTCCGAGTGTACCTGGTGCACAGTTGAACAACTCAACGATTTTCGCTTCATCTTCAAGTTGAATGTCGAGACCACCGAGTGCATTCTTCACTTTGACTTCATTCGCTTCGTGGTCGCCACGAACGATTGCCATGACAGTTTCGCCATCCACGTTAAACAAGACAGATTTGATTGTCGTCTTCGGATCCACATTCAAGAATGCCGCCACGTCCTCAATCGTACGATTTTCTTCCGTGTTCACTTTTTCGAGCGGCCGAACGTCAGTTTGTTGCATCTCATAACGGTCGAGCGTTTCCGCCATCTCGATGTTCGCCGCATAGTTCGACGTGTCCGTGTAGACAATTGTATCTTCACCAATATCCGCAAGCGCTTGGAATTCATGCGTGTCTTTCCCGCCGATTGCCCCAGAGTCTGCGACGACCGGACGATACTTCAGTCCTGTACGGTCGAAGATACGTGAGTACGCATTATACATGTTTGTATATTCTTCATCTAAGTCTTCTTGTGTCGCGTGGAATGAATAGGCGTCTTTCATCAAGAATTCGCGTCCGCGCAGCAATCCAAAACGTGGTCGACGCTCATCACGATACTTCGTTTGAATCTGGTACAAGTTCATCGGTAGTTTTTTATACGAGTTGAGCTCGTCTCGGACGATCGATGTAATCAATTCTTCGTGTGTCGCACCGAGTGCGAAGCGACGGTCATGACGGTCCGTCAAGCGCATCAACTCAGGACCGTAAATACCCCATCGTCCTGTCTCTTCCCAAAGTTCTGCCGGTTGGATGGCAGGCATCAATAGCTCTTGAGCTCCGGCACGATTCATCTCTTCACGGATGATCGTTTGGATGTTGTGTAACACTTTATGTCCGAGTGGAAGATAAGAATAAATTCCTGCCGCATTTTGACGGATGAATCCTCCACGGACGAGGAGTTGATGGCTGACCGCTTCCGCGTCAGCCGGCACTTCTCTCAATGTAGGCATGAGCAATCTAGATTGTTTCATACAGTTCAACGTTTCCCTTCTCTACAAACAGCTTATTTAAAGAATGATTGAATGTCGTTCCAAGTGACAATCAACATTAAAATCATCAAGAGTGCGAATCCGATAAAGTGGACGAATCCTTCCTTTTTCGGATCGATTGGACGTCCGCGTACCGCTTCGAACAAGAGGAAAATCAAACGTCCTCCGTCTAACGCTGGCAATGGGAGCAAGTTGAAGATGGCAAGGTTGACGGAGAGAAGCGCTGTCCAATTCAACAGCATGATCAAACCGCTCGCCGCTACTTCATCTGTCATCCGTACAATCCCTACCGGACCTGCTAGTTGATCGACACCGACTTGTCCTGTCACCAAATCACCGACCGCAGAGAAGATCAGCGTCGACATCGTCCATGTCGTTTCCGCCCCCGTCGTCACGGCTTTGACCGGTGATCGTTCGAGCGCGTTCGTGACACCAAGAATCCCGACCGTCTCTCCGTTTTGTTCGACTGCTTGTGGTGTAAGGGTGACAGTTGCTTCCTCTCCATCGCGGACATACGTGACTTCCGTAGGGGTGTCCGCGCGGTCTTCTAAAGCAGATCGTAAGTCGAGCCAATCGGTAATCGGCTCGCCTTCAATCGAGACGATTTCATCCCCACTCATCAAACCAGCCTCATCAGCGGCTGAATCCGGTTGAACCGTACCAATTTGACCATCGTTCGTTGGGGTTCCTTGAACGAGCCCAACAATGATGAGCAAGATGAACGCCAAGACAAAGTTCATCGCCGGACCGGCTGCGATGGCCAAGACACGCTTCCAAACCGACTGGGCCCCAAACGTTCGATCATACGGTGCAATTTGAATTTCCATCCCTTGGTCGACAAGGAGTGTGTCTCGCTCTAATGAATAGACCCGCACTTCCTCATCGATGAGAAGTTGAACTTTCAACTCATGTGTCGAATCGAACTTATCGACGGTTCCGACGACATGGACATCTGTAGCCGTGTCCGGTTGGAAGTAGACACGATCGACCGTCCCCTGTTCAGTGAGACGAAGTCCGACATGCTGACCCGCTCGGACTTCAATCGGTTCAAAATCTTCTCCGGCCATTTTGACGTAGCCACCGATTGGTAAAAGACGAATGGTATAGAGCGTTTCATTTTTACGGAATGAAACAATTTTTGGACCGAATCCGATTGCAAACTCGTGACAGAGAATGCCTGCCCGTTTCGCCATGACGAGGTGTCCCCATTCGTGTACCGAAATGAGAACGCCAAACATCAAAACGATGGCGATAAAAGTCGTCATGATTTATTCCCCACCTTCAATTCCTTGCTGAATCTGTTGACGTACTGCTTGGTCAACTTCTAGAATTTGCGCGAGCGTCGGCTCGGCAATGACCTCATGTCGAGCCATCGCTTCTTCGACGAGTCGTTCAATCTCTAAAAACGTGATCTGACCGTTCAAGAATAGGTCCACTGCCACTTCATTGGCTGCATTCAAGACGGTTGGCATGGAACCACCGGCTCTTCCTGCTTCGAACGCTAACCGGAGTGCCGGGTAACGATTGAAATCAGCCTCTTCAAAATGCAGCTTTCCGATTTCCTTCAAGTTTAACCGCTTATTCCCCTCGATTTCAAGCCGCTTCGGTCCCGATAGCGCATAAAGGATCGGACCACGCATATCCGGGTTTCCAAGCTGGGCCATCACGGCAGCATCTTTAAATTCGACCATCGAATGAATAATCGATTCTCGATGCAAGATGACTTCAATATCATTATAATCGATATCGAACAGCCAGTGTGCCTCGATGACTTCCAAGCCTTTGTTGAACATCGTCGCCGAATCGATTGTGATTTTTGCTCCCATTGACCAGTTCGGATGATTCAGTGCGTCTTCAACAGTCACATCAGCCAGCTCATCGCGTGAACGATCACGGAAACTACCGCCTGAAGCCGTTAGAATAATCTTTGATACATCTTCTCTTCGTTCCCCGTTCAAACATTGATAAATCGCGGAGTGTTCACTGTCGACAGGCAATAGGTTGACCCCATGTTCTTTCACGGCTGCTTTGACAAGATGTCCTGCGGTAACGAGTGTTTCCTTGTTGGCGAGTGCAATATCTTTCCCTGCTTGAATCGCCGCAAGCGTCGGTTCGAGTCCAACTGCTCCAACGACTGCCGTCACGACGATGTCAGCCCGTTCTGCCGTCGCACACTCCTTCAGCCCCTCCGGTCCAATAAAATAGAGAGGTTCATATGTAAGACGTGGCTTCAACTGCTCGAGTACTTCGATACTCGTTGCCGACACATATTTTGGTCTAAGTCGATTGATCCATTCCGTGGCGACATCAACGTTCGTTCCGAACGCATACGCCTCAAGTTCAAACAGGTCGGGGTGCTGTTCGATGACGTCACAAGTTTGAACGCCAATCGAACCAGTCCCACCAATTAAGCTAATTCGCTTCATTTCGACACTCCTTTTTAAAGCAGATTAAACACCCAAATGACAGTAAAGACCGCAATCATACTATCAAACCGGTCTAAAATGCCACCATGTCCTGGTAACAGGTGACCCGAATCTTTGACTCCATACTGGCGCTTATAAGCAGACTGCACCAAATCTCCGAGCTGTCCGACTACCGCCACGACAATCGCTAAAATGACGACCTCAATTATCGGCAAGATCGGATCAATCCAGACGAAGATGATACCGAGTACAATCGCAGACACAATGCCCCCAATCGCCCCTTCAATCGTCTTATTCGGACTAATCGATGGCCATAATTTGGCTTTCCCGAATGCCTTTCCGGTAAAATATGCTCCCGAGTCCGTCGCCCAAATCATAAACAAGATCAGCAACACTTTCGATAGACCGTCCTCAGAGAGCCGGACTAACGCAAAACTAGAGAAACCGACGACCAAATAGACCGCTGATACGAAGTAAAAACTAGCGTCTTCATACGTGAATCGATTTTTCGTGACCACTGTCCAAAACAGCAACAACACGAGCCCTAAGACGAGCCATTGTTCAATCGAGAACGGAAGTTCATCCGTGACAACCTGATTCTCAATCAATAATAAGAGGAATGGGAACGCCACGAGGAGCGCTGTCACCAAGAATGGAAACGCCAACAGCTTATGCTGTCGCATCAACGTGAATTCACTCAATCCGATGAGTGCTAAAATCCCCATCAATGAAACAAATGCATTTCCTCCAAGCGCAATTACCGTGATGAAGATGGCTCCTGCCCATAGTCCTGTAATAATACGTGTCTTCATGTTACACCCCACCAAAACGTCGCGTGCGCGCGTTGTATGATTCAATCGCTTCTACAAAATGCTCACGCTTAAATTCCGGCCACAATACTTCTGTGAAATGAAGTTCAGCATACGCGCTTTGCCATAATAAAAAGTTAGAGAGTCGTTGTTCCCCGCTCGTCCGAATAACGAGATCCACGTCTTGGACGTGTGTCATGAGCCGTTCACCAATCATACGGTCATCGATGTCGTCTGCCTGAACCAAACCGGACTGAACGTCTCCTGCAATGCTGCGCATCGCTTGAACGAGCTCATCCCGTCCCCCGTAGTTGAGTGCGAAGACAAGATTCAACCCTGTGTTCGCAACGGTCCGTTCTCTCGCCTCGTTAACGGCTTCTCGTGTCTCTCGTGGGAGTTTTGACGTATCTCCCGCAACGAGCACTCGTACATTCTGTTCGTGGAGTTCTTTCAAATCGGTCTCCAAAAACTGTTTCGGCAGTTTCATCAAGAATGAGACTTCCTCTTCCGGACGAGTCCAATTCTCTGTAGAGAACGCATAAAGC
Organism: Exiguobacterium sp. SRB7LM; assembly: GCF_015712685.1. GTDB lineage: Bacteria > Bacillota > Bacilli > Exiguobacteriales > Exiguobacteriaceae > Exiguobacterium > Exiguobacterium profundum. The sequence goes on along the minus strand of NZ_VWVR01000006.1, from coordinate 503,790 downwards.
GTCAGAGACCGAATCCCGAGTTCTTGTGCTGTTCGTACCGCTTCCCGGATGGACTTCATCCCTTCCCGGTGACCCATGATGCGAGGGAGACCACGTTTTTTGGCCCAGCGTCCATTTCCATCCATAATGATGGCTACGTGCTCAGGAACACTTAACTCCGCCTCGATTTTCGTTTTAGGATTCACCCATTTAAACATTCTGTTATCCTCCTGATTGTATGAAAGAAGGACCCTCTCAGAAAAAGGGTCCCCACACAGCTTTTTGGTATACCACTTCCGTGATTACACTTCCATGATTTCTTTTTCTTTAATTGCTGCAGATTCATCAATCTTCTTGATATACGAATCCGTCAACGTTTGAACGTCATCTGCATATCCGCGGAGATCGTCTTCTGTTAACTCGCCATCTTTCTCGAGTTTCTTCAAGTTTTCATTTGCGTCACGACGAACGTTACGGACAGCGACTTTCGCTTCTTCTGCGTATTTTTTCGTGACTTTAACTAATTCTTTACGACGTTCTTCCGTCAATGCAGGAATCGCCAAACGAATGACCGTACCGTCAGATGATGGAGACAAGCCGAGGTCTGCCTTTTGAATCGCTTTCTCTACTTCAGAAACCATTGACTTATCCCATGGTTGAATCAAAAGTAGGCGCGCTTCTGGTGTATTGATGTTTGCCACTTGATTGAGTGGTGTTGGGACACCATAGTAATCAACTTGGACAGGATCCAAAATCGATGCGCTGGCACGGCCAGTGCGAAGCGTTCCAAAATCACGTTTAAGTGAAGAATGCGCTTTTTCCATTTTTTCTTCAGCTGTTTTCAATACTTCTTTGACACTCATGAATTGACTCCTCCTACTACCGTCCCGATATGTTCCCCGAGAACGACACGTTTAATGTTACCTTCTTCAAGCAATGAGAATACAATCAATGGAATGTGGTTGTCCATACAAAGTGACGTTGCTGTCGAATCCATGACTTGAAGTCCATCCTTTAAGACGTCAAGATAAGACAACGTATCGTACTTCACTGCCGTCGCGTCCAATTTCGGATCAGCTGAATAGACGCCGTCCACATTGTTTTTACCCATTAAGATGACATCAGCTTCGATTTCAGCCGCACGGAGGGCAGCTGTCGTATCCGTTGAGAAATATGGGTTTCCTGTGCCGGCCGCAAAGATAACGACGCGTCCTTTTTCAAGATGACGCATTGCGCGACGACGAATGTATGGTTCAGCAACTTGTCGCATTTCAATTGATGTTTGGACGCGCGTTTGGACACCGTACGTTTCAAGGCTATCTTGAAGAGCAAGTGAGTTCAATACAGTTGCGAGCATACCCATGTAATCTGCGTTTGCCCGATCCATCCCGAGTTCACTACCCGTCTTTCCACGCCAAATGTTTCCGGCACCTACAACAACGGCGACTTCTACACCCATCTCGATCAATTCTTTAATTTGACTTGAGATTGAGTTTACAATGTTAGGGTCGATCCCGTAACCTTGATCTCCAGCGAGCGCTTCTCCACTCAATTTTAACACAATTCGTTTATATTTCGGTTCCATAACTTTGCCTCCTCTTGCTTGAAAAAAGGGAACACGCTCCCTTAACGAACTAACTCAAGGTTATACAGACGTGTTCCCATTTTTAGTTGCATCACTGATTGTGACACAGATTATTTTTTAAGTTGGTTCATAACTTCTTCAGCAAAGTTCTCTTCACGTTTCTCCATACCTTCTCCTACTTCGAAGCGTACGAACGAGTTGATTTTTCCGCCTTTTGATTCTACGTACTTACCAACTTTGAAGTCGCTGTCTTTTACGAACGTTTGGTCAACGAGGCAGATTTCCTCGAAGTACTTGTTCATACGACCAGCAATCATCTTCTCAACGATGTTAGCAGGCTTGCCTTCGTTAAGTGCTTGCTCAGTCAAGACTTTCTTCTCGCGGTCGATTTCTTCAGCTGATACTTCATCGCGTGTCGCGTAAAGTGGACGTGCTGCAGCAACGTGCATTGCAACGTCTTTAGCAACTGTTTCGTCAGATGTGCCGTCGATTACAACGACTGACCCGATGCGACCACCCATGTGGAGGTACGTACCGAATACTGCATCGTCAGCTTTTTCAAGAACAGCTACACGACGGAGTGAGATTTTCTCTCCGATTGTAGAAGCTTCTTCTTGAATGTACGTTTCAAGTGTTTTACCTGCTTCGTACTCAGCCGCGAGTGCAGCTTCTGCAGTTGTTGCGCCTGATGCGAGTACTGCTTTTGCTACGTTGTTCACGAGTGTTTGGAACTTCTCGTTCTTCGCAACGAAGTCTGTTTCTGAGTTGATTTCGACGAGCACAGCTTTGTTGCCTTCAACTGCTACTGCTGTCAAACCTTCAGCGGCGATACGATCACCTTTTGCTGCTGCTTTAGCGATTCCTTTTTCGCGAAGGAAGTCGATTGCTGCTTGCATGTCACCGTCTGTTTCAACGAGTGCTTTTTTGCAATCAAGCATTCCTGCTCCTGTTTTTTCACGAAGTTCTTTTACCATTGCTGCTGTAACTGCCATCGGAAATTCCTCCTTGTAAAACTAACGAATTTTAAGAAAAAGCACAGGGCTTTTTGATTACATGTCCTAAAAAAAGGTGATAAAAGGCTTTCCCTTTATCACCTATTGTCTCACTGATTACTCAGCTTCTGTAGCTTCAGCTTCTGTCGCTACAGCTTCTTCAGCAACTTCTTCTTCACCTTGCTTCGCTTCGATGATTGCATCTGCCATCTTAGAAGTGAGCAATTTAACTGCACGAATTGCATCGTCGTTCGCTGGGATTACGTAGTCGATTTCGTCTGGGTCACAGTTTGTGTCGACAATCGCAACGATTGGGATGTTCAATTTGTGAGCTTCCGCGATTGCGATACGCTCTTTACGTGGGTCAACGATGAAGAGGGCGTCAGGCACACCAGGCATATCCTTGATTCCGCCGAGGAACTTCTCAAGACGAGTCATTTCTTTCTTCAAGATGATGACTTCTTTCTTAGGAAGTACTTCGAACGTGCCGTCTTCTTCCATTTTTTCGAGTTGCTTCAAGCGGTTGATACGCTTTTTGATTGTTGAGAAGTTAGTGAGTGTTCCACCCAACCAACGCTCGTTAATGAAGAACATTCCAGAACGGATTGCTTCCTCTTTGATTGTATCTTGAGCTTGTTTTTTCGTACCAACGAAGAGGACGTTTCCGCCTTCTGCCGCGAGTTCACGAACAAAGTTGTAAGCTTCGTCTACTTTTTTGACCGTCTTTTGAAGGTCGATGATGTAGATCCCGTTACGCTCTGTGAAGATGTATTTCGCCATTTTTGGGTTCCAACGGCGTGTTTGGTGACCGAAGTGTACACCAGCTTCAAGCAATTGCTTCATTGAAATTACTGCCATGATAAATTTCCTCCTTGTGGTTTAAAAAAGTCCTCCGCCTCGTTCATTGTTGTATTCCGACCTTTCGGCACCGAGGAATATCATCCCGAGACGTGTGTGATGTGTTTAACACCGAGAATTACTATAGCATATGTCACGAAATCCGGCAACTCTCACTTTTTACGAAGTTTCGCATAAAGCGCAAGCTCGCCCTCGCCTTTTCCGAGGATACGGGCAGCGTCCCGCACGGAATGTCGCAACAAGACATCGTCCACGTCGATTGACGCGGACGGGGTCGTCTCTTCTGTCGCCTCTACGACCGTTTGGACGGACTCATTGACAGGGAGCGATGAAGCTTCTTCCTGTTGAACCAGGTTCGAACGTTCAACGGGTTCTTGAACAACGAGGTCGTTCATCGACTCCATGAATGAAAGAAGCAACGTTTCGGTCTCTTGCTTCTCTCGTTCGAGCCGTTCGACTCGTTCCTGAAGCGCTTGGACTTGTCGGTAGCCGAATAAAAAACCGTAAGCAACCAAACAAGCTGTGATCACATATACAATATACACTTGTTCATCTCCTTACGATGTCTTTTCTTCTAAATAGGACCGACCGAGCGCGTGTTTTAATGTCTTCAACGCTTTGGAATGAATTTGCGAAATCCGTGATGTTGACAGTTCGAGCACTTCCCCAATCTCCGTCAACGTCAGTTCGTCAAAGTAAAACAAAGAGACGACGAGTCGTTCTTTTTCGGATAAATGGTCGACTTCTGCTGCCAGCACATCAATCAATTCGCGTTGCAACAACGTATCTTCTGGCTTTTCAGAATCCGGGTCGAAATACGTGACAGACATGACTTTTCCTTCTTCTTGCAACGTCACGGCCTCATCAATCGACAACATATTGGCAAAGTACCCTTCCGCCATCGTTCGTTCGATTTCTGCAATCGGTAAGTCACATGCCGAAGCTAACTCGCTCTTCGTTGGAGCACGATGTAACGACTGTTCAAGCTGTTCTGCCACGTGATCGATTTTTTTCACTTTTTCTCGAACCGACCGAGGTAACCAATCCACTTTTCGTAAACCGTCGATAATGGCTCCACGAATCCGAAACGCAGCATACGTATCAAATTTATTATTGTGCTCTGGATCATATTTCATAAGGGCATCGTACAATCCCATGTAACCCAAACTTTTCAATTCGTCGCGTTCGACGCTCTTTGGAAGCGTCACGATCATCCGTTGTACGTGGTAGTGGATGAGAAACTCGTAATGTGCTAGTAATTCGTTTGCTGTATCCATATCACGGTCCATATTCCAGCGATCCCACAACTGTGTAAGATGAGTCGTCATGTCGATCCCCCCTTATAGTTCTTTCGTACCCACGCTCACCGTCCGAATCGATAAGACAGATGTTGCGACATCAAACTCGATTGTCCGCCCGTTATGTCCGCCACAATCTTCTGCCACGAGCGGAATACGATGGACTTTTAATGCTTGGCGGATGGCCTCGGCGTTTCGCTCACCGATTCGCATCGCCTCGTTCTCATATTTAAACTGAAACATCTGAGCGCCGCCCGCCATCTTTGCTTGAAGCCGCGTGGCCCCTTCTCGTTTCAATGAATGCACGAGTGTATCAATGGCTGTATCTGCGTATTTTCCTACTTCAATCGTCTGGTTCTTACGAGCAATCGTCGAGTCCGGCAACATGACATGTGCCATCGCTGCCAATTGGAGGCGGGTGTCATATAAAATGACACCCACACATGACCCGAGTCCGGCTGTACGTAACCGATTTGGTGCGGTCGTCTGCTTCCATTCGGCAATGCCGATTTTTAATACATCAGCCATTGCCAAGCAACCGTTCTTGAATCCGTTTGAGCGACCCATGTGTTGGTAGGAACAACACATGTCCTGCACTTACTTTTTGATCAATCATAAATGTCGTGTCGATATAGAGCGCCGCGTCTTCCTCAGGTTGTACAGACGTGACGACAAATTCAACAATCGAACCTGCCATATCGATGGCCGTTGCCGGCACTTGAATCATAATCGGTGTCTGTAACCAGTCACCTAGCGCTCGCGCATAAGCACCGCTCATAATATTCCCGACCTCTTCCCAAGCCGATTGGCCGAGCTCATCAAAAGAATCAAATGAATATGGCATCCCAATCAAGGTCGAAACCATTTGCTCGGCATCTTCTACGGCGAACAAAATGAGGATCATTCCACGAATATCACCATCTAATTCCAACAAGACCGAGGCAACATGTCGTTCCGGACCGCCGACTCGCTCTGGTAAATAAGTGATCGGTTCCATTTCGGCAGAAGACACGGTAATGTTCACCGGTTTCGAAAGCATTGCCGACAAGGCAGTCGCCGCATGTCCAGACCCTATATTTCCCAGTTCCTTTAACAGGTCTTGTTCAAACTCACTCAGCATACTGTTCCTCAAACAACGCATTCGCATCGAGTAAAGAGAAGAGTTTATCTTCTCCTTTTGCGATGGCTGTCAGATGTGCCGAGAGCATATCGCGGCTCGATTCCGGAATCGGTTCGATTCGAACTTCGTCGCTTTCCACGACCTCATTCGCACGGTCGACGATAAATCCGGCATCTCCTTGATTCAACGAGGCGATCAGGATGCGCGTTTCATCCGTTGGTTCGATTTCTTCGTAGCCGAGTCGCAAGCGAAGGTCGATGACCGGCGTGACGACACCACGAAGGTTGATGACCCCTTTCACATGTGACGGTGCGTTCGGCACTCGTGTGATCGGCTGAAGTCGCTCGATTGAACGGACCGACTGTACGTCGATCCCATACGTATTTTCTTCAAGTGAAAAGACTACCCATTTCTGTTCCATCAATATTCCTCCTTAAAAGAGATCGTTACTATCTACGATAAGGGCGACGCGACCGTCACCAAGAATGGTCGCACCAGAGATAGCTGGAATCCCTTCAAGATACGTACCGAGCGGTTTCATGACAATTTCTTGTTGACCGATCAAATCGTTGACGACGACGCCGACGAGTTTGTTGCCTTTTCGAACGACGACGACCGGGAATTGCGACTTCGTCTCTGATTCGATGCCAAACATTTCTTTCATGTAGACGAGTGGGACCAGTTGACCACGGAAGTCGAAGACTCGCTCACGGTGTGCTGTCAAAATGTCCGCTTCATCAAGTAATGTCGTCTCAAGGATCGATGTCAATGGAATCGCATACGATTCCTCTCCCACTTGAACGAGCATCGCCGAGATGATAGAGAGGGTGAGCGGTAAGCTGACCTGGAACTTCGTGCCTTGTCCCCCAACCGTCTCTAGAGAAACGACCCCACCGAGTGACTCGATTTTATTTTTGACGACATCCAGTCCGACACCGCGTCCTGACAAGTCAGTGACCACGTCTGCCGTCGAGAAACCCGGAGCAAAGATCAGCATCGCCAATTCGTTCTCAGACATCGTCGTCGCTTCTTCATCTGTGATCACGCCGCGCTCCAACGCTTTCGAGCGAACCTTGTCGACGTTGATGCCGGCACCGTCGTCCTCGATTTCAATGAAGACTCGGTTTCCGCCGTGATACGCACGGAGTGCAAGCATGCCCTGCTCCGGTTTTCCGGCTTGAAGACGTACTTCCGGACGTTCGATGCCGTGATCGATGGCGTTACGGATCAAGTGGACGAGCGGATCGCCAATTTCATCGATGACCGTGCGATCGAGTTCTGTTTCAGCACCTGAAATGTCCAACTGGACTTTTTTATGAATCTCTTTTGCGACCGAACGCACCATTCGTGGGAAGCGATTGAACACTTGTTCGATTGGCATCATCCGGAGGGTCAAGACGAGTGATTGTAACTCGTTCGTTCCCCGCTTGATTTTTTCGACCGTTTCATTCAATTCTGGTTGACCGACTTCGTCGGCCAGGCGCTCAAGTCGTCCACGGTCGATAATGAACTCTTCAAACAAGTTCATCAAACGATCAATTCGTTCTAAGTTGACGCGAATCGTTTTTGCTTGTGCTTGAGCGGCTACTTGCTCTTTCGTATCTTTCGCTTCTTCCTTGTCCGAGGTAGCTTGAACGACGGGTTCAGGTGCAATCGTCTCCGCTGTCACAGCGACTTCTGGCTCACTGACCGCTGTTTCTGTAAACGCATTGACTTCGACACGCTCCACTTCCGATACTTGAGCGATGGCATGTTCAATCACTTCTGCCGTCTCTTGTGACAAGAATAAGACGTCGAACGACAAGTCAAATTGCTCTTGTTCGATTTCTTCTGTCTCCGGGTGTGTGCTGACGACCTCACCTAGTTCTTGAAGGCGATCGAATACCATATACGCACGGGCCGCTTTCAAGACGACCGCGTCAGACAGTTTGACTGTGATTTGATACGCCTCAAAGCCCGTCTGTTTGGCTTGCTCGATGACCGAGTTCGTATATAAATCAATCTCAAACGTGCTCGTCTCTGAAGTTTTTTCGACTGCGACTTCTTTCCCACCGATGAAGGATTGGAATGCGGCGACCGTTTCTGATACATCCACGTTCGCGCCTTGTCCTCCGCTTTCGATGTCCGCAATCATGTCTTCCATCTGTTCCATAGCGATGAACATCGTATCCAACAAGAGTTGGTTACTTTCCTTTTTGCCGCCACGGACGAGGTCGAGCGCGCTCTCCATCTCATGTGTCAAGTTGGCAACGCGTTCGTACCCCATCGTCGAAGACATCCCTTTTAGTGTGTGTGCCGACCGGAAGATCTCCTGTACAACATCCGCCCCACCCGATTGTTCTAATTTAAGTAACTGTGTGTTGATCGATTGGATATGTTCTTGGGATTCATCTAAAAACAACCCTAAGTATTCATTCACGTCCATCTCATTTGCCTCCCTGTCGTTATACTCGGTTCCACTGTTTTCGTAAGTTCCCCATCAAACGGTCCATCAAGTGACGTGGTTTCGGAGGCGTACCCGTAAGCGTTGTCAAAATTCGTTCGAGGCGCCAGCTAATATCACTCTTTCGGTTGTATTGATAAAACGGGACTTGGGCGATGACTGCCTTTCTGACAGATGAGTCGTCTGGTAGAAAGCCGAGGAATCGAATCGTCTTATTTAAAAACTGTTTACATGCGACTTCCATCCGTTCGAAACATTGAAGGGCTTCCTCACCGGACTGGGCTCGGTTGACGATGACGCCAAGCGGTAAGTCCGGGTACTGATGGTGCACCAGTTTCGTATATGCATAACCGTCCATTAGCGAGGTAGGTTCTGGAGTCAAAATCAAGAACATCTCATCGCAACCCGCGATGAATTGGAGTGAGGTGTCCGTCGCTCCAGCCCCCATATCGAACAGGACATAATCATATTCGGTCAATACTTCGAGTTCTCGCATGAGAAATTGCATGTCATCATCTGAGAGATGGACGAGTTGGTCCTGCCCACTCCCTCCATGTAATATATCGACACCATATACATTTTTCTGAACAGCTGCAGCCAATGGAATACGAGCTTTGACGGTCTCGATCATCGTTCTGGACTTCATGGCATTCATCAAGATGTGCACATTGGCCATTCCGATGTCAAAGTCGACAATCAACACTCGTTTTCCGAGTTCAGCTAGTGCGATGGCCGTGTTTACACAGACGTTCGTCTTTCCGACCCCACCTTTCCCACTCGCAAAGGCGATTGTCGTCGGATGGGCAGCATTGATTGCTCTTAAACGCCTTGCTTGGTCCATCTCGCCCACCCTTCTTTCTCAAACAGTCGTTTCGTCAATACGTCCGCATGTCCCCGAATCAAATCGTCCGGCACTTCTTGGCCGTCTGTCATCCAGGCGACCGGAAGACCGCTCTTTTTCACCATACGGTACATCGCGTGGATATCACTTGTCTCGTCCGCCTTCGTGAAAATGAGTGAGTTAAGAGGTAATGATTCGAATTGCGAATAGATCATATCCATGTCCTTCGTTTTGGATGTCAAACTTAAAACGAGCGAAAGGCTTGTTTCAGTGAAGTCGTGATGTTCATGAAACTGTTCGACGTAAGCCGGATCGCGGAAATTTCGTCCCGCCGTGTCGATTAGCACGATGTCTTTACGAGCAAACAATTGCTTGGCACGCTTGAAGTCATGAAAGTCATATGCCACTTCCACCGGAATACTCATGATTTCAGCATACGTCTTCAGCTGTTCGATGGCAGCGATTCGATACGTGTCGGTCGTAATCAATCCGACCGTTTTGCCTTCCGTCAGTTTGAAGTGCGCCGCAAGTTTGGCGAGCGTGGTCGTCTTACCGACCCCCGTCGGTCCAACGACCATAACATATCGTTTAGCTTCAGGCGGTTCAATGAACGACGATTTGACTTGTTCGTAAACGAAACGTTCAGCTTCTTCTACAGATTTTGTCGTGTAGTATAGTTCGTTCAGCGTTTCCTCCCACGACTCATCCGCAAAGGATTCAGTCGAGAGCAGCGATTCGACGTGTTGCAACGAGGCGTGTAGTCTCGGTCCCGCTCCTCCGATCACACGTGGTGGCGTCTGCGTCACGACAGGTGGTGTTGGTGCGGTCCGAACAGGGACAGGCTGTCGTGGCTTTGTGACGACTTGCTCTTTTTCGAGGGCTGCGATGACCTCCACTTGCTTTGACGCAAAGAGACCGAACCATCCTGTCTTCACTTGTCGTGAGTTGAGGATGACCGCTTCGTCTCCGAGCTCTTGTTTCACTTTCGCCATCGCATCGGCCATGGTCTTCGCCGTAAACTTTTTAATCTGCATGTTAAATCACCCCAATACTTTTCACTTCGACGGAACTGAGTAATTCGTTATAAGCCAATACCGGCACATCTGGATAATACCGTTCGAGTAATTGACGAACGAACAGACGAATCGTTGGGGAACATAAAATCACAGCCGATGCCCCATATCGTTCAAACATCGACAGTTGTTCGCCAGTGCGCTCGATAATCTCTCGAGCTTGCTCTGGGTCGAGCGCCAAATAGTTCCCGAACTCCGTTTTCTGAACCGCATCTTGCACCGTCTGTTCCGTCTGTCCGCCGAGTGTCACGACGTAAAGGGGACCTTCAGGTGGTTTGACTTGATCGGTCAATTGACGGGACAAGCCTTGACGGCAATACTCTCCTAAGATTTCCGCATCTTTCGTCACTTTTCCGTAGTCTGCCATCGTCTCGAACAGAAGCGGCAAGTTTCGAATGGAAACACTTTCTTGGAGTAAGTGGCGCAACACTTTCTGAATTTCGCCAATCGAAAGGACTGACGGCGTCACGTCCTCTACGAGAACCGGATGCGTCTCTTTCAGGTGCTCGACGAGTTGTTTCGTCTCTTCCCGACCGAGTAAATCTGCCGCATGTTTCTTCAACGTCTCGGTCAAGTGAGTCGCGACAACAGAAGGCGGATCAACGACGGTATACCCGCTCATTTCTGCCCGAGTTCGTGTTTCTTCATCAATCCAAAGGGCAGGAAGACCGAATGCTGGTTCCGTTGTTTCAATTCCATATACCTCAGGGTCTTCGATGCCCGGGCTCATCGCCAAGTAATGATCCAGCAATAGCTCTCCCTCTGCAACGACGTTCCCTTTGACTTTGATTCGGTACGCGTTCGGTGATAACTGCAAGTGATCGCGAATCCGGACCGTCGGTAAGATGAAGCCAAGCTCGAGTGCGAGTTGACGACGAATCATGACAACGCGGTCTAACAAGTCACCGCCTTGAGACTCATCTGCAAGCGGAATCAAGCCATACCCGAATTCAAATTCAATCGAGTCAATCTGCAACAGCGAGACGACTGATTCTGTCGGCGCTGTCGATGGTTCCTCTTCGAGCATCGGCTCTTCCGTTGCCTGACGGATATTTCGACGCATCGTGTAGGCGCCGAAGAATGCCGTTCCGGCAATGATCATCGTCACAGGAAGTAGGGGCGGTGATACAAAACCAAGCATGAAGACAATCGACCCGGCGATATAAAGGAGTGATGGGTTTTGACCGAGCTGGTCGATTACGTCTTCCCCTAAGTTTCCATCCGAGACGGCACGGGTCACGATGATCCCGGTTGCGGTCGAAATCAAAAGTGCTGGGATTTGACTGACCAAGCCATCCCCGATTGTCATGAGTGAGAACGTTTGGAACGCTTCCCCAACTGGTAATCCCATTTGAACGACACCGATGATAATCCCGAAGATCAAGTTGATCGTAACGATGATAATACCAGCGATGGCATCTCCTTTAACGAACTTCGATGCCCCGTCCATTGATCCATAGAAGTCCGCCTCGCTTTGAATTTTACGGCGACGCATCTGGGCTTCTTTGTCGTCAATTAAACCAGAGTTCAAATCGGCGTCGATGGCCATCTGTTTCCCCGGCATCGCATCGAGTGTGAAGCGAGCAGATACTTCCGATACACGCTCTGCTCCTTTCGTGATGACGACGAATTGAATGATGACAAGAATCAGAAAGACGACAAATCCGACAAGGACATTTCCGCCGATGACGAAATCACCGAACGTCGCAATGACTTCCCCACCATAACCGTTCGATAGAATCGAACGGGTCGTCGATACGTTCAAACCAAGACGAAACAACGTCACAATCAATAAGAGAGAAGGGAATACGGAGAAGTCGAGTGCTTCCCGGGCATTCATCGCCACAAGTAGAATCATGATGGCGATCAAAATATTTACGATGATTAAAAAGTCTAATAAAAACCCCGGTAGCGGGATGATCAGCATGATGACAATCATCAACACACCAATCAAAATTGCAAAGTCTTTCGCTTTTACTGCCAACACATACTCCTCCTCAAGACGGTTGCTTCATTTGATAGACGAATGCCAGTACTTCCGCAATGGCTTGATAAAACGATTCGTCTACCACTTCACCGATGTCGATTTGCGCATAGAGCGCTCGCGCGAGTGGTTTATTTTCAACAATGGCCACGTCATGTTCTTTTGCGACATCTCGAATATGAAAGGCGACCCGGTCGACCCCTTTGGCGACCACGAGCGGCGCAAAATCTTTCGTGTCATCATATCGAATGACGACCGCATAATGGGTCGGGTTCGTGATGACGACATCGGCATTCGGTATCTCTTGCATCATCCGTCGCATCGCCATTTCCCGTTGTTGCTGTTTGATTTTAGATTTGATGAGTGGGTCACCTTCCGTATTTTTGTACTCATCTTTAATATCTTGCTTAGACATTCGGATCGATTTCTCGAAATCAAATCGTTGGTAGAATAAATCGAGTAGTGCAAGTGCGAGCAAGGCGACACTTACCCAAAGACCAAGTTCGATTGTGATACTCGCGAGTGCGACAATCGATTCACGAACTTGTTCGACGGCCATCCGAGACAGTTCTTTCTGATTTTTCCAAAGGACAGCGACAGCGGTTGTCAGGATGATTAACAATTTGAATAAGGACTTTAAAAATTCGACGACCGCTTTCATACTGACGATGCGTTTGACCCCCTTGATCGGGTCGATCCGCTCAAGCTTTGGTTGAATGGCTTCTAAAGAAAATAACGTTCCGATTTGTAGGTAATTGATGAGAATCCCAAACACGACGGCGACGATAAAGAACGGGGCCAAAATCAAACCGACACGGAGCATTAAGTCGACGACCATATCCGACATGCCGCCCGTCACGTTAAACAATAAATACTCTGGGCTGAGTAAATCGCTGATTAAAGAAAGCAATTGCTGCCCAATCACGGGACCGAAAAAAGATAACATGAGAAACATCGCAAAAAGTGCGAACGCTCCAGTCAAATCGGCTGACTTGGCGACCTGCCCCTTCTTTCGGGAGTCTTCCCGTTTACGTGGCGTCGCTTTTTCTGTCTTTTCACCTGCAAAAAACTGTAGATTGACCGATAAAGGATATAGAGGCTTCTTCATGAGGCGTCTCCTAATATGAGCATAAAGTCGTGCATCACTTCTTGTAATAGCGGGATGAACTGGCTGATTCCTGTCAATGTCAATCCCATCAATAAAACCATGACGGCAAAACCGGCGATAAGTTTAAATGAAAATCCGATGGCAAAGATATTGAATTGCGGTGCTGACTTCGCTAAAAAACCGAGAGCTAAGTCCACAAGCAGTAAGGAAGCCATCATCGGCAACGCCAATTGCAACGCGACCATCATTGTCATCGTGACGACTTTTACAGCCATCATCAATGAAGCTTCAGTAAAGTTGATCATCGGTTGGCCAGGCGGATAGATTTGAAAGCTATAATAAATGCCGTCAATCAGCAGAAGATGCAGGTTGCTCGTCAACAAAATGAATAGCGTAAAAATATAATAAAATCGTCCAATCAATGGTGATTGACCGCCAAACATCGGATCATATGCGGATGCCATCGCTAATCCGAGCTGTAAATCGATGACCCCACCGGCAATTTGCGGTGCAAAAAATAGGATGTTGATCAACAGTCCGAGTAAAAGTCCGATTATGACTTCATAGACGACTTGCAGGACAAACGCATTGGTCATTTGAATTGGCTCGGTCAGTGTGAACATGGCATAGTATGCTAAAAACGCACTGAACGCGACGCGGTGCATGACCGGTAATTGTCTCGTCGAGAACAACGGGACACTGACAAAAAAGCCAGACAGTCGCGCGAACGTTAATCCATACATACTGATGAAGTCGACTGCATTCATTTCGAAGCAACCTCGACCATCAACTCAAAAATCAAACGCGTGAACCCTTCAATCTGTTGAAGCATCCACGGTCCAAAAATGACGAGACCGATAAAGACCGAGATAATTTTCGGAACGAACGATAACGTTTGTTCTTGAATTTGAGTCGTGGCCTGTAAAATCGAGATCACGAGACCGACGATCAGTGAGATGAGTAGAAGTGGCATTGATATTTTTAATAAGGTCCACACACTCTCTGTCGCCAAATAGATGACCATTTCTTGTGTCATGTCCGTTCCCCCTACATACTTCTAAGCAATGATTCCACAATCAAGTGCCAGCCATCGACCAATACAAACAATAATAATTTAAACGGCAGTGCAATCATGACTGGAGGAAGCATCATCATCCCCATCGACATGAGGACACTCGCGACTACCATATCAATGATTAAAAACGGTAAGAAAATCATGAAGCCGATTTGGAAAGCGGTCTTCAACTCACTGATCGCATAAGCAGGAACCAAAGCGAGGAGAGGTACATCATCGAGTGTCTCCGGCTGCTCGTAATTCCCATACTTTAAGAACAGTTGTAAATCTTCTTGTCTTGTATATTTCGACATGAACTCTTTCATCGTCCCACTTGCCTCATCGAACGCCTCATTTTGTGAGATCTTGTCATCGAGGTATGGTTTTAATGCGTTCTCATTTAAGTCAGAGAGAACTGGAGACATGACGAACAGTGTGATGAACAGTGCCAATCCGACAATCAATTGGTTCGGTGGCGTTTGCTGTGTACCGAGCGCCGGTCGAATGAATGACAAGACGACCACGACACGGGTAAAGCAAGTCATCAAGATTAAAAAGGATGGTGCGAGCGTCAGCAATGTCAACAAAATCAATAGCTTGATGGATGTCGATGTACTGTCCGGTGTTTCTAAATTGATCAATTGCTCAAACGTTGTCATGATTTCTTCCTCACTTCTTCTAGCTGAGCGAGTTGTTTCTTAAAGGTGTCTAAAAATGCATTCGAATTTGACGTTCGGAGTGACAAGGTTTCCGTTTGCTCTTCCTCCATCGTGTCCACATCAAGTCGATCGATCAGTTGAATCGAATCGCCGACACCGAGTACATATACCTGGTCACCGAGCTTCACGAGCTGAACAGAGCGGTCTTTCCCAAGAGGGACGCCTCCGAGATGTTTCATATGTTGAGTCGCTTTCACGCCTTGTGTTTTGGAACCGAGCCAACGCATCAAAACGATAAATCCGCCGACCACGACCACGAGACTTAACACGACTTTCACGCCATTGCCAATGGTTGACGCTGTCGTTGGAACGTTACTTTCCTGTTCATCTGTCTGTTGTTGCTCGAATTGTTGGTCTACGGTGGCGGCCTCAACCGTGGTTGGACCGAAGAGCCCAACCACGAGAAGAATAATCAACCACCATTTCTTCATTGTGCGACCGTTTTAGAAACTGCTTCGATGACACGCTCTGCATTGAAAGGCTTGACGATAAAGTCTTTTGCACCAGCTTGAATGGCATCGATGACCATCGCTTGTTGTCCCATCGCTGAACACATGATGATTTTCGCATTCGAGTCGAAGCTACGAATTTCTTTCAATGCTGCGAGTCCATCCATCTCAGGCATCGTGATGTCAAGTGTGACGAGATCCGGTGTGAGTTCACGATATTTCGCGACAGCGTCCGCTCCGTTTTCCGCCTCACCTACTACGTCGTACCCGTTCTTTGTCAAAATGTCCTTAATCATCATACGCATGAACGCTGCGTCATCTACTACTAATACTTTTGCACTCATTCTAAATTCCTCCTTAAACGATTCCGATCCGCTCATGCGGTTGAATAATTTCTGTTACACGTACCCCAAAGTTTTCTTCAATGACGACGACTTCTCCTCTAGCGATTCGCTGTTGGTTGACATAAATGTCTACCGGCTCACCTGCTAATTTGTCGA
The DNA here is from genome assembly GCF_015712685.1 of Exiguobacterium sp. SRB7LM. GTDB lineage: Bacteria > Bacillota > Bacilli > Exiguobacteriales > Exiguobacteriaceae > Exiguobacterium > Exiguobacterium profundum. The sequence goes on along the minus strand of NZ_VWVR01000006.1, from coordinate 487,787 downwards.
GTTCAATGATGGAGCCTTGTGATAACTCAAGTACTTCCCGAACGGATTTTTTCGTTCTTCCTAACTCTACTGTCACGTTTAACGGGACATCATACAGCAACCCAAGATTTGCTGGGGCCGTTTCTTGTGACGCCGGTGATTGGAGTGGCATGAATTCCGCCTGACTCACAGCTACTTCCGGCATAGATTTTTGCTTGTTTGGTTGTGGGGCAACGGACTGTGCTGGTTGTTGTGCTTGCGGCTGTGGTTTCGGTGCTTCCGCTTTCGGCTGCTCTTTTACCGGTTCTGATGCCGCTTGGACCTCTCCAGTCGCTTTCATCAACTCGTCGACTAACTGCTTTCCAAACTGAATTGGTGCAATCTGGACAATCGTTGAATCAATCAACGTGCCTACTTTGAGATTGAACTCAATGAGTACCATCGTCTCCCATAGTTCAAGGCGATCGATGATTGTCTGATTCTTTGTTGCATCAAACACTTCGACAAGCGGTGGCGAGATGTCAATTTTCTTCGAAAATACCGTCGATAAAGACGTTGCTGCCGCACCCATCATTTGATTCATCGCTTCTTGAACAGCTGATAAACGAATCTCATCAAGGCTCTCCGGATCAACATTCTCTCCACTTCCACCTAACATGAGGTCAGAGATGATTGCCGCATCTTCGCGAGTCAATACGAGAACGTTTTCCCCTTGGATTCCTTCTGTATAGCCAACTCGAAGTGCCACGTGAGGAGTGGGATAGCGTTCGCGTAACGCTTCAATTCTCACTTCACTGACAACCGGTGTCGTAATTTCAACTTTCTGTTGTAATAATGTTGACAAGGCTGTTGCCGAGTTCCCGAATGAAATATTCCCAATTTCTCCGAGTGCGTCGCTCTCCATCGAATCTAAATGTTCTTCTTTTGCTTCGACTTCTGGCGTCGGCGTATTGTCGCTTGTCCCACGTAATAACGCATCAATTTCATCTTGTGACAGCATCTCACTCATTGCTCTTCCTCCTTCACACGGTGAAGCACTTGAACCGCCATTCGCTTCCCGCTCACACCGACTTGCCCTTTAAATACTTTATTTTCCCCCACCATGACGGACAGAGGTTCTTTTGCTAATTGATCGAGTGCCAAACAATCTCCGACTTCTAGATGCAACAAATCTCCAAACGTGATTGTCGTCCCACCGAGTAAGGATACAACTTCGACTGTCGAGTTCATCAATTGAGCTTTAAGTGGCTCTTTACTCGATTGACTCGCATTCCGTCGATTCGCTTCTTGCATCCAATAATGACTCGATAGTTTGGACAATACCGGTTCGATTGTCACGAATGGAAGACAAACGTTGATGGTTCCGCTCACTTCACCAATCGTCACACCAATCGAAATCAAGACGACCGTTTCGTTTGGTGAAACGAGTTGCAGGAACTGCGGATTCACTTCAACAGCTGACATTTCTGCTTTAATCTCAGCAATCGATTCCCAAGCATCCCCATAAGTCGAAAAGGCTCGTTTGTACAATTGCGTCAAAATCCGCATCTCAATTTCGGTGAACGATTCGATTTTATCCATCTCGACACCAGGACCTCCGAGTAACCGGTCTAGCATCGCGTATGAGATGTTCGGATTGACTTCGATGATGAATCGTCCGTTTAACGGTGGCGCCTCAATCAAGTTGATCATCGTCATGCTCGGAATGGAATGAATGAATTCATCGTACGGTAATTGTTCGACCGAGTTGACCGAAAACTGAACATATGTGCGAAGTTGAGCCGAGAAAAATGTCGTGAGCATTCGCGTGAAATGTTCGTGAATCCGAGTTAAGCTGCGAATTTGGTCTTTTGAAAATCGAACGGCTCGCTTGAAGTCGTATTGTCGAACTTTCTTCTCTTCCTCTTGCGCGAGAAAGGAGTCCGCTTCGACATCCCCACTGCTTAAAGCAGATAGTAAGGCATCAATTTCTTGTTGAGACAGTACTTCTCCCATGATGCCACCTCACTGAATAATTTTCTTCGTCATATAGACGCGTTGGACTTCACCTTCTTCAAGCAGTCCGTTAAGTTGTTCTCGTAATGTTTGTTCGAACTTTTGCATATCTTCTTTTGTTGCCAATTGGGCTTTCGTCATCCCGGATAAATCACCCAAAATGACGTTGTGAACTTGGAACTTGCGTAGTTCTAAATTCTCTTTCGTTTCAGCCGAATCTGTGACAATCGTAAATTGAACGTTGATGAAACGCTCGTCTTGAATGTTGGTCGTCATGTCATCAGTCATGAAACTCCGTTCTGCCAACTCTTCAGCTGTGACAGGTTTCGTTTTAGCAGTGACGTTATCACCAAAGACATATTTGTAAGTCATGAAACCGGCACCGCCCATGACGAGCAGGACGACAAGCAGGATGATTACGACTTTTAGGCCGCCACCTTTTTTCTTTTCTTCTTCACTCATCTTCTTCACCTCTTGTGAACATCGTTCCGACTAAACCGATTGAGCGGTAAAAGGCTTCAGTTCGTTCAATGATTTGATCTTTCGTTTCTTTTACGAGATATGTTTTGCCATTAAACAATTGGATGATCGTGTCGGGCTCTGCCTTCACCGTTTCGATGAGCAAAGCGTTCAGCACGAACTCCTCACCGCGAAATGCCGTGACGCGAATCATCAGCGTTTCAAGTTGACGAGCTCTTGAAGGATCTCGTCCGATGTTGTGATAATGCGTGTGTTCGCCTGGAATCCACGCTGTGCCACGATCATTTCTGTGAACTCTTCTGAAAGGTCAACGTTTGACATTTCGAGTGCGCCTGAGACAAGTTCACCACGACCGTCAGAACCAGGTACACCAAACTGTGGAGCACCGGAGTTTTGCGATTGTACGAAGTTGTTGGCACCGACTTTTGATAAACCGGCGTTGTTCGAGAAGTTCGACGTCACGATATACCCAGCGATTTGTAATTCACCCGCACCATCAACAAAACTAACTTGTCCGTCTTTACTGATTGAAAGTGAACGAGCATCTGTTGGGATTTTAATTCGTCCATACTCAGGTGCTTTTGCAGTAGTATCATCCGCTGCATAGAATGCCAAATCTGCTCCTGGTCCAGTGAAATCTCCTGCAACTGGAGTCGCAGCCACTCCTGGAGTTCCAGATGCTGGCAAAGTACTAGTCCGTGATCCAATGAGGTACGTACCGTCGCCCGTCACCAAGTTTCCTTGATTGTCCGTATAGAAGTTCCCTGCTCGAGTGTATTGGATTTGACCATTGACCATCGTCGCATAGAATCCTTCACCTGAAATCCCGACATCAAGCGCACGCCCTGTATTTTGCATTGCGCCTTGGTTATATACGTTATCGACCGTCGCCATGGTGCCCCCGAGACCGACTTCCTTCGGGTTAATACCACCTGTTGTCGCATTCCCAGCCGACGCACTTCCGACTTGCTGGCTAACGAGATCTTTAAAGGTAACGCGCCCTTTTTTATAACCAAACGTATTGACGTTGGCGATGTTGTTCCCGACGACGTCTAGCTTCGATTGGAAGTTCTTCAATCCACTGATTCCTGAGTACATTGCTCTTAACATAATGCATTCCTCCTATGCTTATTTGATCGATGTGATATCGTACACGCTGACGGATGTTCCGTCTTCAAGATCGGCCATATATCCGGTTAAGTCGTTACGAGAAATGGAAACGACACGACCTGTGCCTTTCGTCGTCTCTTCACTCGTTTCGGTTGTAAAGTTGATTGTTTTCCCAATCATGCTACTGTATTCAGAAATCGAAGACATGTGACGGTCAACGAGAACAGAATCGAGTTGTTTCGAAATCGTTTGCATTTGTTCGAGCGATGAGAACTGTGCCATTTGTGCGATGAATTCTTTATCTTCCATCGGTGACATCGGGTCCTGGTTCGCGATTTGAGCGAGAAGCAACTTCATAAACATGTCTTTATCGTATTGATTTGTCGCTTTTGGGAGCGACTGATCTGGCAATGTATAATCATTCGTCTTCGGTTGGATGCTCGTCATCTTCAGACCCTCCTTTAGGCTGTTCTTGTGGTTGTTCTTGTTCTGGTTGCTCGGAACCATCTGACAAGGCTGATTTTGAATCGAGCGCTTGCTGTGTCAAGTTGACCTCGATCCGAACGTTTTGCGAATGGGGTGTCAACGTTTGTTGCAACTGTTGAACCTGTGACTGGATCAGTTGCTTCGCCTCTTGATTGCTGGCAAACATCTTGACGACAAGTTCTCCATTCTTCCGCTCTAGCTTGACGACGAGTTCCCCTAACTGCTCCGGATACAATCTTACAGTGAAGACTTTTGAACCATCCGCCCCACTTTTGAACGGTGCCTTTTGCAAAGCCGCTTCAATCCGAGCTTGTAAATTTTCAGGAAGGGATCCTTTCGAAGCATACATGACCGTGTCCACGTCAATCTGTGGTCTTGACCAGTTCATCCCTTTCGGCATCCAGTCTACGTTATTTGGCTGTAGCGCAGGTTTTGCGATTTTTACGGTTTCAACATTTGGCAAGACGGGAACTTCTTTCAATGTACCTTCGATTGGTCCTTTATACTGTGTGATGATTCGTTGCATCGTTTGAACCTGTTTGGCAAGTTCTTGGTTTGGAACTTGTTGAGTCAGTGCAATGTTGGTCGTCTGAGTATTTCCCTCTGTTTGCTTCGTCGTAGGGACTTTCGGCGTAGTCGTCGTCTGTACAATCGCCGGTAAAACCGAAGACGGGATTTCAGTCTCAGGCGAAGGATTAGACAATTGACCGAGTAAACTTACATATGCATCCATAAACGTCCGATACGCATCTTGTGGCAGTGATTTTAGCCACTTCAATGTATCAGGCTTTTGAAACCATGTTTCGAGTTCCTGTGCCACTTTTTCCAAATCGACTGATCCTTCAGGAAGCACACCTTCTTCAAGTTGAGGAAGTTCTGCCTGCTCCCCTGAGCCTTGCATTGGGGCAAGCATCGCAGAAAGGAGGCTTAAAAATCCACCTGCTCCCTGTGATTCTCCCTCCACTGCTCCAGTACGAGCCATCGATCCTTGAATGGCTTGCGTCAATAAAGCGATATTCAATGTTGGTCCTCCCTTCTTGTGTTCATTGGAGAAGCTGCGTCACAACCGCAGCCTGTTGCGCATTCATTCGTCCTAAGATGTCTGCCTGTTGCTTAGGTGATAGCTCCTTCAACAGTTCAGCAACTTGAGGGCTTTCGAGTTCACCCATAATAGCTGCCGCCTGTTTGGCTGACATTTCTTCATAAACGCTGGCGACATCAGATGAGGTCTCCTCTTCTTTTGACGCTGCCTCTAGTTCCGAGACGAGTCGATCTCGTTCACGAATCAAATCGGTGATTTCTTCTTGTCTAGCCTTTACTTCGTTCGTCAATTCAACATTTTCGTTGCGAAGTTTTTCAATCTCACTGTTCGCTGCTTTTAATCGGTTCGCTGCGTCCGAATCGATTCCCGTCACATTCACCTGCGTCTCCGTTTTTTTTGATTCTTCCGTTTTCTCGTCCTCGTTCACTTCTAATAAGGGAACGGATAAGAGCGGACGGTCCATCGCATAGTTCATGACGACAATCCCACCGACTAAGATGAAGATTGCTGGAATGAGGACCAACGCCACAATCATTTGCTTGCCTCGTTTATTGTTCTCTTTTGCCATGCTACTTCCCTTTCCCATGATGAATCACAGCAAGTTCATCCATCATTTGTTGCTCTGTAAGTTTAGCTACCGTCATCTCTTGCATGCTGACCTTTTCATGGAGTGTCACGTATTTCTTTTCTTCCACCACTTTACCGAGCAATCGTTCTTGCGACGCATGATAGCGATTGCGGGCCTGTTGTACGACGAGCTGTTGCGTTTCGATTTGACGTTTCACTTGCTCTCGCGTCTTTTCTCGATACTGCGACATGAGAAGGTCGATGTTTCCAGATTGTTCGTCTTGGTGTTTGATGAGCGACTCATACATGAGAAGAAGGTCATATAGCTTCTCCATCTCTGTCTCAAGTCTTGCCTTAAATCCTCTGACTTCTATGGCGGCATCTTCTTTTTCATGTTCCGCAATCGGCATGATTCGTTCTAATATGAGTCTATTCATGATTCACCTCGTGCAATATGTGACAAGTGGGTCATCGTCTGTTCGAAAGCAGCATCTTCTTCGATTGATTGTTTCAAAAACGTCAACAAGTATGGATATTTCTCCACAGCGGTATCAATTGAAGGATTGGTGCCTTTTTTATACGCTCCGATATTGATTAAATCTTCCGCGTCAATATAGGTCGCAAGCCAACTGCGGAACGTTTGAGCTGCATCTCTGTGTGAAGGGGAAGCGATTTGGTTCATGACCCGACTGATGGATTTCAGTACATGGATTGCCGGGAATTGCCCACGGTTTGCGAGCGCCCGGTCCATCACAAAGTGTCCGTCTAAAATCCCCCGCACCGCGTCGGCAATCGGTTCATTCATATCATCCCCGTCGACGAGGACCGTATAGAACGCAGTGATTGAACCTGTCGCCGCTGTTCCACTTCGCTCTAATAGTTGAGGTAACATGGCGAATACGGATGGGGTGTACCCTTTCGATGTTGGGGGTTCGCCCGTCGCAAGACCAATCTCACGCTGTGCCATCGCAAAACGTGTCACCGAGTCCATCATCAAGACCACTTCTTTCCCTTGGTCCCGGAAGTACTCGGCAATCGCGGTCGCCGTGTAAGCTCCCTTCAACCGGACAAGCGGGGGTTGGTCGCTTGTCGCTACAATCACGACGGAACGAGCCATGCCTTCTGGTCCGAGTTCTTTTTCGATGAACTCTTTTACTTCCCGACCCCGTTCTCCAATCAAGGCGATGACGTTAATATCTGCCGAAGATCGTTTGGCAATCATCCCGAGCAAGGTCGACTTCCCTACACCGGAACCAGCAAACAAACCGACCCGTTGTCCTTTTCCTACAGTCAACAGTCCATCAATCATGCGTACACCGGTCGACAGCGCATCTAAAATCCTTGGTCGATTCAAAGGATTCGGAGGTTTACGTTGAACGTCATAACGCTTGCCGGTCACAAGACGCTCACCTGAAAGTGGACGTCCCAAACCATCGAGCACTTGACCGATCAACTCTTCCCCTACAGGAACTTGAAGCATTTTTCCCGTTCCCTTTACAAGACACCCTGGCGCAATTTGCGTAGTTTCACCGTATGGCATGAGCAGAACACGCTCTTCATTGAATCCGACAACCTCTGCTTCAACCGTTTCATTCGACGGAAGGACAATCAAACAGCGTTCTCCGACAAATGCACTCGGCCCATTCGACTCAATCATCAATCCGATGACACGGCAAACTCGACCGATTTTTCGTGTGAACTCGCCGTCCGAAGACTGCTTGATTGAGTCAAGAACCTGCTCAATAAGCACCATCCGCTAAAACCTCCTCGATTTTAGCTTGAATCCGTTCGAAACTATACGTTAAATCGACTTCATTCCCACGATGTGGCGACTCGATTCGGACTGCCGTTTCATCCAATGATCCGTCCCCACGATATTTCAAAGGGGGTGTCTCTTCTGTCCGCCACATCGCTTCGAATTGCTGAATCGAGGCAAGACGTGTCGGATGAACAAAGATTGTGATTGCTTCGGCATCGATCCAATGTGACATTTGATCACGGATCATCGTCGCAAAGAGTTCTTCATCTTTCCTAACAAGTTCCGTTGTCACATGTGCACTGACCGAGATTGCCAGCTCAATGAGTTGTTCTTCCGCTTGTCTCCATTTTTCTTCAAATAAGAGTTCAAGTTCGGTCGAAACGGAATTTAATCTTGTGGTGATGTCCTCGAACTCAGCCAATCCGTCCTGTCTACCTTGAAGGAGACCTTCCTGATACCCTTCTGAACGCGCCTCCTCGAACACCTGTTGTTTCAACCGCTCCAACTGTTCGACTTCGGTCAACTGAAACTGTTGAAATGCTTCTTCGTCCTGCTTCAACTTCTCATAGCGCGACTGAATGACATCGTGATGATTGATTCCGTCATTCGGTTCTATAATGGGTGTTTCTAAGCGCTTGGATTCAATCCGTTGCGGAATATTCGATGTTGCACGTTGGCGTTTGATCACATTAGACAACGATGTCATCTCCTCCACCTCGACTGATTACAATCTCACCGACGTCCTCTAGGCGACGAATGATTCCGACGATTCGGCTCTGTGCCTCTTCGACGTCACGCAACCGTACCGGTCCCATGAATTCCATATCTTCTTTGAACGTTTCGACCATACGTTGTGACATGTTTTTGAAGATAATTTGTTTGACTTCCTCCGAAGAGACCTTGAGCGCAAGTAACAAGTCGTCGTTCGCCACTTCGCGAATGATTCGTTGAATCGCACGAGAATCGAGCGTAACGATATCTTCGAAGACGAACATCCGCTTTTTGATTTCTTCTGCAAGTTCCGGGTCTTCGATTTCGAGCGCATCGAGAATGGTACGTTCGGTCGTCCGGTCTACACCGTTCAAGACTTCGACGACTGCTTCGATTCCACCAGATTGGGCATAATCTTGCATATCCGTCTGCGACAAGTTCTTCTCAAGGATTTGTTCCACTTCATGGATGACGTCTGGATTGAGTCGATCCATCGTCGCAATCCGTTTTGCGACTTCCGATTGAATCTCAGGTGGAAGTTCCGAGAGGATTTGCCCTGACTTGACGGGTTCTAAATGCGCTAAGATTAACGCAATCGTCTGTGGGTGCTCGTTTTGGATAAAGTTCAATAACTGTTTCGGGTCTGCTTTTCGTGCAAACTCGAACGGTCTGACCTGTAAGGTGGAAGTCAGACGATGAATCAATGCCATCGCCTTGTCTTCACCAACTGCTTTTTCAAGGACAGTTTTCGCAAACCCGATTCCACCCTGAGTGATATAACTTTGTGCCATGGCGAGTTCATGGAACTCACCGAGAATACTATCCTTTTCTTCCGGGGACACTTTTTTTAACGCTGAAATTTGAAGCGTCAGTTGTTCCATCTCTTCTTCTGAAAGATGTTTGTAGACGTTCGCTGCCACTTCAGGTCCCAGGGAAATCATGAGCATCGCTGCTTTTTCGCGATTCGATTGTTTTGCATAGTTCACGTTACTCACTCCTCAGACATCCAAGTACGAAGCAGTTTAGCAAACTCTTCTGGATTACTTTCAGCTAATTTTTCTAACTGTTTCTTCTTCACTGCACCTTCGCCTCGCTCTTCGAGGTCTAGGTCAGGTACTTCATCTTCATATGGAACTTCCCATTCGTTCGTCTCTTCCACAACCTCTTGCTTCCGTCTACGCATCGCGAAGAAGATCAAGGCAAGAATTACGACTGCACCCGCCGCTGCCGCATACATCCACCAAGGTGTCGGTTGGTCTGTTGCTGCAACCTCTTCCACTTCAGCGAACGGTCTCGACACGACGACAACTTTCTGTTCGAGTTCAGCATCCGTGATGGCTTCATCCGTCTTCGCTAACGACGTCCGAATAATGGAATACATCATCGTCTCGAGGTCGCCTTCTAACTGCGGATCGATACTTGTTGCGCCATCTGGTGGTTCAACGATGAGTTGGACCCCGAGGTCACGAATCGTATATGGTGCGTTTTGAATCTGCTTCGTGATGCGGTTGACCTCGTAATTGATGATTTCATGATTCTTTTCACTTTCTTCTGTGCCATCGCCAGTCGCTGCCGGGAAGTTGATTGTGTCGTTCTCACCAGTTCCCGTCGCTTCTGTCGCCGTACCTGTTCCGCCAGTGTATGCTTCAGCAATCCGTTCGGCAGACGTGACGATGCCTTCCATGTTTTCTTCATCGACCGGCGTGACAAGATTCTGTTCTTCAGCCGTTTGTGTCGTGTCGATGTCTGCTGTGACGGAAACGAGTACGCTCCGTTCGCCGAGTAGAACCGAGAGCATCTGTTGGATTTGTTGACGTACGTCTTTTTCGACTTGTCGCTTCAACGCCAATGGATCTGACGAGGAACCTCCAGCAACAACGGTCTGGTCGAGATCATAATACGTGAAGTATTGGTCCATAATTGAAATGTTTTCCGGTTTCAAGTTCGGGACACTCTTACTAATCAAATGATAGAGACCTTTTACTGTGTTTGGTTCTAAATTCGTCCCCGCTCCGATGTTCAAGACGATGGACGCGGTAGGCTCACCTTGATCTTCTGCCAAGAAGACAGACTTCTCAGGAAGTGAGATGATTACTTTCGCTTGATTGATTCCTTCAATCTGTGTGATGAGTCGCTCGAGCTCCGTCTGCATCGCACTACGTTCGATGACAGCCATCTCACGGTCTGTCGTTCCGAACCCTGCGTTTTCACTGAAGAAACTATAATCAATCGAGCCGGACTTTGGAATCCCGGCTGCAGCCAAACTCACTTTCAACTGATCGACCATTTCAGTCGGCACATACACGCTCACACCGTTCGAAGTCGCCTTGATTTCCGACTGTACCCCGTCTGCTGTCAACTTCTCTGTCACTTCGCCCGCTTCTTGAGCAGACAAGTTTGTATAGAGAGGTGCCATGTTTGGCCTTGAAAGGAAGAATGTGAGTACGAGGGCCGCGATTAGTATGACCGCGATCGAGATGCCCCATACGAGTTTACGTTTCGCTGGCATCGCCTTTAATGCACCGGTCATGGATTTGAATCGTTCTTTTAATTGTTCATTCATCGCAACTTGTCATCCTCTACAATTAAACTTGCATTCGCATCATTTCTTGATAGGCCTCAACAGCCTTGTTCCTCACCTCGATGGCAAGTTGCATCGCAATCGACGACTCTTCACTTTGAATCATCACCTGATGAAGGTCAGCTTTCCCGACCGCCAAATCTTTACGGGCTTGACTAGTCGCTTGTTGTGTCTCATTCAATGCGTTCATCGCTTCATTCAAGTATGACCCAAATTGAGATGGGTTCGTTTTATTCAGTGATGGCGTGAGTTCTGGGCTCATCAATTGAATTGGATTAATTTGCATCCGTTAACACTCCTTATCCTTTACCAATCTCCATCGCTTTTACGAGCATCGCCTTCGAGGCGTTCATCGCTGCAATGTTTGCTTCGTACGAACGAGTCGCACCCATCAAATCGACCATTTCTTTCAAGAGATCGACGTTCGGCATTTGTACGTACCCTCGCTCATCCGCATCGGGATGATTCGGGTTATAAGCCAATTTATACGGTGCATCGTCTTCGATGATTTGAGATACCTGCACCCCTCCATTAACGGCATCCATTTGCTTCCGGAATGGCGCTTCTTGCAACACGGTCATCTTTCGTGTGTATGGTTGCCACTCTCCGTCCACGAGTCTCCCGCGAGTCGTCTGAGCGTTGGCGATGTTCGCCGACACGGTATCCATTCGTAGCCGTTGTGACGTCAACGCTGAAGCTGAAATATGAAAACTATCAAACATTCCCATTGATTAACGACCTCCCCGAATAACAGATTTTAATCCCCCGAGCCTACGATTCAATTGCTCCATCATCGCCTCATACTGGAGTTGGTTTCGTGCCAGCTCACTCATTTCATAATCCAAGTCGACATTGTTGCCATCACTCCTCATGGCGCCACCAGCTCGATCGATGACCTTCGACTGGGTCGAGTCACTCGGACGACCACCTTGCAGCTTGAGTCGCATCTCACTCTGAAGCGTCTGCTCAAACACAGCCTGTTTGGCTTTGAAATTCGGCGTATCAATGTTTGAAAGGTTATGACTGATGACTTTTTGGTTAAGGACTGAATGGTTGATGGCTTGCTTTAGTAATTGATAGTCACTACCAATCCAATTCACGGCGTTCACTCACTTTCATATAATGACTACTAAATATACCTCATTTGGAAAATCTACTATTTCATTGAAACAAATCTGTAACAGTTCTGAAAGATATTTTTTAAAACATAGGTAAATGGCTTAATATCTTTTTGTCGAATTCACGTCAAAAGGTGAAAATAATTACTTTTGTACTAAAAAAAACCGCCTCCTTATCAAGGAAAGCGGTTTTTTAGGAATAAAGTCCCTTTTAAAAGTGTTTTCAATGGAAATCACACATCAAAAGTTGTATTTCAGTTTGATTTCAGTTTTTGCAATTCAAACAAGAAGTTGTCATTTAATATCTTGATATACGTTCCTTTCATTCCTAAAGAACGTGATTCAATGACCCCTGCACTTTCTAATTTCCGAAGTGCGTTGACGATGACCGAACGCGTGATTCCCACTCTGTCGGCAATTTTGGAAGCAACTAGCAATCCTTCGTTTCCGCCAAGCTCTTCGAAGATATGTTCGATTGCCTCAAGCTCTGAATACGATAACGAGTTAATCGCCATCTGGACGACCGCTTTCTTACGTGCCGACGTTTCTGCTTCCGCAGCCTTCTCACGAAGGATCTCCATTCCAACTACAGTTGCAGAGTACTCCGCTAGAACGAGATCATCTTCTGTGAATTCATTCGCCAATCGACCGAGTACGAGCGTACCTAAACGTTCTCCTCCACCGATGATTGGAACAATCGTCGTCATGGAGTTGAGGAATAGATCGTGGTTCTCGACTGGGAACGCTGTATATTCACTATCGATATCGATGTTCGCTGTCGTTTCTTTCACATTGAACAAGTTCGAAGCATATGGCTCCGGGAACTGTCGGTCGACTAAGAATGCTTTCATCCGGTCATTCTCAATCTGTTGTTTGATTGCAAAACCGAGAAGTCGTCCCCGACGGCTCACGATAAACGTGTTGGACTCAAGGACTTCACGCATTTTGTCCGCCATTTCTTTAAAGTCAACGTGCGCACTTGCCTCTTGTTGAAGCATTGTGTTTAATTGGCGTGTTTTTTCTAGTAAGTTCATATTCTCTATTTCCTCCCTGTATGTGCATACAGAATCTTATAATATATATTGGCTCAAATCACGATCGTCGGCGATGGAACCGACTTTTGCTTGTACGTAAGCTGGTGTGATTTCTACGGTTGTTTGTGGCATATCTGCCGCTTCAAATGATAAATCTTCTAAAACGCGCTCCATTATAGTATAGAGGCGACGTGCACCGATGTCATCGGTCTCACGATTGACATGTGTCGCAATTTTCGCAATTTCTTCAATGGCCTCATGCGTGAAACGGACCGTGATTTCTTCAGATTCTAACAAGGCCGTATATTGTTTAATGAGCGCCTGTGACGGTTCCGTCAAAATCTTGACGAAGTCTTCTTCCGTCAAGCTGCTCAATTCAACACGAATTGGGAAGCGTCCTTGTAGCTCTGGAATCAGGTCAGACGGCTTAGCCATATGGAATGCACCGGCCGCGATGAAAAGAACGTGATCCGTTTTAACCGGTCCATACTTCGTGACGACCGTAGATCCTTCTACAATCGGAAGAATGTCACGCTGCACCCCTTCACGGGATACTCCGGCGTGATCTTGTGATTTTGTGGCGATCTTATCGATTTCATCCACGAAGATGATACCCATCTGTTCACTGCGCCGCACGGCTTCATCGTGGACTTCGTTCAAGTCCAGCAAGTTCTCTGCTTCTTCAGCAATAAGAAGCGGTCTTGCTTCACGAACCGTCAGCTTACGTTGTTTCCGTTTCTTTGGAACGATTTGACCGAGCATATCCTGAAGATTCGACAAACCTTCCATCCCTTGACCCTGAAACAAATCCATCGTCTGCTTTTCTTCTAATTCCACTTCAATCACGCGTTCTTCGAGTTCACCGAGTTCGAGCAAGCGTCGAAGTTGTGAACGGTCATTATTGGATGTGTCCGACGTGGTTTCTGGCTGTTGTGTCTGTCCGCCGAACAACGCTTCGAACGGATTCGATGCAGTAGCTGTCGCTTTTGCTTTTCCTTGTAGCGCATCTAAAAGGCGTTCCGTCGCCGCACGTTCCGCTGGCTCCTTCACATCTTCTTTTTTCTCTTCTTTGACAAGACGAACCGATGCCTCAACGAGATCACGTACCATCGATTCAACGTCACGACCGACGTAACCAACTTCCGTAAATTTCGTTGCTTCTACCTTCACAAACGGTGCACCGACAAGCTTAGCTAACCGTCGAGCAATTTCGGTCTTTCCGACCCCGGTCGGTCCGATCATCAAAATATTTTTTGGTGTAACCTCATCGCGAAGGTCTGCACTTAACTTTTGACGACGATAGCGATTTCGTAGAGCAATCGAAACTGCTCGCTTGGCATCCTTTTGTCCGATTACAAAACGGTCTAACTCCGTTACGATTTGTCTAGGTGTCAACTCTCGGTTCATTCAGTAGCGCCTCCAATCGTTTCTACAATGACTTGATCATTTGTATATACGCAAAGCTCACCAGCGATTTCAAGAGCGGCACGCGCGATTTCTTCAGCAGACTTTTCAGCAGAATGGCGTACGAGTGCGCGACCTGCCGCTAAGGCATAGTTCCCACCGGATCCGATTGCAAGAATTCCATCGTCCGGCTCAATCACTTCTCCATTCCCAGAGACGAGCAAAAGATGATCGGCATCCATCACAATCAATAGCGCCTCGAGTTGACGCAACATCTTATCCCCACGCCATTCTTTCGCAAGTTCTACCGCTGCTCGCGGCAAGTTACCGTTATACATTTCAAGTTTCGATTCAAACTTTTCAAACAATGTGAAAGCATCGGCTACGCTACCTGCAAAACCGGCAACGACTTTCCCACCATAAAGGCGTCTGACTTTCTTCGCCTTGTTTTTCATGATGACGGCATTCCCGAATGTGACTTGGCCATCTCCACTCATCGCACATTGGCCATTGTGTCGAACTGCAAAAATCGTTGTTGCATGAAACATATCGTAACCTCCTACTTTCTTGGATGTGTCGCTTGATAAATCGACCGAAGTCGTTCGGTCGATACATGGGTATACCGCCCGGTCGTCGACAAGGACTCATGCCCAAGCAACTCTTGGACGGCACGCAAGTCCGCTCCCCGTTCTAACAAGTCCGTCGCAAAGCTGTGTCGCAACGAGTGCGGGGTAAGTGGTTTATGTACCCCACTGTCTTTTCTCAAACGTTTCATGACATAGCGGATTTGGTCTGTTGTCATCCGATTCCCTTTTTGACTCAAAAATAATGCGGTTTCTGTCGGGAGCCCGACACCTTTGCGTAATTCGATATAACGCTGCAAAGCATGTACGGCATATTGTCCGATCGGGACATATCGTTCTTTCTTCCCTTTTCCCATCACATGGACAAAGGATAAAACCTCATCGAACGAGGAAAGGTTCATCCCACACAGTTCTGCGACGCGGATTCCCGTCCCATAGAGCACTTCTACGATGGCGACGTCCCTCGCCTGTAAAAAAGGATCTTCCTGCCTCGAGGCAGCATCCAACAGTTGCTCGACTTCCGTCGGGACGGCAAAGGTCGGCAAGGACTGTCTCTTTTTCGGTGAGGTCAGGTCGTGGAACAACGGTTCTCCACCTTGTTCTCTTGCCATAAACTTCCCGAATTGCTTGAAACAAGATACTTTTTGGGACACCGTAGACGCGGCCAATTGTTTCTCATAAAGGACATATAAATAACGCCGCGCCGTCTGAGCATCGTAGGGATCTTGATGCGTCGATTGGCAATATGCGGCGTACTGGTCGAGCGTTTGCTCGTAAGAGCGTTTCGTATGAGGAGACAGTCGACGTTCAATTTGGCAGTAGCGTAAAAAGGATTGTCGATCCTCTAAAAATCCCATTTTATCGCCTCCTCGATGACTCGTAAAAACGCATGTTCTCGTCAAATCGAAATTAGCATAGCATACAGAATGTAAGGTGACAATAGATAGCCGTTCAATAATCTGAAAATTTTCAAAGTATGAAACAAAATACACAATTGAAATTTTACTTCAAAACAAAAGAGCCAAAAAATGGCTCTCCTGTTCAAAGATCTTTATACTGTTGTATCGTTTCTAACGCACGGTTCGCGTAACGCTCGTACCGTTCTTGTTTCTTCATCTTTTTCGGAGCGTCTTCTAGTGATGGTACCAATCCGAAGTTTGCATTCATCGGTTGGAAGTGCTTCCCGTCGGCTGTCGTGATGTAATGCGCCATCGAACCAAGCATCGTCTCACGTGGGAGAACGACGAGTTCTTCACCTGCGATCATCTTCGCCGCATTGATCCCAGCTAGAAGCCCGGACGCTGCCGACTCCACATATCCTTCTACCCCTGTCATCTGACCGGCGAAGAAGAGCGTGTCACGTGTACGCGCCTGATATGTCGGCTTGAGTAAGCTCGGTGAGTTGATGAACGTGTTACGGTGCATGACACCGTAACGGACGATGTCCGCATTCTCGAGTCCCGGGATGAGACGGATGATGCGCTTCTGTTCGCCCCACTTCAAATGTGTTTGGAAGCCTACCAAGTTATACAGTGTGCCCGCCGAGTTGTCTTGACGAAGCTGAACGACGGCATATGGACGTTTTCCTGTCTTCGGGTCTTCTAATCCGACCGGCTTCATCGGTCCGAAAAGAAGCGTCTTTTTCCCACGCTCGGCCATGACTTCAAACGGCATGCATCCTTCAAAGTAAATCTCTTTTTCAAACTCTTTTAGCGGAACGACTTCTGCCTTGATCAGCTCTTCGTAAAACACGTCAAACTCTTCTTCTGTCATCGGACAGTTCAAGTAAGCGGCTTCACCTTTGTCGTAACGCGACTTCAAATAGACTTTATCCCGATCAATCGTATCGCCATCTAGAATCGGTGCTGCCGCGTCATAGAAGTAAAGATAATCTTCTCCTGTGAACGCCTTGAGTGATGCAGAGAGGTCAGGGGAGGTCAAAGGGCCAGTCGCCACGATGACGATCCCTTCAGGAATCTCTTTGAGCTCTTCGTTGTGCACTGTGACATTCTCGTGGTTCTTTAGCTTCTCGGTGATGAATCCGGCAAACTCATGACGATCGACGGCCAGGGCACCGCCAGCAGGTACACTTGCCGTGTCCGCCGCCTTTAAGATGAGCGAGTCAAGCGTACGCATTTCTTCTTTCAAGACACCTACGGCATTTTGAAGACCGTTCGCACGTAGCGAGTTCGAACAGACGAGTTCTGCAAATTGATCCGTGTGGTGCGCCGGTGTTTGACGAACCGGTCTCATTTCATACAAATCTACTTGAATACCGCGCTTAGCGAGTTGCCAAGCCGCTTCGGAGCCGGCCAATCCGGCTCCGATTACAGTTACACGTTGTTGCAACATTAATCCTCCTCTTGCTGGTGTACCTCGGTGTGGGTACAGTTCGTACATTGATATTTCACGCCGTCTTTAATTTTTTTCTCGACCATCAAACTGTCGCATACTGGACACGGTTTCGCAACCGGTTTATCCCATGAGACGAATTCACATTCCGGATAGTTCGAGCAACCATAGAAGAGACGACCTTTTTTACTGCGACGTTCAACGATTTGTCCATCCTTACAGTTCGGACACGGGACACCGATTTCGACTTGTACCGGTTTCGTGTTCGTACAGTTCGGGAAGTTCGAGCACGCCATGAACTTGCCGTAGCGTCCCATCTTGATGACCATTGGTGACCCACAGACTTCACAATCGATTCCGGCAGGTTCATCCTTCACTTCGATTTTCTCGATTTCTTCTTCAGCACGCTTCAATCGTTTCTCGAAAGAACGATAAATCGGAGCGACGACTTCCGTCCACTCGACTTCCTTATGCTCGATCGAATCAAGAAGGGTCTCCATGTCGGCCGTGAACTGGACCGTGATGAAGTCGTTGAAATACTCATCAATCATCTCGATGACGAGTTCTCCAAGTTCAGTCGGTAAAAACTTTTTCTCTTCGAGAACGACATAACCGCGTCGTTGGATCGTGTCGAGTGTCGGCGCGTACGTCGATGGACGACCAATCCCGAGTTCTTCCATCGCTCGAACGAGTCGCGCCTCTGTATAACGAGGTGGCGGTTGTGTGAAGTGTTGTTTCGGCTCAATCGTTTCAAACGTCACGGTATCATCCACTTCGAGAGGTGGCAATAATCCTTCCTTCTCTTGGTTCGTGTCCTCGATGTCATCGTCTTTCGACTCGATATACACTTTCATGAAACCAGGGAATTTGACTGTCGACCCGTTCGCACGGAAAATCATCCCGTTCGACTCGACGTCGATTTTGACCGTATCAAGAACAGCTGGCGCCATTTGGCTCGCAATCAATCGTTCCCAAATCAACTTATACAGTCGCAACTGGTCACGTGACAGATATGGCTTCAAGGAAGCTGGGTCGCGCAATGCTGAAGTCGGACGAATCGCTTCGTGTGCGTCTTGGGCATTCGCTGATTTCTTTTCTTTTTGTTTCTGTGAGGCGACATACTCTTCACCGAATGTCGATTCGATATATTCCTTCGCCTCCGTCTTCGCCAAATCAGAGATACGTGTCGAGTCGGTACGCATATACGTAATCAAACCGACTGTACCTTCTTTTTTACCGAGATCGATTCCTTCATATAATTGCTGCGCGAGCATCATTGTCTTCTTCGCACGGAAATTCAATTTACGGGCAGCATCCTGCTGCAATGAACTTGTCGTGAACGGTAGCGAAGCGTTCCGCTTCCGTTCTTTCTTCGTTACATCAATGACTTTAAACGTATCATTGATGGTATTGAGGACAGATTGCGCGTCTTCTTCAGACTTCAATTCCATCTTCTTCCCATCTTTTCCGTAAAATGAAGTCTCGAACGTTTCCCCATCATGATTTAAATCAAGTTTAATCGTCCAATACTCTTCCGGGTCGAACGCGTTAATTTCGCGCTCACGGTCGATAATCATCTTCACGGCTACCGATTGAACTCGCCCTGCAGACAATCCTTTTTTGACTTTCTTCCATAATAATGGGCTCATCCCGTATCCGACAAGACGATCTAAAATACGTCGGGCTTGTTGTGCATCGACGAGATCGTGATTGATCTTACGTGGATGTTTAAACGATTCTTTAATCGCATCTTTCGTGATTTCGTTAAAGACGACACGACATTCTGTCGTTTCATCGACACCAAGTGCGCGTGCTAAATGCCAAGCAATCGCTTCCCCTTCTCTATCGGGGTCGGCCGCGAGAAAGATTTTTGTCGCTTTTTTCGCTGCTGTCTTCAATTCTTTCAATACCGGTCCTTTACCACGGATGGTAATATACTTCGGTTCAAAGTCGTGTTCGACGTCTACACCGAGTTGACTTTTAGGCAAGTCAATCACGTGCCCCATCGAAGCTTTGACCATATAATTCGGACCTAAATAACGTTTAATTGTTTTTGCTTTCGCAGGTGATTCGACGATCACCAGATATTTTGCCATACATCTGCTCCCCTTTTAGAGGTCATTTAAATCCCTACCATAATATTCATGTTCTCACCGGTTTGTCAACGTACAATCTTGAGATCTCGAATAATTTGATCGGAATTCGTCAATGGAATCGCACCTTCTTCAATCAACCGGTTCGGTCCCTCCGCGAGTGGATCAAGGGGTGAACCTGGCACCGCAAATACCGTTTTCCCTTGCTCTAGAGCATGTCCGACCGTATTCATCGTCCCACTCTTTCGTCTCGCCTGTATAACGACCAACGCATCGCCAAGACCACTGACCAAACGATTTCTTTCCAAAAATTGAAATTTTTGAATCGGCGTGTTTGGTACATATTCACTAAGTAAGACTCCCTCTTGAGGAATCTGTAAAAGCATGTCTCGGTTCGCCTCCGGATAGAGCCGGTTCAGTCCAGCCCCCAGTACCGCCACGGTCGGTCGACGAGCGCGAAGGGCATGGGCGTGGACGAGCCCGTCGATTCCGAGAGCGCCACCTGAAACAGATACAGTTTCTTCTATTAAAGAGTGATAGTGATTCACGAGCGATTGACTGATACGATTCAACTCACGACTTCCGACCATCGCAGTCGTTCTTTCTTGTAGTACCTCTAAATCTCCATGATAAAACAAGCAATATGGTGGGTTGGGGATGTCGAGTAACCGTTTCGGAAACAAGTCGTCTTCCCATGTGACGAAATGTTTATACGACTCCGATGCGTGCCAGGCTCGTTCAGCCCGTCTCCAGACATGTTCAGAAAATTGTGTGCGATGTGCTCCGAGTGTCCCGTTTAAATAATGATGCACAAACTCAACTGGCATTCGTGCTGCAGCAAACCGAGCTATTGTTTGATTCATCACAAACTCTCCTTTAAAAAAATGAGGGATGCAAGCATCCCTCAAGATTCTCATGTCGTCGGTTGACCCGTGACACATGCTTCGTATAATCCTTGCTGTTTCAAGACACGAATCAACGTTTCACCGATAACCGCTGGTGTTTCAGCGACTTCGATTCCATTCGCGTTCAATGTCTTGATCTTCTCAGCAGCCGTCCCTTTACCACCTGAGATGATTGCGCCCGCATGTCCCATGCGCTTGCCTTCAGGAGCCGTCTGGCCGCCGATGAAACCGATGACTGGTTTCGTCATGTTGGCTTTTACCCATTCAGCTGCCTCTTCTTCAGCCGTTCCACCGATTTCCCCGATCATGATGACCGCTTTCGTGTCCTCATCTTCGTTGAACGCTTTAAGCGTATCGATGAAGTTCGTTCCGTTGACCGGGTCTCCCCCGATTCCAACAGCTGTCGATTGTCCGATACCTGCTGTCGTCAACTGATGAACCGCCTCATACGTGAGCGTCCCAGAACGTGATACGATTCCGACGTGCCCTTTCGTATGAATGTAGCCAGGCATGATGCCAAGTTTCGCTTCTCCAGGTGTGATGATACCAGGACAGTTCGGTCCGATTAAACGAGCCGGTTTGTCCTCGAGATAGCGCTTCACTTGAATCATGTCCACAACTGGGATTCCTTCTGTGATACAGATGATGAGCTCGATGCCGCTGTCTGCCGCTTCCATGATTGAATCCGCTGCGAAAGCAGGTGGAACATAGATGATCGATGCATTGGCACCAGTTGCTTCGACCGCTTCAGAGACGGTGTTGAAGACTGGAACGTTGTCGAGGACCGTCGTGCCACCTTTACCAGGTGTGACACCACCGACTAATTTCGTGTTATATGCGAGCATCTGTTCACCGTGGAACAGACCTTGCTTCCCTGTAATCCCTTGAATGATTACTTTCGTATCTTTATCCGCCCAAATACTCATGTCGTTTCCCCCTTATCGAACAAGTGCTGCGATTTTTTCTGCACCGTCAGCCATCGAGCTGGCCGTCGTGATCGCAAGTCCAGATTCATCGAGAATGCGCTTCCCGGCATCAACGTTCGTTCCTTCTAAGCGAACGACGAGTGGTAAGTCGAGTCCGATTTCTTTCGTCGCAGCGACAATCCCCTCTGCGATGATGTCACATTTCATAATCCCACCGAAAATGTTAACGAAGATCCCTTTGACCTGGTCATCAGACAAAATCAACTTGAATGCTTCTGTTACTTTTTCTTTCGTCGCACCGCCACCTACGTCGAGGAAGTTAGCGGGTTCAGCGCCGTAATGTTTGATGATATCCATCGTTGCCATCGCAAGACCGGCACCGTTGACGAGACAACCGATGTTTCCGTCGAGTGCGATGTAGCTGAGGTCGTGTTTAGACGCTTCTACTTCACGTGGGTCTTCTTCCGTCGTATCACGAAGCGCAAGGACGTCCGAGTGACGATAGAGCGCGTTGCTATCGAAGTTCAACTTCGCATCGAGCGCGATGACGTTACCGTCTTTCGTCGTGACAAGCGGATTGATTTCCGCGATTGTGCAATCTGTCTCGACGTACACTTTATACAACTTCATGACCATGTCACTGAACTTGTTGACAAGTTTCGTCGGGACTTCCATTTTGAATGCGAGACGACGCGCCTGAAATGGACGTAAGCCAACGACCGGGTCGACGATCTCTTTATGAATCTTCTCTGGTGTATGTTCAGCGACTTCTTCGATGTCCATTCCACCTTCAGATGAACCCATGATGACAATTCGGCCGATCGAACGGTCAAGCACGAGTCCTAAGTAAAATTCTTGGTCAATCGCAGAACCTTCTTCGATATAGAGACGCTGGACAACTTTTCCTTCCGGACCTGTTTGGTGTGTCACGAGCGTTTTCCCGAGAATCTCTGAAGCATATTGCTTCACTTCTTCATCTGTCTTCGCAAGTTTAACACCACCCGCTTTACCGCGGCCACCTGCGTGGATTTGAGCTTTTACTACCTTCACTTCACCTTCAAGCTTCGCAGCAGCTGCAACAGCTTCTTCAACAGTAAAGGCCGGATAACCCGTCGGAACGGCTACCCCAAACTCTCTTAACAATTCTTTCGCCTGATACTCATGGATATTCATATGTTTTCCCCCTTAGTCCCCTTTAATATCGGCACGTCTATTGTAACGAAAAACTGAAAGCGCTGTCTATCGTTCTTGCTTTAAGTTTTCATCTTTTTTTCACATATATCCCTAGACAAATCAAATTTTATCCTGTTCCATCTGATAAAGAAACACAAAAAGTTCCGCAATGACTTGATAGACGTCCTCTGGAATCTGCTCTTCAATGTTCAAGGCCGACAGTAACGAGAGGAGCGCTGGGTCTTCATGGATAGGAATGCCGTTCGCTAAAGCAACTTCAAGCATCCGCTCGGCCACGATACCCGTTCCTTTTGCTACGACATGGGGCGCATCCATCGACTGCTCATAGGAGAGCGCCATCGCTTTCTTCTGGTCTTTCATATTTGGAGGTCCACCTTTCCGAGCGGCGCAAACGTTGCCGGAACGTGTTCACGCTTCGCTTCATACGAAAATGAAGACAGTTCGAATGACACCTTTTTTAAACCTTCTTTCAAAAGTGGTTCGTATGTACGGACGTATGGAGCCAAATCGTGTTGCTCATTGAATACACGTACGGACACGTAACGCTTTTGAATCAACACATCAATCCCGGTCTCACCGAATCGCGGCGTTTCAAGAAACAAGACGATCCGCGCATGATCCGAGTCCATCGTCTCTCGTTTCGGGGCCTCTAGACGAAGTTGAACGTTTTCAAACGGACCCAATTGCGGTATGTGAAATGCTTGAGCGACGAACGGCGGGCTTTGGCTCGCGTTGAACGCTTCCTGCGCACGCACGAACTGCTCGAACTTCGGCTCACCTTTCGCTTTGAACAGTTCCCCGACGAGCGCTTTTACATCCTGACCTGCGCCGCTTTCTAACGCGGTTTTGCCGGCCGTCTTCACGGAGTCCGGCGTCAGCATCGGCTCTCGCATCAGGCGTCCGAGCTGTTCTCCTAACGCCTGCAGAGGCGACTTGGTCGCCATGAGCGATTCTGTCGCTTGCGTGACGACCTTCAAGACGAGCTTCGGTTCAACGTCCGTGACGACCAGCTTATACGTGACGTTCTCTTTCAAGTTCGCATTGACACCGACCCGGAAAATCCCTTGGGGCAGTTGCATGACCGCCTCGTTGCCAGGTAAGAGCTGCAATACCTTTCCGACGACTGTGTTCCCTAGTAATAGCGGGCGTGATGTCTGTTCCGTCACTTTGAACGGCATCACCCCTTGATGATCGATCCGCAAAGCGACCACTCCTTTCACATATGCTTGATGGGGGCAAACGTACGGCGATGAATCGGAGTCACCCCAAGGCGTCTTAACCCTTCTAAATGAGCCTCTGTTCCATATCCTGCGTTCTTCGCAAATCCGTATCCAGGATACGTCAAATCATATTCTTCCATCATCCGGTCCCTTACCACCTTAGCGACGACACTTGCCGCGGCTATCGACACACTGAGCGTGTCCCCTTTAATCAATGACTGTTGAGGGATGTCGAGCTCGAGTTTCATGGCGTCAATCAATAGGGCGTCTACTTCTCCGACTTGATGAATCGCCTCTGTCATCGCTAGTTTCGTCGATTCGTATATATTGATGACATCAATCGTCTTCGGTTCGACGATGCCGACACCGACCTCCGCGACCTCGATGATGTGTGCGTATGCTGCATCCCTCGCCGTTTTGGACATTTTTTTCGAATCATTCAATCCCGCGAGATAGAACCCATCCGGTAACAAGACTGCCGCAGCCACGACCGGTCCCGCGAGCGGTCCCCGTCCGACTTCATCGACTCCGACAATTCGAGTGAAGCCTCGCGCCTTCCATTCATGTTCATACGTCATGCGACGTTCGAAATCGACCTGTAGCGCCCGTTCTCGCTCAAATTGACGCTGTTTTTGCCGAAGCAACGTTTGTACGCCCGCTCGTGGGTCTTGTGACAAGGTCGGGAAGATTTGTACCCATTCTTCATATCGGATGTCCTCTAGTTGTTGTTTAATCTGTTGAATCGTCACGGTCTTCCTCCTATTCAAAAAAGCCCTGTGTGCACAGGGCTTTACGCCATTTCGTGATCAGCCGGTGTCTCAAGCGAGATCCGTCCGATTTTTTCATGTCGTAGTTCATTCAAAAGTAGTTCGCTCGCTTTTTCGAAATCGACGTAACCGCCACTGATGAGACCACGCTTTTTCCCGATCAACTCAAGGAGCTCAACGCTGTCCTCGGGTAACGTTTCAAGTTTGAATCGTTCCTTTAATTGTTCAGGATAACGAGCATGCAACTCGCGAACCGTATACAAGGCGATATCATCCAAGTTGAGAATCTCGTCTTTGATAGCGCCGGTCGCGGCTAGACGATATCCGACAATTTGGTCCTCAAATTTCGGCCAGAGAATCCCCGGCGTGTCCAACAGCTCCATCTCGCCGCCTTTCATCTTGATCCACTGTTGACGCTTCGTCACACCAGGACGGTCGCCCGTGATGGCGATGTTTCGTCCGGCGAGACGGTTGATGAGCGTCGACTTCCCGACGTTCGGGATTCCGATGATGAGCGCACGGATCGGTCCGGGGTTCCGCCCCTTCTCACGCATCCGGTCATGCTTTTCTTTCATCAACTTCTGAGCACCCGTGATGAGCTGTTTCAAGCCTTTGCTATGTTTCGCGTCGACAGCGACAACCTCGACTTCTTCGCGTTTCAAGGCACGTAACCACGCCTCCGTCACGACGGGGTCGGCCATGTCTGCTTTGTTCAAGACGATGAGACGGGGTTTTCCCGCTGTAATCTCATCGACCATCGGGTTGCGACTCGACTGAGGCACGCGTGCATCTACGAGTTCGATGACGACATCGATTAGCTTTAATTTTTCAGTTACTTGTCTTCTTGCTTTGGCCATGTGGCCAGGAAACCATTGAATTGCCAAAAAAGCACCACCTTAATCTTCTACCGTGCCAACATCATCGAGTGGCCAGAAGATGAAGTTCGTCTTGCCGACAATCTCCTCTTTCGACACAAATCCGATCTCACGGCTGTCTTTCGAGTTTTGACGATTGTCTCCCATGACGAAGTATGATTCCTCTGGAACGACCGACTCACCCGTCACTTGTTCGAGTGTGAAGTTCTCGGTCAACGGGAACCCGTTCATCTGGGCACGAAACTCGTCTAAATACGGCTCTTCTACTGCTTCACCATTAATATAAAGCATATCATCTCGATATTCGAGCGTGTCGCCTGGGATGGCGATGACACGTTTAATATAGTCTTTTGATTCAGTCGCATGGAATACGACGATATCACCTCGGTCTAGCTCCCCAACATAGTTCGAAATTTTACTGACGATCATTCGATCCGCATTGTGGAGTGTCGGCATCATCGACTCTCCTTCAACGATGACAGGAACGAAGATGAACGTCCGGATGACGAACGCGATGACAAGAGCGACCACGATGGCTTTTAGCCAACTAAACACTTCTTTCAACTTCACTCACTCCTCTATCCATTTGAACTTATTGTACTAGAAAAAAAGAAGCTTGTCGCAAGCGACAAGCTTAATTCCCATCTTAACGACGGATTTCTTTAATACGTGCTGCTTTACCGCGAAGGTTACGGAGGTAGTAAAGTTTCGCACGGCGAACTTTACCGTAGCGTACGACTTCGATTTGTGCAACGCGTGGTGAGTGAAGCGGGAATGCACGCTCAACACCTACGCCGTAAGAAATCTTACGGACTGTGAATGTTTCGCTGATGCCGCCACCTTTACGCTTGATTACAACACCTTCGAAGATCTGGATACGCTCACGCGTTCCCTCTACAACTTTAACGTGGACACGTACTGTGTCACCAGGACGGAAAGCAGGTACGTCCGATTTGAATTGTTCTTCTGTGATTTCACGGAACAGTTTTTGTGTGTTCATGAATCATATCTCCTTTTTCTTCAATGTTCATATCTTCATATGCCCAAGCATCCAATAGCGGAACATCGGTAATCGATGGGTTTAACCCACATGCTCAAACATAGCATATATTTCTCAATCGCGCAACGATTGCAGAAACTTTTTATCGACATCCGTCAACTCGACATGTTCGAGCAAATCCGGACGTCGTCGATACGTGCGTTCGAGCGATTGCTCTCGGCGCCATGCCTCGATCCGGGCGTGATTTCCCGACAAGAGCACTTCCGGCACGGTCAATCCACGAAAATCAGCCGGTCGTGTATAGTGAGGGTATTCCAAGAGACCAGTCGAGAACGAGTCATCTTCATGGCTCGCCTGATCGCCAAGTACATCCGGAATGAGCCTTACGGTCGCATCAATCATGACCATCGTCGCGAGCTCTCCACCTGTCAAAACGAAATCACCGATCGACACCTCGTCGGTCGCCAGTTCATCATGGATCCGTTGGTCGAACCCTTCATAATGTCCACACAGAAAGACCAGATGTTCCTCCTTGGCCCATTCTTCGGCCATTCGTTGATTGAACGGTTTTCCGGTAGGCGTCGTGAGAATGACCCTTGGGCTCTTCGCCTCAAGGGAATGAAATGCATCAAAGATCGGCTGCGGCGTGAGCAACATGCCCGCTCCACCGCCGTACGGATAATCGTCGACTTTATGATGCTTGTTCGTTGAAAAGTCCCGAAAGTTGAGGAACGACATCTCCACCTGTTCGAGCGCCTTCGCTCGACCGACGATGGAGTGATCGAGCGCATGAAACATCTCCGGGAACAACGTCAATACATCAATCTTCATCGTCAATCATTCCAGGGATCGGTGTGATGACGACACGCTTCGCATCGACATCAATCTCTTGGACGACCGATTCGATATAAGGGATGAGCGCGTCCGACTTTCCTGGTCGTTTGATGACCCAGACGTCGTTCGCTCCATTCGTTTCAAAGATGTCGTCGACGACACCGATGACTTCCCCATCCACGACAGCCTCACAGCCGATGATTTCATGATAATAAAATTCGTGTTCGTCCAAGTCGTGGACGTGTTCGGCGTGGACATATAGTTTCAGCCCTTTATATTTTTCAATGAGATTGATATTGTCAAACCCTTTGAATGTGACGAGGTGAAACTGCTTATGAGGACGATACGTCGTGATCGTCATTTCCTGTTTCGTTCCGTCGACATCAAGAAACAACGTGTTTCCTTTTTTAAATCGCTCTTCCGGAAAGTCTGTCGCCGCCAAAATCTTCACTTCCCCTTTCAGGCCGTGCGTATTGGCGATTTTCCCTACATATAACCAGTCCATCTTTTTCCCTCCTCAACAAAATAGGCCGACCTCAGAAAAGGTCGGCCACATCATTACTTCGCGTTTTTCGCGTTGTGGAATTTCTCCATGATCCCTGCTTTAGAGAACAAGTTGCGTACTGTGTCAGATGGCTTCGCGCCGTCTGCCAACCATTTGAGAGCGAGTTCTTCGTTGATGCGAACTTCTGCTTCTGGTTTTGCAACCGGGTTGTAGTGACCAACTTGCTCGATGAAGCGACCGTCACGTGGTGAACGTGAGTCTGCTACAACGATACGGTAGAAAGGTGATTTTTTTGCGCCCATGCGCTTAAGACGAATTTTAACTGCCATGGTAATATACCTCCATCATGTGTTTAAGAATTGACAACTTTTATAGTATACAGCTTTTTCGTTCGACTGACAAAAGATTTTGTTAGAAGAATGGAAGGCCGAGACCTTTTTTCTTCCCTTTCATTTGTCCTGACATTTGTTTCATCATCTTCTTCATGTCATCGAACTGTTTGATGAGACGGTTCACTTCTTGAATCGAGCGACCGCTCCCTTTTGCGATCCGCTTACGACGACTCGCGTTGAGCACTTCCGGATTGGCGCGCTCATGTTTCGTCATCGAGCGAATGATCGCTTCGACGTGATCGAGTTGTTTCTCGTCGATTTGGACGTTCTTCAACCCTTTCATCTTACCTGCACCAGGTAACATCGAAAGTAATTCATCAATTGGTCCCATGTTTTTCACTTGGGCCAACTGTTCAATGAAATCATCGAACGTGAATGACGCGTCACGAATTTTGCTTTCAAGCTCCTTCGCTGCGTCTTGGTCCATCTGTGTCTCGGCTTTTTCAATGAGCGAGAGCACGTCCCCCATTCCGAGGATCCGTGACGCCATGCGTTCCGGGTGGAATGGTTCGAGGGCATCCAACTTTTCTCCGAGACCGACGAATTTAATCGGCGCTCCCGTGACTGCCTTAATCGAAAGGGCTGCCCCACCTCGTGTATCTCCGTCGAGCTTTGTGAGCACGACCCCGGTGATTCCGAGTTTCTCATTGAAACTGTCGGCCACATTGACCGCATCTTGACCCGTCATCGAATCGACGACGAGGAAGATCTCATTTGGTTTGGCAATCGTCTTCACATTTTCGAGCTCGCCCATAAGCGTCTCATCGATATGAAGGCGACCGGCCGTATCGATCAACACGAAATCGTGATGATTTGTTTTTGCGTACTCGAGTGCCTTCGTCACAATCTCTTCCGGCTTCACTTGATCACCAAGTGAGAAGACCGGTAAATCGAGTTGTTTTCCGAGTGTCTCGAGCTGCTTGATTGCCGCAGGACGGTAGATGTCCGCCGCGACGAGAAGTGGACTTCGGTTATGCTTTTTGCGAATCAAGTTCGCTAGCTTCCCGGTCGTTGTCGTTTTCCCTGCCCCTTGCAGACCGACCATCATGACGACTGTCGGTGGTTTCTGACTGAATGAGATCGGGACGACATCGCTTCCCATCAAGTTCGACAACTCTTCGTGAACGATTTTGACGACTTGTTGACCTGGCGTCAATGATTTCATGACATCCTGACCAACCGCGCGTTCCTTCACGTCATTGACGAATTGCTTAACGACTTTAAAGTTGACGTCGGCTTCGAGGAGGGCGAGGCGAACCTCACGCATCATCTCTTTGACATCGGCCTCCGAGATTTTCCCTTTACCGCGCATTTTTGAAAGTGTCGATTGCAATCGTTCTGATAATCCTTCAAATGCCATGCTTCAGCCCCCTACTCTAAATTCTCAAGCGCAGAAATCGTGGCGCTCACGTCATCGGTGAGCTCGACTTGACGTTTGAGGGTCTGAAGAAGTTGCTGGCGCTGTTCGAACTTTTCGAATAGGGCTAGCTTTTCCTCGTACTGTTCAAGCATCGTTTCTGTGCGCTTTATGTTATCGTAGACCGCTTGACGGCTGACTTCAAACTCTTCCGCAATCTCTCCGAGCGAGTAGTCATCTAGGTAATAAAGAGACATATAGTTGCGCTGTTTCGGTGTGAGGAGCGCTTGATAGAAATCGATGAGATAGTTCATGCGATTCGTTTTTTCGAGCGTCAAACCTTTCACCTCCACATGTTAAGTGAAATCCCTTTACAACTACCTATAGTACAGCCGTGCCTACTACTTGTCAAGTTTTTTTCTTAACAGCAAAACTTAGGCGAGGTCCTCGTTTGTGTCCTCTTTTTCCATCGAGGCATCCTGTGTCTTGTCCTCAAAAACATCGCCGAACAGTCCAAGGACGAACTGTTCTGGATCAAACTCCTGTAAATCGTCAATCTTCTCTCCAAGCCCGACATATTTGACCGGGATATCGAGTTCGTTCCGAATTGCTAGGACGATCCCGCCTTTGGCCGTCCCATCGAGCTTCGTGAGGACGATTCCGCTCACGTTCGTCGCTTCTTTGAACGCTTTCGCTTGAACCATGGCGTTTTGCCCCGTCGTCGCATCGAGGGCGAGTAACACTTCGTGCGGTCCGTTCGGCACTTCCCGCTCAATGACTCGTTTGACTTTTTCAAGTTCTTTCATTAGATTGACCTTATTTTGAAGACGTCCCGCCGTATCACAAATCAAGACGTCCATGTTGCGTGACTTAGCAGCCTGAACGGCGTCAAAGACGACGGCAGCCGGGTCAGACCCTTCCGTTTGACGAATGACGGGAACCCCGACACGTTCTCCCCATACTTGAAGTTGCTCGATGGCGCCGGCACGGAACGTATCCCCTGCCGCGAGCATGACGGAACGCCCTTCAGATTTCAACTGGTGCGCCAGCTTGCCGATGGTCGTCGTCTTTCCGACACCATTGACGCCCACAAACAAGATGACCGTGAGTCCGTCTTGCATATTCAGTTCACGGTCCGATTCATCCTCTTGGAGGCGGTTCGCCACGACTTCGACGAGTGCGTCACGCACCGCGACCGGGTCCTTCAGATTACGTCGCTTCACTTCTTCTTTCAAATCTTCGACGAGATCCATCGTCGTCGTGACGCCGACATCCGCTTGAATGAGTAAATCTTCGAGTTCATCGAAGAAATCTTCATCCACTTCGCGGAAGCGATAGACGAGGTCGTTGACGGCACTTGCAAAGCCGTCACGTGTCTTCGTCAACCCCTCTGTAAACTTCTGTGACACCTCTTGGGTAGATGTCGTCAATTTCTCTTTTAATTTCTTGAAAAAGCTCAACGTGATTCCTCCATCTCTTCATCCATTTCAACGACACGTTTTGCTTCGGACAGTTCGACCGATAATACCTCGGACACCCCGTTCTGTTGCATCGTGACGCCATATAGTGTGTCCGCCGCTTCCATCGTGCCTTTACGATGCGTGATGATGACGAACTGCGTGTCGATCGACAACGTCCGAATGTATTCTCCGAAACGATGCACGTTCGCCTCGTCAAGGGCCGCCTCGACCTCATCGAGAACACAAAACGGTACCGGACGCGTCTTCAAAATCGCAAACAATAAAGCGATGGCCGTCAGCGCACGCTCTCCACCAGATAACAGACTGAGTGTCTGTAACTTTTTACCCGGTGGTTTGGCGACGATTTCGATTCCTGTGTTCAACAAATCCGATTCGTCTACCAATTTCAAATCCGCTTCCCCGCCACCAAAAAGCTCGGTGAACGTCTGTTTGAAATGCGCCCGGACGCTCGTATATGTTTCTTTGAAGAGGCGTGTCACTTCGCGGTCCATCTCGGCGATGATCTCATATAAATCTTCTTTTGCACTGACGAGGTCATCCCGCTGTTCAGACAGGAACGTGAACCGTTCGTGGACACTATCAAACTCTTCGATCGCATTTAGATTGACCGGTCCGATTTCTTCGATTTGACGAACGAGCAACTTAAATTCCTCTTTCGCCTCTTCTAACGGGATTTCGAGTGCCGGCAATAGTTCTGCGACGAGTCCGTTCTCTTCTAACACATCGAGCTTCCATTGCCGTTTCAGCTCGAACTCTTGTTTCGCCGTTTCAAGTTTTCGAACGACAGCTTCAGCTTGACGTCTTGCCTCCGTTGCCTGATCGACCCGTTGACGTATGATCCGATACGCCTCTTCGTTCGTCTTGAGTGTTGTTGATGCTCCTTGAAGCCGCTCTTGAATTTCTTTGAAATCCAGTTTGGCAGTAGCAAGCGTCGCCTCGAGTTCTGCAGATGACACGACTTCTCCACTCTCGAGCCGCGTCAATTCACGCTCCATCTGATCGCTACGTTCCTGCAAACGACTTTGGTCGGTCACCAGACGGTCCAATTCATATCGGACCCGCTCTTCTTCGAGCGTGTGCCGCTGAAGATCGAGCTCGTTTTGACGCAGCAACGATTCCAGTTGACCCGTGCTCTCAGCACTTTTCGCCTGCTCTGCCCGAAGCGATTCGAGACGTGAACGAATGTCAGCTTGGGCGCGGTCCGTGTCGGCCAATTCAATCGTCAATCGCTCTAATTCAGCAGTCGATGTCTCGATCGTCCGCTCATAGCGCATCATTTCATGATCGAACAGTTCCAGTTGTGACTTGGCATCGAGGGAGGCACGTTCCGCAGTACGGTAGGCCGACTCGACTTCACGGAGGCTCGTTTCAACGGAACGTTTCTCATCCCGAAGTTCAGACAACTGTTGCGTAATGTCCTCCAACTGTTCTGTATACTCTTGAAGACGTGTTTTTTGCTCATGCAACATGGCGAGGCCTTGAGTGAGACCTTGTTTCAAATCATCTAATTCGCGCGACTGCGTGAACAGGGCCACGCCCTGCTTGCGACTACCACCCGTCATCGATCCGCCAACGTTGACGATATCCCCTTCTAACGTGACGACACGGAAACGATATCCCGTCGATTGGGCGATACGGTTCGCGACTTCAAGTGTCTCCGCCACAAGCACGGAACCGAGCAACGACTTTTTCAACGGCTCGTATGATGCATCTGTTTCGACGAGTTCCGACGCCACACCGACAAATCCGTTCATCGAGTCGAGTCGATCTAACACCTCACTCGGCACGAATCTCGGTTTGATCGTCGTCATCGGCAAGAATGTCGCTCGTCCTGCGTTGGCTTTTCGTAATTTATCAATTTCACGGCGTCCCACCGTCTCATCTTGTACGACCACATGCTGCTGTGTCTGCCCAAGTGCCGTTTCGATGGCCGCTTCATACGAAGGACGGACACGGATCAGTTCCGCGACAGCACCAAGGACACCTGATGAACGGTCTTTTAAGACGAACTTGACCGCATGGAAATAGCCTTCATACGATTGCTTCATCCGTTCGAGCATCTCGATTCGGTCTTCCGTCTTCTGACGGCGGCGTTCGAGGTCGTAGAAAGACGATTCGGCTCGTGTACGTTTTTCACGAATTGCCGTCTCTTCGTCCCGAAGTTGTGTCTCTTTTTGACTCAGTTGTTCAAAGCGACTTTGTACCGCTTCATACTGCTCTCGAGTCGCCAAAAGTGTCGCTTCCTGTGAGGAACGATCATCGAGACGATGTTTGTTCTCGCGTAGAAGGCGTTCTTTCGACTCGACGGCGACATCGATATCCCGTTGTTCCCGCTTTTGTTGGTTACCGATTGTCGCTTTCGTTGTCGCGAGTTCGAACGCCTCACTTTGTAACGCTTCGATTTCAGCATTGAAATCACGAGAGGCGGCTTTCAACTGTTGTTGAAGTGACTCTCTCGTCGCAGTCGTTTGTTTCAACGTATTTCCTTTTTGGTCAAGTTCTTCATGAACGACCTTCAATCGCGCTTCAAGCTCGGTCATCTCTGCACGTACTTCTTCACGTTGTCGGATGAGTCGTTCTTTCATCTCGGCACCGTGTTCTTCTTGTGCTTTTGCGAGCTTGATGTCACCCGTCAAACGCTCGACATAGGTCGAATGCTCCCGTTCTTTTTGGTTCAGCTCTGTCAATTCTTCGCGTAACTCGGCGAGCTTCGCTTCGAGCCCGCTACGTTCCTCCGTGAGGTCACGTAACGAACGGTCACAGTCAGATAACTGTTGAACAGATTCCACGTGACGTGCGGACACTTGCTCAATCTCCTGTTGGAGCAAGTGAATTTCTGCGCCCATGATTCCTGTTTCGAGTTCATCATGTCTCGCTTTGGCGACTTTGTACTCCCGAGCGAGCGCCGCTTGTTCACGGAGCGGTTCGACTCGGTCCGCCAACTCGAATAAAATGTCATCGACCCGGGACAAGTTTAATTCGGTGTCCTGTAACTTGCGTTCAGCCTGTTTTTTCCGCTGACGATATTTCAGTACGCCGGCTGCCTCTTCGATGACGGCACGTCGATCTTCCGGTTTCCCAGAAATGACTTGTTCGACCCGCCCTTGACCGATGATGGCGAACGCATCTCGTGAAAGACCTGTATCCATAAATAAATCAATCACATCTTTTAACCGACATGGTTTTTTATTCATAAAATAGTCGCTGTCCCCACTTCGGGTCACGCGACGGGTCACACTCACTTCTTCATATGGGAGACGCAACTGTTCGTCTCGATTATCGAGAACGAGGGTGACCTCGGCGACATTTCGGTGATTCTCTCCTTCACTTCCGGCAAAGATGACATCTTCCATCTTGGCACCACGAAGTGATTTGGCCGACTGTT
The DNA here is from genome assembly GCF_015712685.1 of Exiguobacterium sp. SRB7LM. Lineage (GTDB taxonomy): Bacteria > Bacillota > Bacilli > Exiguobacteriales > Exiguobacteriaceae > Exiguobacterium > Exiguobacterium profundum. The sequence continues at coordinate 453,651 of NZ_VWVR01000006.1, read as the reverse complement.
CTCCGAGTACCCAGCGAACAGCGTCCGATATATTGGATTTCCCGCTCCCGTTCGGCCCTACTACAGCCGTGACGCCGGGACGGAAATCTAATTCAATTCGCTTGGCAAATGATTTAAAGCCAGCGAGTTCGATTCGTTTTAAGTGCATCGTGACCATCCTATCCGCAGTAAGCATTCATCTGTATATTTTACCACAGTTAACAGTTCGTCAAAATGCCCGAATCATGCTATTCTAAAAAGAACTGTAGAAAGGGGAATACAGATGACGAATGAACAGATGATTGAAGCCATTTTGGATAAAATGAACATTATTAACCGCGGTGCGATCAAAGCGGAAGAATATAATGCGGCTGATCCGTCAGCGGTGAAAGAGATTTACGAGTACGTGATGACACGCTCTTCGCTCTCTTTGTCGGAAGTCGATGGTATCGTCGAAGAACTCGGTCAATTGACATGAAAAAGGAGTGGACCCCCAAGCGGTCCACTCCTTTCGTTTATAAATCTGCGTAGCGCCGATTAAAGGCAATAAGCGCTTCTTTAGCAGCCAATTGCTCGGCTTCTTTTTTCGAACGCCCAACCCCTTCACCGACGATGTCGTCGCTGAGGCGTGCATGTGCGACGAATTCCCGGCTATGCGCCGGACCACGTTCCTCAATGATCTCATACGATACAGGTCCGAGCCCTTCCCGTTGGACGCTCTCCTGTAACTGGCTCTTGAAATCGGTCTGTTCTTCGAATACTCCCGCTAAGACTTTCGGAAAAACCGCTTCGGCGAGGAATCGTTCGACGGCCTCAATTCCTTGGTCCAAATAAAGAGCACCGATATAGGATTCGAACACATCGGCAAGCAGTGCCGGACGTTTTCGTCCACCGGTCAACTCTTCACCTTTCCCAAGCAAGATGAAGTCAGAGAAAGCATAAGCTTCCGCAAAATTCACGAGTGACGGTTCGCATACGATCGCCGCTCGTAATTTCGTCAATTCCCCCTCGGAGCGCTCCGGATAAGTCTCATAGAGGAAGCGAGATACGGTCAGTTCTAAAACAGCATCCCCTAAAAATTCTAAACGTTCATTGTCTTTTCGTAACCCGCGTTGCTCATTCACATAAGATGAGTGTGTGAACGCCTGCATCAACAAGTCGTGATTCGAAAATTGAACGTTCAACCGTTCTTCCAATGATTTAAATAGTTCCAAGATGCGTGCTCGTTCCATCTCCTGACGCCGACGCCGTTGCGCCGACCCTTGACGGTCAAACCGTCGTTTTTCTTTTGTCATAGTTCCCTCCATGAATAAGCACAAGCCCACCGCCCGGAACCGAGCGGTGGGAAGGCTTGATTACAATTTTGTTTCGATGTAAGACACTACGTCGCCAACAGTCGCAAGCTTCTCAGCGTCTTCGTCTTCGATCGTGATGTCGAATTTGTCTTCGAGGTCCATCACCATTTCCATTACTTCAAGTGAATCCGCACCAAGGTCATCCTTGAACGATTTGTCTGCTGTGATTTCAGATACGTCTTTCCCGAGTTTCTCAGCAACTGCTTCTTGTACGTCTACTAAAATTTGTTCTTTTGTCATGATAAAATCCCTCCAAAGGTAAGTATATTAAATGTCAGTCTGTTGGTAAAGTTCTCTTTTACGCCATCGTCATGCCGCCATCGACGGCAATCGTCTGTCCGGTCACATAAGCGGCTTGTTCCGAAGCGAGGAAGGAGACAAGGTTCGCCACATCCTCCACCTGTCCGAAACGGTTGAACGGAATCTGCTCGAGTGTAGCCTCTCGTTGCGCATCTGTCAAGGCATCGGTCATATCCGTTTGAATGAACCCTGGACAGACGGCATTGACAGTCACGTGACGTCCCGCGAGTTCGCGCGCCACTGATTTTGTCAATCCGATCAAACCTGCTTTTGCAGCCGCATAGTTCGCTTGTCCTGCATTGCCAGTAATCCCGACAACCGAGGCGATGTTGATGATTCGACCTGCTTTCGACTTGAGCAAAGGTCTTGTGACGGCTTGCGATGTCAGAAAGGCGCCTTTCAAGTTCGTCGACAGCACATCTTCGAAATCGGCTTCTTTCATTCGCATGAGTAACCCGTCACGCGTGATCCCTGCATTGTTGACGAGACAATCGACGCGTCCGAACGTATCGACTGTCGTCTTGACGAGCGCTTTGACATCGTCAGCATTGGATACATCTGCTTTCACGGCGATGGCTTCGCCGCCTGCATCCGTGATCATGGCCACGACATCATTCGCCTTTTGTTCACTACCCGAGTAGTTCACGACGACCCGAAAGCCGTCTTCCCCTAAACGTTTCGCGATGGCCGCCCCGATTCCCCGGGACGCCCCTGTCACGATCGCCACTTGATCATGCACGTACTTCTCCTCCTAACGAGGCGACTTCTTCCAACGTGGTCGCCTTTTGAATCGAAACGTTCGAGTCGATTCGTTTAATCAATCCTGAAAGCGGTGAAGATGGGCCGAACTCGATGAACGTGTCTACGCCGTCTGCAATCGCCTTGCGCACACATTCTTCAAAACGGACAGACGAATACAGTTGTTTCGTCAATAACGCCTTCAACTGTTCAGGGTCACGATGTACCGCCGCGTCCACGTTCGAAATCAAGTCGATGGAAGCCGCTTCAAATGGCGACGAGGCAAGAACGTCTTGGAAACGTGTTGCTGCCGGCATCATGTAGGAACTATGGAACGCTCCAGATACGTTTAACGGCAATACCCGCTTCGCACCGGCAGCCTTCAATTCCACGCTTGCTTGTTCGACCGCGTCGACATGCCCTGAAATCACGAATTGACCAGGACAATTCAAGTTGGCGATTTGAACTAAATTCCCACTCGCACTGATTTTTTCAGTGATATGAAGCGCTTCTTGAAGATCGGTCATCCCGACGACTGCTGCCATCGTTCCATCCTTCACTTCAGACATCAACTGTCCACGCGCCCGGACGAGAACGGTCGCTTCTTCAATATCGATGACACCCGCACTGACGAGCGCCGCATATTCACCGACACTATGCCCGATGACGACATCTGGTGCCGCACCGCTCTTCGCATAGGCTTGCGCGAGGAGCGAAGCGTGCGCCACGATGGCCGGCTGTGCAATTTCCGTTTCTTGTAGATCTTCCTTCGACCCGGATGACATGACTTCAAGTAGGTCAAATCCGAGTCGACGTCCGATTGCTTGAAGCGTTTCAGGATGATCTAAAAAGGTTTGTCCCATCCCAACGGCTTGGGAACCTTGCCCTGGAAACACCCATGCTACTTTCCCCATATCTTCACCTGCTTTCGCTTAGTCTATCGCTTTGGCACGCTTGATTTTTTCAACGACATCGTGATCTACCATGACTTTCGCCTGTTTCAACGCACTCATGATGGCGAGTGCATCGCTCGACCCATGCGCCTTGATGACCGGTGCATTGATCCCGAATAATCCGGCTCCCCCGTGTTCGCGATAATCCAACGTTTCTTTTAATCGTCTCAATTTCGGTTTTAAGATGAGAGCGGCGAGTTTGGATACAAGGTCACTCGTGAATTGTTCTTTCATCATCTTCATTAGCATCGAAGAGGAGCCCTCCACACCCTTTAACAAGATGTTTCCGGCAAATCCTTCGGTCACGATGACATCCACATCACCTGACATCGCTTCACGCGCCTCGACATTCCCAACAAAATGGACAGGTGCCTGTTCAAGGAGGGGGAACGCTTCTTTTGTCAGCGCATTTCCTTTACCGGCTTCCGTCCCGATATTGAGAAGAGCGACACGCGGTGTCTTGATGCCACGGACATGTTCCGCATACAGCGAACCCATAATCGCATAATCCACGAGGTGTTCAGCTTTTGCATCCGGATTCGCTCCGACATCCAGTACGACGACACCACTACCAGTATATGTAGGGAACGTCGGAGATAATGCCGGACGCTCGATTCCTGGGATCCGCCCGATGATGAAAAGAGACGCCGCCATCAATGCGCCGGTATTCCCGGCAGACACGAGAGCATCCGCTTTTCCTTCTTTGACAAGCTGAGCTGCCACGACGAGCGAGCTATCCTTCTTACGGCGCACCGCCCGTACCGGTTCGTCTTCACCTGTGATGATTTCACTGGCTGGGACAACCGTCACACGAGGATCATCAAGACCGTATGAGGCAATTTTCACCTCATCACCAACTAAAAAGAGTTCCATCGGTTCATTTGGATATAGCGCAATGAACCCTTTCACACCTTCTACAATCGCCTTCGGTGCGTGATCGCCACCCATTGCATCAATCGCTAACTTCATGCTTACTCCTCCTCACCACGTCGGTAAATCGTGAAGTCGCCGTCAAAGACGCACTCCTCACCGACATAACTTTCAACTGTGACGTCCGTTCTCCCGTCCCCTCTTAGTTTCATCACACGAGCCTTGGCAACGACTCGCTCTCCAAGATGGACTTGGCGACTAAAGCGAATATCCGCTTTAGTGGTCAACGCCAATTCATCATTGATGAGCGCCACCGCTAACGAGTTGGCTTGCGCGAACAAGACGTGTCCACGGGCAATCTCGTTGCGGCTAAAGACGTGTTCTTTCTCTATATCGAGGACTGAGATCGCAGAGTCATCTAGCTTCAAGTCAATCATATCACCGATGACCTCGCTCATTGAAAGCGATTTGACTTCATCGAGATGTTCGGAAGCCACATGTTTGATCCGTTCCCGCACTTCTGGAATTTTTAATTCCATCCGGTCGAGTCGAATTGTTTGGATGCTGACAGAAAACTGCTTTGAAAGTTCTTCGTCTTTGATGAACGGGTTATGCTCAATCGTTTCTTGTAACAAGCGTTGCCGCTCTTTCTTAGGTACCCGCATTCAGTTCCCTCCTAAACTAATCGCTAAAGAACTTAATACCTGGTACTAATAGCAGTATATATTCTTTAGTCGTCATTTTCAAGTACTATTCTAACCTTTCCCCAACGAGAAGGTCGAGTTGTTTCAAATAGCCACGTAACCCTTCATACTGGGCGTCATGCCAAAATGTGTCGCTTCCGAGAAGTTTCACGGCATCTTGCATGGCCACTTCCATCACTTTCAAATCGAGAACGGGATCGGCGACACGGAAACTCGGGAGACCGCTCTGTGCGGTTCCAAAGAAATCACCAGCCCCACGCAACTCTAAATCTTTCTCTGCCAATACAAAGCCATCGTTCGTTTCCGTCATCGTCTTCAAACGGACTTTCCCGACATCCGATTTCGGGTCTCCTACCAGGATGCAGAATGATTGATGCGCACCACGACCGACACGCCCTCTCAACTGGTGTAATTGCGCGAGACCGAAACGTTCGGCATCATGAATGATGATTAGAGAGGCGTTCGGGACGTTTACCCCTACCTCGACGACTGTTGTGGAGACGAGAATCTGTGTCGCGTTATCGGCGAATGATTTCATAACCTCGTCTTTTTCTGTACTCGATAGCTTCCCATGCATCAGGCCAACGCCATAGTTCGAGAAGCGTTCTTTCAATAGCTCATACAGTGCCGTCGCACTTTCCACTTCTAATGTATCCGACTCCTCGATGAGAGGTGCAATCACATACGCTTGACGGCCGAGTGCGAGTTCCCGATCGACCATTGCATGCACACGATCGATTTGATCATGTTTCGCCCAATACGTTTCAATCGGCTTTCGTCCTTTTGGCATCTCATCAATCGTGGAGACATCCATCTCTCCGAATGCACTGATGGCAAGCGTCCTCGGAATCGGCGTCGCGGTCATATATAATACGTCGGCGAATTCGGCCTTGTCTCGTAGCTTCTTCCGCTGTTCGACACCAAACCGGTGCTGTTCGTCCGTGATCGCCAAATGTAGATTCGAAAATTCGACCGGTCCTTGGATGAGCGCGTGCGTCCCGACGATGATGTCGACGTTACCCGATCGAATTGCCGTCAGAAGCGCTTCGCGCGCCTTCCCTTTCACTGAGCTCGTCAGGAGGGCAATCGTGATGCCAAACGGTTCAAATAATTCCTGTAACGATGTCGCATGTTGTTCGGCAAGGATTTCTGTTGGCACCATCAAGGCCCCTTGATACCCGGCCGTTACAGTCGCATACAAGGCAATCGCGGCAACGACGGTCTTCCCGCTCCCGACATCCCCTTGTAACAATCGGTTCATCCGTTCTGGTTTTTCAAGGTCAGATACGATTTCACGGATGACCCGTGTCTGGGCTCCTGTTAACGGGAATGCGAGCCGTTTGACGAATTCATTCAATTGATGCTTATCGAGGTGAAGGGCCCGACCGTTTCCTGACCGCTCCATTTTACGAAACGCCTGTAATTTTAACTGATACATGAGACACTCTTCATAGACATAGCTTCGTCTCGCCAGTTTATAGGTCTCAATCGTATCCGGGAAATGCATCCCACGAAGCATCGTCATCCGGTCAACTAATCGATATCGGTCGCGAATGGTATGCGGGACCTGTTCGGGCAGATCGTTCACCTGCTCAAAAGCGAGTTTAACGATTCGACTGAAATTCTTTTGTGTCAGTCCGGCACGCAATGAATAAATCGGTTGCAGTCCGCCTGACGGGGCACCAAATTCAAGGTCGGTCGCGCTGATCGTCATCCGGTTCATGTCCCATTTCCCTTTGACCGTCACCGTCTCCCCAATCACCAATTTTTCTTTATAGAAGGCACGGTTGAACATCGTCACTTGGACGGCGTATCGGTCTTCGAGTAACAACCGGAACTGGAGACGATTTTTCCCTTTACTATAGTAACGAACGAGCGGTTCGCCTTGGACTGTCCCGCTCCATTTGACGAGGTCGCCGTGCACAGCCGTCGTCACCGTCCCACTATTATAATTCTCATAACGAAACGGGACGTGCTCAAGCACGTCCTCGATTCGAACAAGTCCCATCACTTCTAACTTTTTGGCCATCTCTGGCCCGACCCCTTTCAGCGTCGTCAGTTGATCATTGTTTTGCATCTTCTTTCGCTCCAAATATATTTCGTTCGAGGCGACGAGCCGTCGGTGTATTGGCAAGTCCACCTTTAGCGGTTTCTTTTAAGGCCGTCGGCATCATTTGGCCCACTTCATGCATCGCCGAGATGACCTCGTCACAAGGAATACGTGAGGTAATCCCCGCGAGCGCCATATCTGCTGCGACAATAGCGTTGGCACCGCCCATGGCGTTTCGCTTGACGCATGGAACTTCCACCAGCCCCGCCACAGGATCACAGACGAGACCGAGCATATTTTTTAGGGCGATCGCAAATGCCGTAGCCGACTGGTCCGGTGTCCCGCCAGCTGCTTCAACGATGGCCGCGGCTGCCATGCCCGTCGCCGACCCGACCTCGGCCTGACATCCACCAGCCGCCCCTGAAATCGAGGCGTTGTTCGCCACGACGAATCCGAACGCACCTGACGTGAACAAGTAACGGATCATCGCGTCGCGGTCCATTTCAAGGCGATCTTTTACCGCAAACAACGTTCCCGGTACGACGCCCGCGCTCCCCGCTGTCGGTGTCGCACAGATTCGTCCCATCGCCGCGTTCACTTCGTTCGTCCCGATCGCTTTCGACACCGCATCTAAAATGAGATCCCCAGCGAGCGACTTGCCCGAACGAATATACTCTTGCATGAGTACTGCATCATTACCCGTCAATCCCGTAACCGACGTGACACCTTGGAGTGCACGTTCGACCGCTTCTTCCATCACCTCAAGATTTCGGTCCATCATCCCGATGATGTCCTCGCGACTGGCGCGTCTGACGTGCATCTCTTGCTCAATCATCACTTCAGAAATCGGGATATTCCGTTCTGTTGCAATCGTCACTAATTCCTCTACTGATTTAAACATCACACATTCTCCTCATTCCCCAAAAATAGCTATCCGTTCGATTTGCGGTAACCGTTCCAGCTCTGCTAACACTTCCGCAGGAATGGTCTCATCAATCTCAATCGCCATCAACGCCTGCATCCCTTTTTCATGGCGGCTCACTTCCATATGACCAATGTTTAATTGGTGATTCGCCAACACACCGGTCACAGCCGCGATGGCCCCGAATCGATCATGGTGCAAGACGACGAGTGCAGGCCCCCCACCTGTCAGTTTCAACGGGAATCCGTTCAGTTCGGTAATTTCAATCGTTCCCCCGCCGATTGAGATCCCGACAATCTCAAATGTGCCCAATTCATCTTCGAGTAAGACCCGGGCCGTATTCGGGTGATCCGTCAACAGATCACTCGTCTCAAAAATGACCTCGATCCCTTTTTCACGGGCGATGTCTAACGCCTGTGGGATTCTCAGATCGAATGTATCGAATCCCATGATTCCACCGACGATGGCCACATCCGTACCGTGTCCCCGATACGTGTCAGCAAACGACCCATAAAATGTGATGTGCGCGGTACGCGGCGTTCTCCCGAACAACTTACCAGCCATCAAGCCGATGCGGGCAGCACCTGCTGTATGCGAACTCGACGGTCCGACCATGACCGGGCCAATAATGTCAAACACACTACGATATTTCATCAATTTTTCCCCCTTTCAAAAATCCCTACCTTCATTATACAGAAGGTAGGGATTCGAAACAGCTTATTCCACACTAAAAATATAAGAGTAAAGCGGTTGTTTACCGTCGTGAACTTCAATTTCAATCTCGTCGTTCACCGATTCGATATATGACGTCAACGCTTCTACGTCCGATGCAGAAGAGCCTTCTCCTGTTAAGATCGTGACGATTTCGTCGTCTGCGTCGATGAGCGCATCGACTAATCGTTTAGCCGCTTCTAAACTCGATGGAGATGAAGAAACGATTTTCTTCTCAGCAATCGCCATGTGCTCATCTTTTTTGATTTCAACGCCATCGATGCTCGTATCACGAACAGCGTACGTCACTTGACCGGACTTCACTGTCGCCGCTGCCGCTTTCATCGCTTGTTCATTCATCTCGACATCCGCTTCAGGATTGAATGCGATGGCTGCCGCAAGACCTTGTGGGACGGTCTTCGTCGGAATGACCGACACGCCGCACGGTGCGACAGACGCCGCTTGTTCAGCCGCCATGATGATGTTGGAGTTGTTCGGGAAGATGAAGACGTGTTCCGCATGTGCCGATTCAATCGCCTTGACGATATCTTCCGTCGACGGGTTCATCGTCTGACCACCTTCGATGACGTGGGCCGCCCCGAGTGAACGGAACAGTTCGCTGACGCCTTCACCCATTGCGACCGTTACGATGGCAAATGGTGCTTTCGGCTTCTCCGCTTGTTGAACACCGTGTTGGTTGGCACCGTGTTCTTCTTCAAGAATCGTCGAGTGTTGTTGACGCATGTTCTCAATTTTGACTGCGACGAGTTCACCGAAGCGCTGACCTTTCGTGATGACCTCACCTGGCGTCTCGACGTGAACGTGGACTTTCAAGAGCTCCTCGTCCGCGACGACAAGAAGAGAGTCCCCGAGTTCAGACAACTCGTTTCGGAATGCATCTTCGTTGAACGGTGCATCTTTCAACTTGTCCTCTTGGAAACGGACCATGATTTCCGTACAGTAACCGAATTCGATATCTTCTGTTGACATGAATCCTTGCGCCGCATGCGCATGGTGTTCTGCTTCAATCAATGCATCCATCACCGGAGTATGTGGTTTTTCGAGTTCTTTTCCTTCAAGACTCGCAAGGAATCCTTCGTAAATGACGAGAAGTCCTTGACCACCTGAGTCGACGACCCCGACTTCTTTTAACACCGGTAACAAGTCCGGTGTACGGTCTAACGAAGCTTTTGCTTCGACGATGACACGTTTCATGAACTCTGTGAAATCACTTGTCGACTCAGACGCAAGGAGCGCTTCATCAGCCGCTTCACGAGCAACCGTTAAAATCGTCCCTTCAACCGGTTTCATAACCGCCTTGTATGCCGTGTCGACACCGCGTTTGAGAGCTTCTGCAAAATCAACTGTCGTGAGTTCCGTCTTACCTTCAACGGCTTTCCCGAAGCCGCGGAACAATTGGCTTAAAATAACGCCTGAGTTTCCACGTGCTCCCATCAGGAGTCCACGAGCGAACTTTGATGATACCTCTGCGATATCAGATGAGTTCATGGCTGCTACTTCTTTCGCACCTGACGTCATCGTCAAGTTCATGTTCGTTCCCGTGTCTCCGTCTGGAACCGGGAAGACGTTAAGCGAATCTACATAATCTGCGTTTTGGCTCAAGTTGGCCGCTCCGTTTGCGATCATGTTTGAGAGCGCCACGCCATCTAAACGATTTAAACCCACACCAAATCCTCCTCCGTTTTCGTCAGTCATTCGTCAGACGAACGCCTTGAACGAATATATTTACCGACGAAACGTTTAATCCTAAAGTTTCTCCGAGCGTATATTTCACTCGGCTTTGCACGTTGTATGCGACTTCAGATACTTTCGTCCCGTAGCTTACAATGATGTGCATGTCGATATGTACGTCCTCATCCTCTTGACGTACGACGACACCACGCGCGTAATTTTCACGTTTTAACAATTCAGCAATGCCGTCTTTCAATTGTGCCTGTGAAGCCATGCCGACCACACCGAAGCATTCCATCGCCGCACCACCTGCGAGTGTCGCGATGACGTCACTTGTGATGTCAATATTGCCATATGTTGTCTTCATTTCAATTGCCATATGGAGTAGCCTCCTTTATTCGGAATGATTCCTAATGTACATTCTACAATAAGTACCTAGTTATTAAAAGAACCTGCTCCAGAATCTCGGTCAATTAACGCGATAACCTCATTCATTATTCAAATCCTTGAGAGTAATGTCAAGTTTTTTTCTTGTCACGGTATGATTTTCTAGTTGCATCGGGAAAAAAGCCGTGCTAATATAAACGAGTGTCTATTAGGACGAACCCACATAAAAAAGGAGGGGAAACGCATGGCACGTAAATGCTACGTAACAGGTAAATCACCTAAATCAGGTAACAACCGTTCGCACGCACTCAACAAGACAAAACGTACTTGGGGTGTAAACGTACAAAAAGTTCGTATTCTCGTTGACGGTAAACCGAAACGCGTTTGGGTTTCAGCTCGCGCACTTAAATCAGGTCTCGTTGAACGCGTATAATACTTATACACGAACGAATAAATCCCAGCGGCATTCGCCGATGGGATTTTTTTTTGCTTATTTTTTGACGAGCATAACGAGGGCCATTCCTTCATGAACCGTCAACAAGGCAAGCTCTTCGCTCCATTCATTTGAAATGGTCAACGCTTGCGCGCTATGGACCGGATGACGCTCGAGTGGATATTTGACCCCATCAATTGAAATCGTAGCGGTTTTCCAAGGCATGAAAGACAAGTAATGTTCATCTAGTTTTTTAATCTCATAACTTCCTGGCCGAGCGAGAAAAATCGTTTGACCCGTCCCATGAAGAACCATCCCCGGATACGATTCGAGTAGACCGACGTTCGCGAACGTCATATCAACTCGACCACCGAGTGCCCCGTACACGTGCATCTGGGTCGCCCCTTGATCGATTGCCAACTGAAGCGCAATCTCGAGGTCGGTCACATCCTTTTCAGATGGATAACGTAGCGCTTCCTCAGGAGGTGTTCCGACAAACGAATCAAAGTCCCCGACCACGACGTCGACATCAATCCCTTCATCTAATAATCTCTGATATCCGCCATCGACACCGATGACAAAATCGGCATCACGCGGTAAGTCCGGAATAGGTTCCGGACTCGCCGCGACGATCAAGATGTTCATTGACGAATGTCCCGTGTCGCGACACGCGTGAATCGCGGAGCTGTCGTGAAGAGTAAGACTAATACGATGGCTGAGATGACAAACGACGGAACCATATAAGTTGCGTTATAGCCAAGTGAATAAGCCACGACCGGACCCTCCGCATACTCAGCGAAAAAGACAATCCCTGAGATGACGTGAGCCGCATAACGCAACGCCGACCCGATCAATGCGCCGAGCACCAAATAGGTAGCGAGCGTCTTCGTCGCGCCTTGACCAGCGGCCTGTTTCACACGTCCGGCAAAGACGCCGGCCACGCCGACAAGTCCGTACGCAACCGTATAATCGAGCAAGAACTGAACTGGCGTAAAGATATAGGCTCCGAACAAGAGTTGAAGCGTCCCGACGAGCGCACCAGTCGCAAGTCCCCCTTTCAATCCGTGACGAAACGCCATCACAAAGATCGGGAGCATCGCCAGACTGATTGATCCCCCTTGTGGCAAACGATATGGGATGAGTAAATCAAAAACTAGCCCAAGCGCTGCGAACAATGAAATTTCGATGAGTGCTTGTAATTTAAAACGTGATTTCATCTTTCTTCCTCCTTTATTGTGTGAACGACAAAAAGCAGCATGACGTAAACGCCATGCTGCTTGGATTCGCAACGTGCATTTTCGCCACATCCCTACGTCCGTGTGAACGGAACAGGTTCAAAGGGTTAGCGTATGCCTCTCAGCCACATCATGTGACACCCCTTGCGACTCTATCTTGTTGTTCTACCGTCGATTATACACGAGATGCGCCACGAATGCTATCGATGGCTGCTTTATAATCCGGTTGATTGTAAATGGCCGAACCGGCAACTAGGACATCTGCCCCTGCATCAATGCAACGTTTCGCCGTCTCTTCGTTGACACCACCATCAATCTCAATTTCAAAATCGAGCTGACGGTCTTTGCGAAGCTGACTGAGCGCCGAGATTTTCGGTACGACGGATTCAATGAACGCTTGTCCACCAAACCCTGGATTGACGGTCATGAGCAATACCATATCGACATCTTGAAGGATATGTTCAATCGTAGAGAGCGGTGTGTGCGGGTTCAAGACGACCCCACATTTCGCCCCTGCCGCTTTGATTTGCTGCAAGACTCGATGTAAATGGTTCGTTGCTTCCACGTGAACCGTCACAATGTCCGCCCCCGCCTTGACGAAATCTTCGACATAGCGTTCCGGTTGATCAATCATCAAATGCACATCGAGAACCATGTCTGATTTTTTGCGCAAGCTTGCGAGAACTGGTAGCCCAATCGAGATGTTCGGCACGAACTGCCCATCCATCACGTCAAAATGGATATAATCCGCCCCCGCATCTTGAACGGCTTTCACTTCAGCCTCCAAATTGGCAAAGTCGGCTGCTAAAATTGATGGTGCGATTTTAATCATCTGTCAATACCTCCGTTTACGATCGTTTAACTCCTCCATAAAGGTAACATAATTCTCATAACGAGTTGAAGCAATTTTGCCATCTTCTACGGCTTGTTTAATGGCACAGCCCGGTTCATTGATATGGACGCATCCCCGGAACTTGCAATCGTCGTGACGTTCCACAAATTCTGGGAAGCACCATCTCAGTTCATCCGCCTCGAGTTCTTGAGGAAACTCGAGACTGGAAAATCCTGGCGTATCCGCCACAAGCCCGTCGGCCAATTGAATGAGCGTGACGTGACGCGTCGTATGTTTCCCACGACCGAGTGATTTGGAAATTTTCCCTGTGGCCAATTCGAGTTCAGGCGCGACTGCGTTTAAAAGCGAACTCTTCCCGACACCTGTTTGACCGGCAAACACGCTCGTCTTCTCTTTGAAGAGTCCCCGTACCTGATTGACCCCATCCGAAAGCTCCGTCGACGTTTCAATCACGTCATATCCGATGGCACGATAGCGGGCGACCGCTTCTTGAATCGGTCCGGTCTCTTCTTCACTGAGTAGGTCCATCTTCGTTAACACGATGATTGGATGAATCTGTTTGGATTCGATCAATACGAGGAATCGGTCAAGCAAATGATAAGAAAACGCCGGTTCTTTCACAGAAAAAAGTAGAAATGCCTGATCGATGTTGGCGATTGGTGGGCGGACGAGATGGTTTTGACGTTCCTCCACCTCTAAAATATAGCCTGTCCCATCTTCTTGATCTTGAATGACAACGTCATCGCCGACGACAGGTGAGATGTTTCGTTTCCGAAAATTCCCTCTCGCCCGACACCGAATCTCTTGATTCGACTCGGTCATCACATCATAAAACCCGCCTTGTAAACGAATAATCGTTCCTTTCAATATGACTACCTCCCTTAAAAAAGAGGTGACGACACCGTCACCTCTTTATTGTGCCTCTTTGGCCTGTGCATATGTGACTGAATCCGTTCGGACGATCTCACCATCGACTTCAATCGTTGCGGTCCCGACTTCGTCCGGAGCAATGACGAGCGTATACGAGTATGTTGTCGTCTCTGTGATTTTATCCCGTAACACTTCAATTTCACCACGCGCATCGACCGTACGAATCACGACCTCCACGGCTTTCGGTTTCTTGTCTTTTTCCGGTTGCTCGACTTCGACGCTCACTTCACGTTCGATGGAGACGTCCGTCGGTTCAACCCCTTCCGATACGATGACCGTAAGTTCCGTTCCCGGATCGACTGCCGTACCCGCCGTTGGAAGTTGACGGATGATTTGACCTTTAGGAACACTTGTCGAAAACTCATCCCGTCTCACGATTTTTAACTTGTTTTGATCGGCATAAGTCGATGCCTCGTCAAACGTATATCCCGCGAGATTCGACAGTTCGACTTTGTTGCTTCCTGTCGACACAACGAGCGTCACCGTCACTTCTGAAGGAACGACCTCCTCGCCTGGGTCGAGCGATTGCGAAATCACATCTCCGCTAGCGACTGTTTCCGAAGCTTCTGTTTTGATTTCAAGGTCACTGAACGCCAGATCTTTTAACATGCGTTCAGCTGCTGTTTGGGACAATCCCTCCACATTCGGCATTTCGACGGTTTCTTTCCCGGCCGAAACGACGATGGTCACCGTCGTGCCTCGTTTTGGTTTACGCCCTTCTTGTGGGTTTTGCGAAATGACCTCACCTTCTTCGACGTCATCGCTCGCCCGCTCCGTCACTTCGACGACGAAATCGGCATTCTCAAGTTCAGAAGTGGCATCTCCGATACTCATTCCAACGACATCCGGAACGACGGCTCGTGACATTTCATCGGCGACCACGTATGCCGCAATGCTCCCTGCAATCAGGATCAACACGAGTAAAATCCAAATCCACCATTTGCGTTTCTTCTTTTTGACTGGAGTCACCGCTTCAGGTTCTTGCTCGCTAGACGCTGTGACCGGAGTCGGTGTTACTGGCGTCTCTGGTTTTTCTTCAGGTATGACCGGTGTCATGACGAGCGTTTGATCGAACTCATCCTGACTGGCCGGAACACGTCTCGGCTCATTGGCGCGTTCACGGCTTAATGCCGTCATGCAGTCTTTCTTAAAGGCTGCGACCGAAACATGACGGGCACCTGGTGACTTCGACAATGCTTGCATGACGCAGTTTTCGAGTGCCTGTGGAATATTCGGATTCAAGTCCATCGGTCGAATCGGGTCATCTTGCAAATGTTGAAGCGCAACGGCGACCGGTGTCTCGCCAATGAACGGGACACGACCTGTCAACAATTCGTACAGTACGGCACCGAGCGAATAAATATCTGACTTTTCATCAGCAAATTTACCGCGTGCTTGCTCAGGTGAGAAATAATGGACCGATCCCAGCACAGACATCGTATGCGTCAACGTCGCATTCGACATCGCCACGGCAATCCCAAAATCAGTCACCTTCACGTTACCGTGCTGATCAATCATCATGTTCTGCGGCTTGATATCACGGTGAATGATTCGATTCGCATGGGCATGGTCAATCGCATCACAAATCTGTCCCATGATGCGTAGCGCTTCATCGACAGATATGTATTCCTCTTGCAAGTATTGTTTTAACGTCACCCCATCGACGTGCTCCATGACGATATAGTACAAATCTTCTTCATCGCCGACGTCATAGATCGCCACGATGTTTGGATGGTTCAGACTCGTAGCCGCATGGGCTTCTCGCTCGAACCGACGTATAAATTGTTCGTTATGTGAGAATTCAGATCGCAACACCTTGATGGCGACGGTTCGGTTTAAGATCTCGTCATGAGCCCGGTAGACATTTGCCATGCCTCCGCTGCCGATTTGTTGTTCGATCCGATAACGATCGTTGATTCGTTCTCCGCTTCGCATCGGATTCATCCTCTCTTTCTATCTGTGAATTGAACGAGGGCGACCGTGATATTGTCGCTCCCTCCCAATTGATTGGCTTCTGCAATGAGTTGCTCCGCTTTTTGTTCGGCGGATGCCGCTTGTTGTAATACGTGTTGAATCGCCACATCGGTCATGTGTGTCGTCAATCCATCCGTACAAATTAAAATCACATCAAACTCAGGGTCAGCGAGCACTTGCACGTCAGGTTCGACTTGTTCGCTTGAACCGATTGCCCGGGTGATGACATTTCGTTTCGGATGAACCCGCATCTCTTCTTCCGTCAATTCACCGAGTTGTTTGAGCACATTGACGTAAGAATGGTCCTCCGTAAGACGTCTTAACTCATTCGCCTGGAGCGCATAGACGCGACTATCTCCAATATGGACGATGACCACCGTCTCTTCATTCCAACAAACAGCTGCCACAGTCGTTCCCATCATGACAAGATTGGACTGCTTCGCAAATTGCAACACTTGATCGTTCGCCAAATCGATGTGGTGGCGGAACCATCGTTCGATTTCGACAGGGGTTGTCGGGAGAGACGGGAACGCCCGTCTAAACTCTTCAATCACGATTTGACTCGCAACCTCTCCCGCTGCATGCCCACCCATTCCGTCTGCAACCAGGGCAATCCCGGTTATGGCATCACCTAAGATTAAAACTGCATCTTCATTTTGTGTGCGTACTTGTCCACGATCTGTTCGAAATGCTAATTCCATCTTTCTGATTACCTCGTTTCTTGTTCGCGCTCCTTCGCTCGAAGCTGTCCACAAGCGGCATCGATGTCCGACCCTTGCTCGCGACGGATTGTCACGTTCACATTGCGGTCTTTGAGCACTTTTTCGAAGGCAAAGATTTGAGCTCGCGGTGTCCGTACATAGTCACGTTCGAGTACATGGTTGA
This sequence comes from Exiguobacterium sp. SRB7LM, assembly GCF_015712685.1. GTDB lineage: Bacteria > Bacillota > Bacilli > Exiguobacteriales > Exiguobacteriaceae > Exiguobacterium > Exiguobacterium profundum. Next base: position 436,680 of record NZ_VWVR01000006.1, on the reverse strand, counting down.
CGGGAATCAAGTTGACGTGACATTTGATTCCTTTTAACAGGTCTGCCAAGAGATGGGCATATTCTTCCGTATCGTTGACACCACCAAAGAGTCCATATTCAAACGTGATGCGACGTCCGCTCTTCTCTGTGTAATAACGGACCGCATCCATCAACTTGTCCAAGTCAAAGGCACGGTTGATCGGCATGAGCTTGGTACGCAATTCCGTCGTCGGTGCGTGAAGTGAAATGGCGAAGTTGATTCGCATACCTTCATCGGCAAACTTGTAAATCTTCGGAACAATCCCACTCGTCGATACCGTGATGTGTCGTGCTCCGATGTTGAGTCCATTGTCATGGTTGACAGTACGTAAGAAACGCATTAACTCATCGTAGTTATCGAACGGTTCGCCGATTCCCATGACGACGATAGAGTCGACGCGCTCTCCTGTCGCGTCTAATGCACGTTGTACGTCGAGCACTTGAGCTGTGATTTCCCCGGCTTCTAAGTTTCGTTTCAAGCCGCCGAGTGTCGAGGCACAGAACGTACATCCGATCCGGCAACCGACTTGTGTCGTGACACAAATCGAGTTTCCGTATTCGTGACGCATGAGTACCGTTTCAATTGAGTACCCGTCCTGAAGTTCAAACAAGAACTTGATTGTGCCGTCTTGGGATTCCTGCTTGACCAATTCTTTTAACGTCGTCAATTGGAACGATGCCTCTAATTTGTCGCGAAGCGCTTTCGGAACGTTGGTCATATCATCAAAAGTCGTGACCCGTTTGACGTACATCCAATCATATAATTGTTTCGCACGGAATGCCTTTTCTCCTGCCTCGATCACCCATGCCTCAAGTTCTGGAAACGTCAACGAATAGAGTGACGGTTTTGCGCCTACGAGTGGATTCTTTTCTACTGCTTTTGGATTCATGTTTTATACCTCTTTCTTAAATGCGGCGATATAGAAGCCGTCGGTCCCGAATGTCGTCGGTAATAATTTTAGTTCAGCACGGTCCGATTCCATCATCGGACGAACAGATTGTGGGAGACGACCTTTGAGCGTTTCGTCCCAGATCAACCCTTTCGACAGAATATAGTCAGCCTGCGTCTCATTTTCAGACGGGTCGATTGTACATGTCGAGTAAACTAGCGTACCACCTGGTTTGAGCAGTGGCAATACGGCATCAATGATTTGTCTTTGTATCTTTGGTAAGTTTTCGAGTTGAGCTTTGTCCTTCGTCCATTTAATATCCGGCTTTCGACGAATGACGCCAAGGCCCGAACAAGGGACATCTAAAAGAATCCGGTCAAAGCTTTCTTCTTCAAACCGTTCACCTGCTAAACGAGCATCAAGGGCAAGTGCGGTCACTCCATTGATGTGTAGACGTTTGGCTTGTTGATCAATCAATTTTGCTTTATGTGGATGAAGGTCAAGCGCGGTGAGCGATCCACCTTGCATTCGCTCTGCCGTATGCATCGCCTTGCCGCCTGGCGCGGCACATGCGTCTAGGATGACATCGTCTTTCGACACGTTGAGTGCATCCGCGACAATCATGGAGCTCTCATCTTGAATCGATAGAAGACCTTCCTCGATAAACGGGGTCGCATGGACATTGCCAGACTCTACGACAAGTCCATCAGCAGATAGTTCAGAACGTGACGTCATGACGCCAGCGTCAGCCAATCGGTTCATCATCTCATCCACTGAAATACGCTTTCGGTTGACCCGAATCGTAACAGGAGCAGGTTCATTGTTTAATCGGCAAATCGCTTCTGCCGTTTCCACACCATATAACTCAATCCAATCTGATACGAGCCATTCCGGATGACTGTGCTCTATGGCGATTCGTTCTGCATCGGTCAAGCCACTAAAGTCCGGAAACCCTTCCCGAAGCACATTTCGTAACACCCCGTTTACGAATTTGCTCGTTCCGAGGTGATGACCTCGTTTTTTCGCGATTTCGACCGCCTCGTGTAGGACGGCCCGGTCGGGTACTTTATCAAGATAGAAGAGTTGATAAACGCTCATCCGAAGAAGCGGGAGGACAAACTTGTCTAGCTTCTTCGGCGAACGGATGCGGTCTTTCAAAATATAATCGAGCGTCCCTTTGCGACTGAGCGTCCCATATACGAGTTCGGTATAGAGACCGACATCTTTTGGGGCAACTTTTTTTTGTTTCAATGTATCATTGACGGCAATCGTCGAATACGCGCCGCCCTGTTCAATTTTCATCAGCGTATCAAGCGCTGCTTCACGTACGTTCATGAGTTCCTCCTAATCGGTCGCCAATCCGTAGCTTTTGTCCGGCGCCACGCATGAAGGTTGCACCATCCATCCGTTTCTTACCTGCGGGTTGCAAATCGGTCACTTTGATTGCGACGTCGTTCCCTGTCGCCACGACAAATCCGTCTTCTTCCAGACGAATGACTTCTCCCGACTGTCCCGTTCCTGTCGTTTTTTCTCCCATGAACAATTTCACTCGTTCGCCTTCAAGCGTTGAATAGGCCGTCGGGAATGGATTCATTCCTCGAATATGGTTGTAGATGGACTCGCCATGCTTCGTCCAATCAATCTGTTCACGCTCACGGCTAATGTTCGGAGCAAACGTCACGTCTCGCTCGTCTTGAGGCACCGCCTCAATCCACCCTTCCAAGAAGGCCGGAAGCGTACGGATGAGAAGATCGCTTCCTGCTACAGCCAGTTTATCAAATAAAGACCCGACTGTATCCGTCTCTTCGATAGGTACGATGGTATTGGCAATCATGTCACCTGCATCTAACTTGTCGACCATGTACATGATCGTCACACCAGTCTCCGACTCCCCATCAAGAATGGCTTGATGAATCGGGGCACCTCCGCGATATTTCGGAAGGAGGGAGGCATGTACGTTGATGGCTCCGTGAGGCGGGGCTTCTAGTAAGGCGGTCGGCACGATTTGTCCGTACGCCGCCGTCACAATCAAATCAGGCTTTAACTCTAAAATTTCTGCATAGTCTGTGCGCACTTTTTCAGGCTGCAACACGGGAATACCGTGACGAAGCGCACACTCTTTTACTGGAGTCGGCTTAAGTTCACGCTTTCGCCCGACCGGTTTATCCGGTTGCGATACGACACCTACGACATTGTATCCTTCTTCAAGCAGTCGCTCAAGTACCGATACGGCGAACGTCGGCGTCCCCATGAAGACGATGCGTTTGTCTTTTCCAGGGTTCGGGACGGCGAGCTTGTCTGTGAACAAGACGCCATCCAAATGATCCATCTCATGTTGAATCGCACGAGCGAAAAAGCCGCTCGCTTGAATCGTATGCGTCCGCCCTTTCAAATCTTGATTCTTGACGACGATCGACTCGTGTCGTTCCACGAATCCGAATTCGCCTGGGATGCTCAAACATCCCTCTAGCCCAACTTCTCGACCGGATGTTTCAATGATTTCCGGGTTGATCAAGACAAGCGGTCCCGTCTCATCATCGGTATGGACGACCGCGAGCCGCTGGTTCAAATTGACTTGCGGTGCCGCGACACCAACTCCGTCATACTCATACATCGTATCAAACAATCGGTCGACAGTCTGACGCAATTTTTTATCAAACTTTGTCACCGGTTCGCACGTTACGCGCAAAATGTCATTCGGTACTTCTACTACTTTATACATGTCTCTCCACCTCACATGAATACGTATGGGTTCACATCGATACTCATTTGATATTCTTTCTTGCTGATTGCTTTGGCTCTCGCTTGCTGTAATCGTGCCAGCTCCACATAGAGTGCTTCGGGTTGTTTTGTTTTAATGAATACTTGATAACGATAGGCGTTCTTCAACTTCGATAACGGTGCCGGCATCGGTCCATTCAAGCGACTATTCTCCACATGCGCTTGTAAAAAGTCTGATGCGAACAATTCTGCCTCGGCCTTGGCGACAAGGGGGTTTTCCGCCGAAAACGTGACGAGCGTTAAAAACCAGTAAGGCGGATGATTTCCGACTTGTCTGAGTCCCATCTCTTTGGCGAAAAATGTCTCATAATCATGTTCACTCGCAGTCTCGATCACATAATGGTCCGGGTTATACGTTTGGACGAACGCCTCACCCGGAAGTTTTCCGCGCCCGGCTCTTCCTGCCACTTGCGTGACAAGTTGGAAGGTGCGTTCGGTCGCCCGAAAGTCAGGCATCCCGAGTGTCGCATCCGCCGCGAGTACCCCGACAAGTGTGACGTTTGGGAAATCGAGCCCCTTGGCAATCATCTGCGTGCCAAGTAAGATGTCGGCCTCCCCTTCTTCGAAACGACGCAACAACTGCTCATGTGAACCTTTTCGAGACGTCGTATCCTGGTCCATTCGGATGATGCGCGCTTCTGGAATCCTGTTCAACAGTTCCGTCTCGATTTTTTGTGTGCCCGACCCGAACTGTTTGATTTTCTTACTATTGCAAGATGGACACGTCGACGGCATACCGACCTCGTAACCGCAGTAGTGACACTTCAACCGATCTCCATATTGATGATATGTCAAATTGACGGCACAATGCGGACATGTCATACCTTCCCCGCAGTCCCGGCACATGACGAACGTCGTGAATCCACGACGGTTCAATAAAATGACGCACTGCTCTTTTTTCTCGATCCGGTCGAGAATCCCTTGGAACAATTCTTCCGAGAACATCGTCGTATTGCCTTTCGCCAATTCACGTCGCATATCGATAATGTGGACCGGTGGCATCTCTCCACCATACCGTTCTTTCAAATGCAAATAGTGATAGACGCCTTTTTGTGCCCGAGCATACGATTCAAGTGAAGGGGTCGCACTGCCCAACACGACGGGACACCCATGATAGCGGGACCGCCAGATGGCAACATCGCGCGCATGATAACGAGGGTTTTCCTCTTGCTTGTACGTCGTCTCGTGCTCTTCATCTAAGATGATGAGACCGAGTTGGTCGAGCGGGGCAAAGATTGCAGAACGGGCACCAACGACGACGTCGACTTCATTTCGTTTAATCTTACGCCACTCGTCGTACTTCTCACCTTTAGACAGAGCGCTATGCAACACGGCGACCCGATCGCCGAAACGACGTTTGAAGCGTTTGACCATCATCGGAGTCAAACTGATTTCGGGAACGAGTAAGATGGCTTGTTTCCCTTCATCGATGACTTGTCCGATTGATTCTAAATAGACTTCAGTCTTCCCGCTTCCCGTCACACCGTGGACGAGTAACGTCTCACCCGCGTCAGCCTCATGAATGGCCCGAACCGCGTTGGCTTGACTGTCGTTCAATTGAACCGATTCCTCGACTTGCTCGATTGTCGCGTACGGGTCACGATTCAACTCGACCTCGGTCAATCGAACCGCTCCGAGTTCCGCAAGTTTCTGCAGTTGTGGGCGAGTCAGCCCAATTTGGCGAAGTGCCGACCAATACATGCGTGGGGTCTCCTCAAGTTGGCGGACCGCTTCTAGTTGTTTTTTCGCACGTTTCGAGACGACTGTCGCATCGAGGAGTTCGACGACGACGTCGGTCTTAACGGTCTTCTTTTCTTTTAAGACGGGTGCTAAGGTCAGCTCCCCTTTTTTAGCGAGTCCTAGAATGACTGACTGAACTTCTTTCGGATACTCCGATAAATGCGTTCCGAGACGGACCCCATCAGGGACTTGTCCTTCTTTGATTTCTTTGTCATAACTGACCTTGAGCGCGGCCGGAAGCATCGCAAGCAGGGCGGATGAACGAAAGCAAAGTGTCGTCTCTTTCACATGGATGGATAAAGCGAGCAGTTCGTCAGTGAGTGAAGATTCCTCATCTAACAGCGCTTCTAACGGTTTCAATCCTTCCCTCGTCCCATCTGACGTACCAACAACGATTCCGAGGAGACGTCGTGAGCCGAATGGGACGGAGACGCGCATGCCCGGTTCAATCAAAGCTTCAAATTGTTCAGGTACTTCATAATCAAACGGACGGTCAATCGTGATCACCGGTGCATCGACATGTACATGTGCAATCATTGGACCGCTTCCTTAAAATGTGTGAGCAACTCGAACGCCAACGCTTTCTTCGATTGTTTCGGAAGTCTAAGTGACGTCCCGTCAGCTTGGAACAAGACGACTTCATTGTCGTCCGCCCCGAATCCGACGTCACTGCCAGACACATCGTTCGCCACAAGGTAATCGACGTTTTTTCGCTTCAGCTTAGCTGCCGCGTGCTCCTCGAGTCGTTCTGTCTCAGCAGCAAATCCGACCAACACTTGATGGGTCTTCTTCTCACCGAGTGATTTTAAAATGTCTGTCGTTTCTTCAAGTTCAATCGTAAGTGGACCGTGGACTTTTTTATGTTTTTCCGAATGAATCGTTTTTGGACGATAATCTGCAACTGCCGCTGATTTCACGACGAGGTCTGAATCCTCAAAACGGCTTGTCACTTCGCGCAGCATCTCCTCACTTGACTTGACGGGAACCGCTGTCACGCCTTCCGGGACAGGAACTTGGAGCGGCCCATGGACGAGCGTGACACGGGCACCCATGTCCCGAGCCACCTCAGCGAGTGCGACGCCCATTTTCCCTGACGAATCATTGGATAAGTAACGGACGGGGTCGATGCGTTCGACAGTCGGGCCAGCCGTGATCAAGACATCTTTTCCAAGATATAGTTTCGGAACGAATTGGCTTTCGATGATGCGAACTAAGTCTTCCGGTTCAGGCAGACGTCCCCCGCCAATCCAACCGCAAGCCAAGTTGCCGACACCGGGTTCAATCAACTGATAGCCGTATGATTTTAACGTCTCGATGTTCCGCTGAGTGGCAGGATGTTCGAGCATGTTCACATTCATCGCCGGTGAGATGATGACCGGGCATTTCGCAGCTAAAACGGACGTCGTAATGAAGTCATCCGCAATCCCGTTCGCCAATTTTGCAATCGTATTTGCCGTCGCCGGAGCCACGACAATCAAATCGCTCGAGTCGACGACGTCGATATGAGCAATCTTTGTCGGGTCATGCTCTTCGAAAACGTCCGTATAGACCGGGTTGCGACTGAGCGCCTGGAAGGTCGCCTGACCTACGAATTGTTCCGCCGATTTCGTCATCGCGACGCGAACATTCGCTCCGGCTTGAACCAATTTCGATGTGAGCGCACACGCCTTGTAGGCGGCGATGCCACCACTCACACATAACAAAATAGTACGATCCTTCACCATTCCCAAACTCCCCCTTATAGACAATGAGACCCAAGTCGCAAACGACTTGGGTCACACTTCATCCGTTGTTTTTTTCGTTCACGATGATTGTCGTATCACCCGAAAATAGTTCTTCTAACGCTTGACCGACCGGCTTATATGATTTTGGCTCGGCGACTTTCGGTGCTTTTCCATCTTGAATCTGACGCGCCCGTTTTGCAGCGACCGTAACGATCGTGTATTTTGACGGGATAGTACGTTGTAAGGCATCAATCGAAGGGTATAACATTAAATGACCTCCATCATGGCTTTTTTATAGAGTGACGCAACACGTTCACGTTTACAATGCTCGGCTGTCACGATCGCTTTAATTCGATCGATGGCTTTGTCGACCTCGTCGTTCGTGACGACATAATCGTAGGCGTCCATCAACTCGATTTCTTCACGCGCGACGAGCAGGCGTTGCTTAATGACTTCTTCTGACTCCGTGCCTCGTCCGATGAGACGATTGCGAAGTTCTTGAAGACTTGGTGGTGCCAAGAATAAAAAGACGGCTTCTGGGAGAAGTTCCTTCACTTGGAACGCCCCTTGCACCTCAATTTCAAGAATGACATCTTGGCCGCTTTCGAGCGTTTCACGCACCCACTCTACAGGCGTCCCGTAATAGTTACCGACAAATTCGGCATGTTCAAGCAGTTCTTTTTGTTCGATCATCCGTTCGAACTCTTCTCTCGATTTGAAGAAGTAATGCACTCCTTCAACTTCCCCTTCACGTGGTTTTCGGGTCGTCGCCGACACCGAATATTGAAGGTTGTTGTCCTCTTCCTCGCGAAGAGCACGGCAAACGGTCCCTTTTCCGACACCGCTCGGTCCAGACAAAACGATTAATAATCCTCGTTCTTTAAAATTCACTGCAAGCCCTCCATCTTCTAACATCACATTTAATTATAATAGCAGTCAATCAATTGTCCCGGCAAGAAGAAGTTCGGATTTCCTACTCCATCGTACCATATTTTCTGTTTTTCTGATAACGTAGAGACAGAAAATGAACAAAGGTGATGAGATCATTGGCTTATGATGGATTAATGACATATCGTGTCGTACAAGAATTACAATCGCTCGTCGGAGGGCGAATCAACAAGGTACATCAACCGTATTCGCTCGATTTGATGCTTCAAATTCGCTCGAATCGTCAGAACGCGCAACTCTTGATATCAGCAAACGCGATGTATGCCCGTCTCCAGTTGACGGATACACCGATTAAAAACCCACAAGAACCGCCGATGTTTTGCATGATGCTCCGCAAACATGTGGAAGGTGGATTCATCACGGCGGTCGAACAAATAGGAAGGGACCGTGTCATCGTCATATCGGTCCGCTCTCGTAACGAGCTCGGCGATGAAGAATCGAAGAAAGTATACATCGAATTGATGGGGCGCCACTCGAACGTCGTCTTGACGACGGAAGAAGGCAAAATATTAGATGCAATCAAGCATCTACCCCCTTCTCAAAACACGTATCGGACCATCATGCCGGGTAGTGATTATCTCCTTCCTCCGGAACAACATAAGTTCGATCCATTGACCGAGATGACAGAAGGATTGAAACGAATCGATTGGAACGCCGGCAAGCTCGATAAACAGATAGTCTCCACGTTCGCCGGTGTCAGTCCGCAAATCGCACAGGAAGTGGTTCATCTCGCAAAAACGCCGAATCGAGATTCCTTACAGCAAGCATTTGAGAACGTCCTTCGTCAACTCGATGGTCCCTACGTTTTCCAACAACTTGCGAATGGTAAAGAACGATTCGCTCCGATTGCATTGACAGCCGGGGACATCGAAACCGAGGAAACGTATGAATCGAGTAAAGAAGTGCTCGACCGTTTCTACTATGAAAAAGCGAACCGTGACCGTGTGAGACAACAAGCGCACGATGTCGAACGTCTCCTTAAATCAGAACTCGAAAAGAATCAATTAAAACGGCGTCGTCTCTTAGACGACATGAAGGCGACGGAGCGGGCGGATGAGTTACAAAAATACGGCGAGCTGTTGACGACGTATCTATTCCAACTCGAAAAAGGGATGCGCGTCGCCGAAGTCGTCGATTATTATGACGAGAACGGTGCAATCCTCTCCATTCCGCTCGACCCACTCAAAACACCGAATGAGAATGCGCAGCAATACTATAAGAAATACAACAAACTAAAAGTAGCCAAAGTCGAAGTGAAGAAACAGATGGAGTTGAACGATGCAGAAATCGAATATTTAGAGACGCTCATCGCCCAACTCGACGTCGCTTCCCCGTCCGACCTTCTTGAGATTCGCGAGGAACTTGCAGAAGAAGGCTACATCCGTCAAAAACGTCAAAAGAAAAAAGCGAATCCGAAAATTTCGCTTGAAGCGTACACGTCTTCGACCGGAACGGAATTCTTTGTCGGGAAGAACAATACGCAAAACGACCATCTGACGTTCAAGTTCGCACGACGTGATGAGATTTGGCTTCATGTCAAAGATATTCCTGGGTCTCACGTGATTATCCGCTCGGCGGAACCAGACGAGACGACATTACTAGAAGCCGCATCAGTCGCCGCCTACTTCTCGAAAGCACGCGCATCAAGTGGCGTGCCTGTCGATTACACACGCGCCCGTTTCGTGAAAAAACCGAGCGGTGCGAAACCGGGATTTGTCATCTATACAGATCAACAGACCGTCTACGTGACACCGGATGAGCAATTGATGAAGTCATTGAAACAATCGTGAACATGAAGACCCGCCATCGTGATGGCGAGTCCAGACTATAGACAAAGTATAGGTCTTATGCCCAATCCGGACACAGCTCGCTTTCCTAGGGGCAAGCAGGGAGCCGCATCGCGACTGCGTCACTGCTGGGTCTCCCTTTGCTTGCTATTCCCTCAGGAGTCTCGCCTGCCCGTTCTTGGTCACCTTTTGTCCTTCGTCCCATATAATGGTGTGATAAGAATACACAGGGGGCGGATCTAATGATCAACAAGTCGACTCGATCCATCCTTCGCGGTCTGACGAACGGAACGGATGTTTAACGGCGGCCCGAGGCGGATGATCTCGGGGTCGATGACGGGCGGGCTCGGCGTCTACCTTCCCTTCCCCCTGATACATCGATTCGAAGTAAGTATCGAGCTTTTTCTTCGGCCGTCGAGGCCTTGGAAGAAGACAAACGGCCGCCAGATGACGACCGTTTGCGTTGCTCGCCCGACGGCGCCCCGACTCCTACAGGAAAGCAATCCGACGGAGACCCAGCAGCGACCTAGGTCGCGATGCGGCTCCGGGATTGCCTGAGGAAAGCGTGGGCGCCGGAAGGACGAGTTCGAACATGTTATTTGTCAACAAGCTGGACCCGCCATCGTGATGGCGGGTCTTCTACGTGTAGAGGGTTCACGTTTTCGGATCATGCTTGAACGCCTCGAGCTGTTCATGATAGTCGAGCAAATGCCCGTGTAAAATTTCTGAAACGGATAAATCTTCATGTGGAAGTTTGAAGAGCGAATAGGGCTTGTCACATGTATAGAGAATGTCGTGATGATGCGCTAGTAAATATAAAAATTCTGACTCAAATGCCTGACGCTCTTCCTCGCTCATCAACAGGAAAGCTTCTCGATGCTCGGCGAGGCTCTCTAGCAACAAGACCAGCTTGTCTTCAAGGTGAATCAACAAACGGTATTGTTTGATCGTCATATATTTCAATTTGACGTTCGTCACTTTCATGTCCTCTTGGAGCATCATATGAAGCTCCTGATGGCCAAGGATGCGGGCTCGCGTTTCTAGCAGCTCTGCCGGGGAACCGACGAGCTCTCGCCAGTGATGGAACAAGTAAGAAGAAGTCTTGCGTACCTCGTTCAATAACCGGTCCTCATAACGAGGAGGCATGAACGCGTAATTGACACCGAGTGAAACGAATACACCGACCGCCGTTAATAGAGAACGGGTCCACGCATAATGGAAGAAGTCCGATGTAGGACTTTCAAGCATCATGACGATGGCAAATGCCGCATACGTCGACATGTGGGTTTTATCGAACGTCGTGTTAAGCGTGAGCGAAACGATGACGGCTAATCCAATCGAGAGCGGATTGACACCGAACAAATAGACGATGAAGAGCCCGCACATAAGACCGACGACCGTTCCGAATATGCGACTGAATACGATTTTAGACGATCGCTTGACGGTCGGTTGCATCGCCACAACTGCTGCGATGGCTCCCATCCCTGAATAAATCCCGAAGATATACCACGAGATGGCGACGGTGATGGCAACGGCAATTCCAGTTTTTAACGTACGTAACCCGATTTTCGGGATGTATCGTTGTCCATTCATTTGAGTTCGACCTTTCCTGTCTCAGAAATCAGTTCCACCACCGGTCGATTCGATGTCGACAATTGATACACACCCGGTTCGACTTCTTCGTAACGGTCGCTACTCGAGACTTTTCCAGTCGTCGTCACGTTCACTTGTCCTGTCGCATGTTTCGGCGCGTAACTTAGCGTCCCAGCTTCCGTTTGGATGGTCATCGCTTGATTGACGACAACATCGCTGACGGTCGCATGACGATAAGAGCGAATGTCACCGTTCACAAGTCGTGCCGATTCGATGGTCGTATCGCTTTTCGATTCAATCCGTAGACGATCACTATCAATCTGTTTCAAATTGACGGCATTCACATCCATAACAATCGTCTTCGCATTCAATCCTTGTCCTGTCACCTGCTCCGCTCCCAGATGAACCGATGTCATCGAGCTCGGCAAAGCGACTTTAATTTTATAGCGCGACGGTTCATCGCTCGCTCGACTTCCGAAATAGCTGAACCATCCATATCGCTCGACGACGTAGATGGTATCCCCGACTGACTTGACTTTGATGCGGCGTTCTTTCGAATTAGTCTGCATCACTTCAATCTGTACCTTTTCATTTGGACTACGAACGAATTCCACATTCCCATGGTCTGTTTCGAGTCGCAATTTCTTCATTTGATATCGGTCTTCATACTGGTCTCCTAGCGCTAATAAATGGCTGAACACAAATAAATTCACTAAAAAGAGCGCTGGGATGATTATCAAGACGAGACCGAAGGCGACTTTGCGATGTTTCGGAATTGCACGAAATCGTGCGTTCCATGTCTTCTCTTTGCTTCTTGAATACGCCATATGCCTCTCCTTTTCGAATCACTTCCGTTATTTTACCATGAAGTATGACATATGCCGAATCGAAAAAGAATCCGCCCGAAGGTGGATTCTTAAGAGGTGACGAGGTCGCTCCAGGCACGAGGATCTTCTTGCCAGTCGCGAAGCGAATCGAGCTCCGAACGGTTTAGAACGCCCGTACTCTCTGCCACTTCAATCAATTCTGAGAACGTTGTCAACGATGTCGCCGTCAGATCTGCATCGCTTAGATTCTTCTGAAGAACCGGTAATCCGTACGAGAAGATGGCTTGAATCCCAATGACGTCACCACCCGCCTGACGAATCGCCTGCGCCGCATCGATACTCGACATCCCGGTCGATAATAAATCCTCGATGACGAGTACTCGAGCGCCTGCCTCGAGTCTTCCTTCAATTTGATTACCTTTCCCATGCCCTTTTGCACTCGAACGGACATAAATGAATGGAAGCCCGAGTCGGTCAGCGAGCAATGCCCCGTGAGGGATACCTGCCGTGGCCGTCCCTGCGATCACATCGACTTCGGTCGGATTCACCGACTTCACCAATCCATCGACGATGACTTGACGTACTTTCGGAAAACTGAGTGTGAGTCGATTGTCGCAGTAGATCGGACTCTTCAATCCGCTCGACCATGTATACGGCTCAGTCGGTGATAGTGTGACGGCTTCAATCTGTAAAAGTGCCTCAGCGATTTGTTTCATTCATTTTTCCCCATTCCTTCATAAATTGGTCGTACATGGCCATCGGATCAGTCGCACGTGTAATCGGTCGGCCGACGACAATTGAGTGAACACCCGCCAATCTCGCTTCCTGTGGCGTCGCGATACGGACTTGATCATCCTCGGTTGCACCGAGTCGGATGCCAGGTGTGACCGTCATGAACGTGTCCCCTAGTTTTTGATGAATCGCTTTCGCTTCTTGAACGGATGCGACTACTCCGTCAAGCCCTGCCTGCTTCGCAAGTGTCGCTTGTCTGAGAACGGCTAGATCGAGTCGTCCAGCAATCCCGAGCTCTGTCTGCATCATTCGTTCATCTGTCGACGTCAACTGTGTGACCCCGATCAATCGAGTCGTATCGTTTGCCTGACGTAACCCGTCTAACGCATAACGCATCATCTTTTCGCCGCCTAATGTGTGGACATTCGTCACAGTCACCCCGAGCTTTCCGATTTGTCGCATCGTACGGCGTGCCGTCTCCGGGATATCGTGTACTTTCACATCCAGAAAGACCGGATAACCCTCGTCGACCAATTCTTCGACAAAGCGTGCGCCTTCCCGATAAAAGAGTTCCATCCCGACTTTGACAGCCGGTCGGTTTGAAAATCGTTTTAACAAATGAAACGCTTCGTCCCGCGTTTCCACGTCAAGGGAGAGATACAAGTTGCGCATAGGCCTTCCCCCTCACATCCAAAATATGGTCGATTCCGAGTGAATCAAGTCGTGCCGGTAACGCTTCAATGATTTCCTGACAGACGTATGGATTTTCAAAGTTTGCCGTCCCGACGGCAACGGCAGACGCCCCCGCGTAAATAAACTCGAGCACATCGTCGACCGTCCGAACCCCGCCCATGGCGATGATGGGAATGTCGACCGCTTGTGCGACTTCATACACCATCCGGACCGCTACCGGTTTGATGGCTGGACCGGATAACCCACCGATTCGGTTTGCTAAAATCGGTCGACCTGTCTCGATATTGATTCGCATCCCTACGAGTGTGTTGATCATCGTCAAGCCGTCCGCCCCGGCTGCTTCGACGGCTCGCGCCATGTCGGTGATTGACGTGACGTTCGGAGACAGTTTCACATAGACCGGCTTACTTGAAGCCTCTTTGACGAGTCGTGTAAGTTCTGCGGCCATCTCCGGGTCCGTCCCAAACTGCATGCCTCCACATTTCACGTTCGGACACGAGATGTTCAATTCAATGGCTTTAATCGTCGGGTCGGCACTGATTCGACGGGCGACTTCCACGTATTCATCTGGCGTCGAACCGGCAACGTTGGCGATGATTTCCGTGTCGAACGTCGAGAGAAATGGTAACTTTTCTTCGATGATCGCATCGACTCCCGGATTTTGAAGACCGATCGCGTTGAGCATACCCTGTGCCGTCTCGGCGACACGTGGGGTCGGATTACCGAATCTCGACTCCTCCGTCGCTGCTTTGATCATGATGCCTCCTAAAATCGAGAGGTCGTACAACTTCGCGAATTCCTCCCCAAATCCGAAACATCCGGAAGCCGGAATGATTGGATTTTTTAAACGAAGACCTGGTAACTCGACATTCAATCTCATAACAGCACCTCTTCCGCATTGAATACCGGACCGTCACTACAGACTTTCACATAGCCGCCCGGCGCTTGACAGACACAGGCAAAACAAGCACCGATGCCACAACCCATCCGATTCTCGATCGAGAGATATCGTTCAGTAATTGGTGAAGCGGCGACTGCTTTTAACATCGCTTCCGGACCACAACTGAACAACACATCGGCTTGGATGCGTGCGAGGGGGCCAGTGACGAAGCCAAGCTCCCCGTGAGTACCGTCTACTGTCGTGATGATCGTCTCACCAAGTTCACGAAAGGCTTCTTCATAAAAGACGCTTTCTTTTGAATCAAACCCGAGAATCGCAATCGTTTCAATCCCCATCTCATGTAGTCGACGTCTGACGTAATAAAGCGGTGGGACCCCAATCCCACCTCCGACCAGGACGACTCGCTTTCCATGTTGCGCCAGTGGAAAACCGTTCCCGAGCGGACCAAGGACGTCTAGCGTGTCCCCCGCTCGTTTCCCTGCCAGCTCAGTTGTCCCTTCCCCAATCACTTTGTATAAGAAGGTGATTTCGTCCCCCTCGACGTTCGCCACCGATAACGGCCGACGTAACAGACCGGACGTCTTGATGTGAAAGAACGTCCCAGGGGCGACCTCCACCCCAGGGCAACGTACTTTCATTTCCATCGTCGCTTTGGCGATTTGCCGGTTGCTCACAATCGTCACGTCATGTCTCATACCATCACCCCGAACGTTGTGAATGCCGGGATGTTGACCGTCTGGAACGACAGGCTTTCAATGACTTGTAACAAGGCTTCGACTGTATCGAGCGAGGTCAGGCAAAGCGTGCCCTGCTCGGCGGCCGTTCTTCGAATCAAGAACCCGTCTTTCGTGACGAGTGCGTCGCGGCTCGTCGTATTGATGATCAAGTCGACGTCTCCACGCTCGATCACACTGAGCATCGTCTCACCGTCTTCTTGAATTTTCCCGACTCGACGAACACGCATCTGTTCCACTTCAAGACTATCAGCCGTCCCACTCGTTGCCATGAGGCGGAAACCGAGGCGGTCAAATCGTTTCGCCAAGGCGATGGCCTCGTCTTTGTCATGGTCGGCAATCGTCATGAGCACGTTCCCTTTCAAGGCGATGTTCATCCCTGCTGCAACGAGCCCTTTATAGAGCGCTTTTTCGAGCGTCCGGTCTGTCGCCATGACCTCTCCTGTCGACTTCATCTCGGGTCCGAGCGATGGGTCTACCTCTTTCAATTTCGCGAACGAGAAGACCGGTACTTTGACCGAAATACTGTCCGACTCAGGATGAATGCCTGTCCCAAGACCTAGTTCTTTCAAACTCGTCCCAAGAATCGTTTGTGTTGCAATCCGTGCGACCGGTAACCCCGTCACTTTCGAGATGAATGGGACCGTCCGACTCGCACGTGGGTTTACCTCGATCACATACAGGTCATCCGCATAGACAAACTGGATGTTGAGAAGGCCTTTGATGCGGAACGCTTTCGCCAACTTGATCGTATAATCGACGACTTTTTGTTTCAGTTCTTCACTGAGTCGTTGAGGCGGATAGACGGCAATGGAATCGCCTGAGTGTACGCCGGCACGTTCGATATGCTCCATGATCCCTGGGATGTAGACGTCCGTCCCGTCACAGATGGCATCGACTTCAATCTCAATTCCTGTCAAGTAGCGATCGATGAGAACCGGTCGATCTTTCGAGGCGATGACCGCATGTCGCATGTACCGCTCGAGCTCTGACTGTTCATACACGATTTCCATCGCCCGTCCACCGAGGACGTACGATGGTCGAACGAGTACCGGATAGCCGAGCTCGTTCGCACATGTGACGGCCTCTTCCACGTTTGTCGCCGTCTTTCCTGGTGGTTGAGCCAATCGTTCCGCTGACAATGTGGCTTCGAACGCCTTTCGGTCTTCGGCACGGTCGATATCTTCCAGCGTCGTCCCAAGAATTTTCACACCGTTCGCTTCTAGCGATGCCGCCAAGTTTATGGCAGTCTGTCCACCGAATTGGACGATGACACCTAGCGGGTTCTCGTTCTCGATGACCTCTAATACGTCTTCTGTCGTCAACGGCTCGAAGTACAATCGATCGGAGATGGAGAAGTCTGTCGAGACCGTTTCCGGGTTGTTGTTGATGATGATGGCTTCATACCCTGCATCTCGAATCGTTTCGATTGAGTGAACGGTCGCATAGTCGAACTCGACACCTTGCCCGATTCGAATCGGACCTGATCCAAGGACGAGGATGGACTCCCGGTCTGTCTTCACCGCTTCGTTCTCCACTTCATATGTCCCATAAAAGTATGGTGTCTCAGAAGCAAACTCGGCCGCACACGTATCGACCATCTTATAGACGGGACGAATGTTCCATTCTTTCCGTTTCGTGCGAACCGCTTCTGTATCCATCGACAGCATACGGGCAATTGCCACATCACTGAACCCTAGACGTTTCACATCCAGTAGACGTTCTGACGTCAGTGGCTCCTTGATCAGTTGTTGTTCTGCCTGCCAGATCCGGTTCAATTTCTGTAAGTAGAGTCGATCGATTTTTGTCAGTTGGTGTAGCGTTTCTACCGTGTATCCGCGACGAAGGGCCTCATAGACGATGAACAAACGCTCGTCTGTCGGATGAATGAGTCCATTCTCGAGCTGTTCTGTGTCTAGTGCTTGAAGTTGTGGAAGGTGGAGTTCTTCCATACCCAGTTCAAGCGAGCGAACCGCTTTTAGCAAAGCCTCTTCTAAATTCCGACCGATGGCCATGACCTCACCCGTTGCCTTCATTTGTGTGCCTAAGCGGCGATCCGCGGACTCAAACTTATCGAAGGCGAAGCGTGGGATTTTAGCGACGACGTAATCGAGCGCCGGTTCGAACGAGGCGTAGCTCGTCTCTGTGACCGGGTTTTTTAGTTCTGACAACTTGTAACCGACAGCGACTTTCGCAGCAAGCTTGGCAATCGGATAGCCTGTCGCTTTTGATGCGAGCGCTGAGCTCCGTGAAACACGTGGATTCACTTCGATGACATAGTACGTGAAACTGTCTGGGTCGAGTGCGAATTGGATGTTACACCCACCCTCAATACCGAGTGCCCGAATGATATCGAGCGAGACGCTGCGTAACATCTGATAATCCCGATCTGATAGCGTCTGCGTAGGGGCGAATACGATCGAGTCACCGGTGTGGACTCCAACCGGGTCAAAGTTTTCCATCGCACAGACGATGATGGCTTGGTCACTCGAGTCACGCATGACCTCGAACTCGACTTCTTTCATCCCGGCAATCGATTTCTCCAACAAGACTTGCGTAACAGGACTCGCCTTTAATCCAGATTCAACGATTTGCTCGAACGATTCCCGGTCATGGGCAATCCCGCCACCGGTTCCCCCGAGCGTGTACGCAGGTCGGATGATGATCGGGTATCCGATCCGTTCCGCAAATCCCCAGGCAGACTCGAGCGTATGAACGATCTCACTTTCAGGTACACCGTGACCGAGTTCGAACATCAAGTTACGGAACTGTTCCCGGTCCTCCGCCTGAACGATCGCAGACAATTTTGTTCCAAGAAGTTCCACGCCACAATCCCGCAGGACGCCCCGTTTGTCGAGTTCAAAAGCCAAGTTCAAACCCGTCTGCCCGCCAAGCGTGGCAAGGAGTGCATCCGGACGTTCCTGCCGGATGATTCGCTCGACGAATTCTGGTTCGAGCGGTTCGATATAGACACGGTCCGCCGTCGTCGGATCTGTCATGATGGTGGCCGGATTCGAGTTGACGAGGATAACTTCGTAGCCTTCTTCTTTCAAGGCAAGACATGCCTGTGTACCAGCATAATCAAACTCCGCTGCTTGTCCGATTACAATCGGTCCTGATCCGATTACGAGGATTTTCTGAATATCTGGTCGTTTTGGCATGTCAAATTCCCACTTTCTGTTTGTTTTCTTGTACGAGTTGCATGAATCGGTCAAATAAGTCGTTGGCGTCGAACGGTCCTGGTGCCGCCTCGGGATGATACTGTACCGAGAAGGTAGGATGGTGAAGATGTCTTACCCCTTCGATTGTTCCATCGTTGACCGCACGGTGTGTGACGATAAGCGGTGTATCGAGCAGTGACGTCTCTTCTACCGCATATCCATGGTTTTGAGAGGTGATGGTCACGGCACCCGTCTCAAGCTCGAGCACCGGATGATTCGCGCCACGATGTCCGAATGGAAGCTTGAATGTGTTCGCACCGTTTGCGAGAGCAATCAACTGGTGACCGAGACAAATCCCGAACATCGGTGTCATCGGCATCAGATGCTTGATGAGCGGCAGTGCCGTCGGAACGTCTTTTGGATCTCCTGGTCCATTTGACAACATGATGCCGTCCGGCTCATACCGTAATACATCCTCTGCCGTCACATCGTGCGGGAAGACGACGACCTCACAGTCTCGTTTCATCAACTCGCGCATGATTCCAAGCTTCGCCCCGAAGTCGATCAAAGCGATGCGAGGGCCAGTTCCAGTACTCACATATGTCCGCTTCGTCGATACGCGTGCGACTTGATCGTTCGGCGATTCTTCATCAAAACGGGTCCGCACCTCGTCCCACGTCAACTCTCCATCGATGAGGACGCCGCGCATGACCCCTTTCGCTCGTAAATGACGTGTCAACATCCGTGTATCGATATCCGAAAGTCCCGGAATGCCGAAGCGGGTGAGTGTCGCGTCGAGTGTCGCCGTTGAACGGAAATTCGATGGCGTATCGCATGCTTCTTTCACGATTAACGCTTTTGCCATCGGAATCGTCGTTTCAAAATCCTCACGATTGACGCCATAGTTCCCAATCAATGGGTTCGTCAGTACAATCATTTGGTCGCAGTATGATGGATCTGATAAGATTTCTTGGTATCCTGTCATACCTGTCTGGAAGACGACTTCCCCCATCGTATCAGCCGGTGCCCCGAATCCTTTACCGACAAAATTCATTCCATCCTCAAGCCATAATGTTCGTTTCATCAAATCGCCCCTTATATACAATTTCGCCGCCGACCATCGTCATGACCGGCCATCCAACAAGCTTTTTCCCTGCGAACGGTGTATTCTTTCCTTTTGAGTAAAATGTCGTAGGATCGACCGTGCGAGACGTTTCCGTATCGATGAGAATCAGGTCCGCATCCACCCCAACTTTCAATTCTCCTCTCGATAAATCGAATACGTCACTCGGACGTTTCGTCATCCAGTCGAGCAACTGATGCTCCTCCATGACGCCAGTTTTTACAAACGTCGTGTACAGAAGTGGCAAGGCAGTCTCGAAGCCGGTAATTCCAAACGGAGCCCGCTCTATCCCTTGTACTTTTTCTTCTGCTGTATGGGGGGCATGGTCCGTTGCGATCATATCGATCGTCCCGTCAAACAATCCCTCAAGGAGGGCCTGTCGATCATCCTCGCTTCGGAGCGGTGGGTTCATCTTGAAGTTTGCATCGAGCCCAGGGATATCGTCCTCGCTCAAGACGAGATGATGTGGCGTCACTTCTGCGGTCACGTGGATGCCGGCTCGTTTCGCATCCCGAATGACACGAACCGATTGGCGGGATGAGACGTGACAGACATGATAATGACACCCTGTCTCTTCAGCAATCAAAACGTCGCGAGCGATATGGATGCTCTCCGCAAGGCTCGGAATTCCTTGAATGCCATGCGCCTCACTGAATTTGCCCTCGTGGACCGACCCGGCCTTTAACGTATTGTCCTCACAGTGGGCGACGACCGCTTTGTTCAATCGTTTCGCTTCGCGCATGGCTTGTCGCATCATCGCCGCCGATTGGACACCGACCCCATCATCCGTGAAGGCGAAGGCATCTGCGAGCGATTCCATGTCGACCTGTTCTTCCCCGAGCTGTCGTTTCGTGATGGCGGCGTAAGGTAACACACGTACGACCGCATCTTGTTCAATTTTTTGAAGGAGGACGTCCATTGTTTCGCGATTGTCAGGAACCGGTCTCGTGTTCGGCATCGAGCAGATGGTTGTAAATCCGCCTGCCGCTGCTGCCATCGTCCCTGTCTGAATCGTCTCTTTCGCCTCGCCCCCTGGTTCACGCAAGTGGACGTGGACATCGACGAGTCCTGGTGCGAGCAGATAGCCTGATGCATCGAGGACTTCTTGTCCCTCGGTCTCCCCTTTATAGTCGAGTGATTCGATCTTTCCGTCTTTCACTTGAATGGATGTCGTGCGCTTCGTTCCCTTGTCATACCATGTCGCGTTTTGAATTATCATTGTTGTCCTCCTAATGCTCGATTTAAGATGCTCATCCGGGCATACACCCCATTCTTCATTTGCGGGAAGATGCGTGACCGTTCATGCTCGATCAGACTTCCCGCAATCTCCACATCCCGATTGACCGGAGCCGGGTGCATGATGATGGAGCCTGCTTTCATTCGCTCGACGCGTTCGACCGTCAAACCGAACTGTGTGTGATACTCTTCTTTCGAGAAGACGTCTCCCATGATATGGCGCTCGTGTTGTACACGGAGTAACATGATGACGTCACATTCGCCTATGATGTCATCGAGTTCTTTTCGCTCTAGCCCCATCGAATCGTCCCACCAAGAGGCAGGACTACAACCGACCACGTTTGCTCCGAGGCGCTTCAAGACGCTTGCGTTTGAGCGAGCGACCCGACTATGGACGAGGTCACCACAGATGGCGACGTTCAATCCTTGGAACGTTCCAAACTCTTCAAAGATGGTAACGAGATCGAGCAACGATTGGGATGGATGTTCCCCGCTCCCGTCCCCTCCGTTCAACACCGGGATATTCAACTTTTCGATGAGTTCATGATAATAGCCCGCTTCCGGATGTCGAATGACGAGTGCATCCACACCGATGGCTTCGAGCGTTTTACACGTATCGTATAGTGTCTCGCCTTTCGTGACCGATGACGTCGTCACATCGAACGGAATCTCCTGCATGTTCAAGTGGCGCTCGGCCATTTGAAACGAGTTTTTCGTACGTGTCGAGTTTTCAAAGAACAGGTTCGCTACGGTCTTCCCGTCAAACAGTGGAGGAAGATCTCCTTGCTTGTATCGCAATGATTCTTCAATCATGCCCATGATTTCTTCAAGGGAAAGTGTGTCCAAACTGACGAAGTGTTTGACCGGTTTCACGTTTGTTTGCATCGTATTCATGTTCGTCTCCTCCTTTTATTAGAGGCAAAGAGAAAAGGCGTCTCTTCACCGATGTGAAGGGACGCCTTTATCTGGGCAGGGTACACCCAAATAAACGAGCCTTCACTTTGCCGACCTCACGGGATCGAATTAAAAGTTACTTGCTTGTTTCGTTTCTTCAGTTGTGTTGACTTCGACTGCTGTGTCGTCTTCTTCCTGCGGTAAGATGGCGTTCAACAAAATGCCGACGACCGTCGCGAGTGCCATGCCTTGTACCGGGAAGCTCCCGATTTGAACCATCGCACCACCAAGTCCGATGACGAGGATGACCGACGAGATGATCAAGTTGCGTTTTTCTGCCAAGTCAACTTTGCTCTCCACCATCGTCCGTAATCCGTTCGAGGCGATGACACCGAACAAGAGGATCGAGATTCCACCTTTGACCGGGTTCGGGATGGTCGAGATGAACGCTTCGATATGACCGAGGAATCCGAAGCTGATGGCCATGAGTGCTGCGCCAGCGATGACGTAGACACTGTAGACTCGTGTGATGGCCATGACGCCGTTGTTCTCACCGTAAGTCGTACATGGTGGTCCACCGAGTGCAGAGGCGACGGCTTTTCCCACTCCGTCTCCGAGTAGCGTGCGATGGAGACCTGGATCTTTCATCGTTTCTCGTCCGATAATTTTTGACGTGACCATCTGATCTCCGATGTGCTCCGTCATCGTGACGAGGGCGACCGGAACGATGGCGAGAAGGGCACCGACTTGCCACATCGGCATGTAGTCGACGAACACCATCGTGAAGTCAGGAAGTTGGAACAGGCTGGCTTGTTGAATCGGCGAATAATCGATGATGCCGAATGCCGCTGCGACTGCGTATCCTCCCACGATTCCAAAGAGGATCGGGACCGCTCCCCAGACACCTTTCAGTTTCGTCATGGCAAGCATCGTGATTCCAAGTGTAAGCAGGGCAATCGTCATGAACGTCCCGTTATAGGCACCATCTTGATTCATCGACATGTCGATGGCGACCGGTGCGAGCGAGAGTCCGATGACCATGATGACCGGTCCGACGACGACCGGTGGGAGCAATCGGAGCAACCAGTTGACGCCTGTCTTATAGATGATCAAGGAGACGACACCGTACACAGACCCGGCGACGATTCCGCCGAAGAGTGCGGCTTCGACACCCCATTGCTGGCTGACCGCTATGATCGGGGCGATGTAGGCAAAACTTGAACCTAAGTATGTTGGGACTTTGAAGCGCGTAATCGCTAAGAATGAGAGCGTGGCCACGCCGGAAGCGACGAGGGCGACCGATGTATTTAATCCTGTCAAAATCGGGACTAAAATCGTCGCTCCGAACATGGCGAAGACGTGTTGAAGGCTGAATAATAGCCATTGTGGAAAGTGAGCTGGACGCTCGTGGATGTGTAGAACAGGTTGTTTCATATTGAATTCTCCTTCCTGGCCTCTCTGGACCACCTTAAAGGTATGAGTTTATTGCTGATGGATCGTGACTTCATCCGCCGTGTCGACTTCACTGAGTCTCACAACGACTTGTTCGGACTTGGACGTCGGAACGTTCTTTCCGATAAAATCTGGTCGAATCGGGAGTTCCCGATGGCCTCGGTCAATCAAGACAGCAAGTTGGATGTAATCCGGACGACCATGGTCGACAAGCGCGTCCATTGCGGCACGAACTGTACGACCTGTGTAAAGGACATCATCGACGAGGACGACGGTCTTTCCATTGATATCATGGGGTAGTTCCGTCGCTTTGACTTCAGGGTCTAACGACTTCTTCGATAGATCGTCGCGATACAAGGTGATGTCGAGATTGCCGAGTGCGACAGGCTTGCCTTCAATCTCTTCGATTCGGCGAGCGAGTCGGTCAGCGAGCGTCTCACCTCTCGTCTTGATTCCGACGAGGACGACGTCATCGATTCCTTTGTTTCGCTCGATGATTTCGTGTGCGATTCGGGTCAAAGCACGACGGATGGCTGACTCATCTAAAATGACTGATTGTTTCACGTGATTCCTCCTTCCAAGCTTCACTAAAAAAGAAGACTCCCTCATCCAGCTGGAAAGGGAGTCTTCATCAAAAACGGCATACGAATGCCGGGGTTGAATTGACGTACATGTGACCGCGGTCACAATCCTTTCACAGCCTCTCTGGACTGGGTTTAAAGGTGTTATGCTTCCTAGACTATAAATCGGAACGTGACAGAAGTCAACGAGTTTTCTCGATTTTATCTAATTTTGCGAGTTCCGCATTAAAGTCTTCTGGTAATGGTGCCTCAAACTCCATCCATTCTTTCGTACGTGGATGGTGGAATCCGAGGGTTGCCGCATGGAGCGCTTGACCGCCCAAATCAATCGTGCGGCGTGGACCATATTTCGGGTCACCGGCGAGCGGATGACCGATATAACGCATGTGTACGCGGATCTGATGCGTGCGTCCCGTCTCTAATTTACACTCCACGAGCGTGAAGTCTTTATAACGTTCGAGTAAACGGAAATGTGTCACGGCTTCTTTTGCGTTCCGGTCCGTCACGGTCATTCGCTGACGATCATTCGTATCGCGACCAATCGGTGCTTCAATCGTTCCAAGTTCGTGGACGAGTTCGCCATGGACGAGCGCGATATACTCGCGTTTGATGGTCTTGTCTTTCAACTGGCTCGCCAGCGACTCATGGGCCAAGTCATTTTTAGCGACCATGAGAAGACCCGTCGTGTCCTTATCAATCCGATGGACGATTCCTGGACGTTTGACACCGTTGATACCCGAGAGGTCATCACAATGATAAAGTAGCGCATTGACGAGCGTCCCTGACGTGTGTCCGGCTGCAGGGTGAACGACCATCCCGCGTGCCTTGTTGACGACGATGACGTCCTCGTCTTCAAAAACGATCTCGAGCGGGATGTCTTCAGGCAACACTTCGAGTTCGACCGCTTCCGGCACGTTCACTTCCACTTCATCCCCCACTTGAAGCTTGTAGTTCGCTTTCACGGCACTACCGTTGACGAGGAGGGCTCCCGTCTTGATCCATTCCTGTACTTGAGAGCGTGACCATTCACCACGGTCACTGACCCACTTATCAATCCTTGCCTTTTCATCGGCGACAAAAGTATACGATTCCATTACGATTGTCCCCTTTCTTTGTGTAATTTTTCTTCAAATAAAATCCCGATGACCATCAAGATGACACCAAACGTGAGTGCCATATCAGCCACGTTAAAAATCGGGAAGTTGTATCCGAACGGATACGTATCGACAAAGTCGACGACTTCGCCACGGAACAAGCGATCAATGAAGTTACCGATGGCACCGGCCAACAGTAATCCGACACTATATCCGAGGAGTTGATAGCCGTTCACCTCTTTGTGCAAGAAGTAAACGAGTCCGGCAACGACGAGGATGGTGATGATAAAGAAGAACGCCATCTGTCCTTCTAACATCCCCCAAGCCGCTCCTTTATTGCGGTAGGACGTCCAGTATAACAAGTTCGGGATGACTTCAATCGATTGACCAATTGTCATCGTCTGAACGACCACCCATTTTGTGAGTTGATCGATCAAAATCAAGATGAGCGCCAATCCATAATATCGTTTCATATGCGTCTCCTTTCAAGCCGTTAAGAAACCGGAGTGGGGACGCCACTCCGGTTCGTCTTAACCGATTACTGATGCACAGCGAGGGCAAAGCTCTGGATGCTCTTCGTTTTGTCCAAGCTCTGTCGAGTATGTCCAACAACGTGCACAAGCGGCTCCATCCGCTTTCATGACTGTGATTTTCGTCGTCGCATAATCGACGTCTGCCGTCTCAGCCCACTCCACTTGCGATACTTGAAGCAATTGGCTGACATTGTCGATCGTGTTCAACAAGTCGGCAGTCTCTGCTTTAGGTGCGAGAATCAACTTCGCTTCGAGCGGTTTCCCGATCAACTTTTCTCCACGTGCGATTTCAATCGCTTTGAGGACGTCGTCGCGGAAGACGAGGAACTTCGACCACTTCTCGAGTAATGCCGTTTCGTCTCCTGTGAGCGCGCTCACTTCTTCTAAATCCGTCAAGAAGATGCTTGCTTCTGACTTTCCAGGCACTTCTTTCCATGCCTCATCGGCAGTGTGTGGAAGGATTGGAGCCAATAGTTTCGTCAAGAGGACGACCGCATCGTACATGACCGTCTGAACGGCACGACGACGGAGATCGTCTTCACGTTCGATATATAGGATATCTTTTGTGAAGTCGAGGTAGAACGATGACAACTCGTTGACACAGAAGTTATGAACGAGGTGATACACGGCCATAAAGTCAAACTCATCATATGCTTTGACAACTTTTGTCTGCAATTGTTTGAGCTTCGTCGCCATGAAGCGGTCCGCTTCCGGCATATCGTCGAATGCGACACGCATCGATGGTTCGAACCCGTTCAAGTTCCCGAGTAAGAAGCGAATCGTGTTACGCATCTTCCGGTAAACTTCTGACACCTGTTTGAAGTTATCGTGTGACGCACGTACGTCCGACTGGTAATCGACGGATGCGACCCAAAGGCGTACGATCTCGGCGCCATACTGCTTCACAAGATCGTTCGGTGCAATCGTGTTACCGAGCGATTTCGACATTTTGCGTCCGTCCCCGTCGAGGACGAATCCGTGACTCAAGACATTCCGGTACGGTGCTTTCCCAGTCGTCGCAACGGCCGTCGAGAGTGACGAGTTGAACCAACCACGATATTGGTCCGATCCTTCAAGGTAAAGGTCTGCCGGACGACGAAGGTTTTCGCGTTCTTCTAATACACCAGCGTGTGAAGAACCTGAATCGAACCAGACGTCCATGATGTCGAGCTCTTTACGGAATTCACCGTTCGGACTGTTCGGGTGAGTGAACCCTGCAGGGAGAAGGTCTTTCGCTTCACGCTCATACCAAACGTTTGAACCGTGCTCACGGAATAAGTTGGCGATGTGGTCGATTGTCTCGTTCGTGATGATTTCCGTTCCATCTTCCGCATAGAAGATTGGGATTGGAACTCCCCAGGCACGCTGACGGCTGATGACCCAATCTCCACGGTCACGGACCATGTTGTAGAGACGTGTCATTCCCCATTCAGGGACCCATTTCACTTCCTCGATCTCACGGAGCATGTCTTCACGGAAATCTTTGATGGACGCGAACCATTGTGGTGTCGCACGGAAGATGACCGGCTTCTTCGTACGCCAGTCATGCGGGTACGAGTGTTTGATGAACTTCAAGTTGAGCAAGTAGCCGTTCTCTTCAAGCTTCATACCAATTTGTTTGTTCGCATCTTCGTAGAAGAGACCTTCGAAACCAGGGGCTTCGTCTGTCATATAGCCACGGTCATCCACCGGGCAAAGGACGTCTAATCCGTAAGCCTGTCCGACGCGATAGTCGTCTTCCCCGTGTCCAGGTGCTGTGTGTACGAGTCCAGTCGCATCCGCAGTGACGTGGTCGCCAAGGATGACGAGTGACGTCCGGTCATACAATGGATGTTGGGCCGTCATGTACTCGAAGTCACGTCCGTTCCAAGACCCACTCACTGTGTAATCCGTCCATCCGAGCGCTGCCGTCACTTCTTCAACGAGCGTTTCCGCGACGATATAGCCTTTTCCTTCATGTTCGATACGCGTGTAAGTCAACTCATCACTTACCGCGATTCCAAGGTTCGCCGGGATTGTCCAAGGCGTCGTCGTCCAGATGACGAAGTGATCGTCTGACGTCAACGTATCTTTACCGTCCACGACACGGAACGCCACGTAGATGGCCGGTGATTTTTTATCGTAATATTCAATCTCTGCTTCCGCGAGTGCCGACTCGGAAGATGGTGACCAGTAAACCGGTTTTTTCCCTTTGTAGATATAACCCTTCTCAGCCATCGACCCGAACAAACGAATCTGTGCCGCTTCGTATTCAGGAAGGAGCGTGATGTATGGGTTCTCAAAGTCTGCGAGAAGACCGAGACGTTTGAATTGTTCGCGTTGCGAGTTCACTTGCTCCATCGCATACTCTGCACACTTTTCACGGAATTCCGCGACTGTCATTTCCTTACGATTGACGCCTGCTTTTTGAAGGGCGTTCTCGATTGGAAGACCGTGCGTGTCCCATCCTGGAATCATTGGAGACTGATAGCCGTTCATCCCTTTGAAACGAACGATGATGTCTTTCAATACTTTGTTCATCGCGTGTCCCATGTGGATGTCGCCGTTCGCATATGGAGGTCCATCATGTAAGATATATTGTGGTTTTCCAGCATTTTTTTCTTGTACCTTGTTGTAAAGGTCCATATCTTCCCATTCTGTTTGCATCGCTGGCTCGCGCTTTGGTAAATTCCCACGCATCGCGAATTCTGTGTTTGGCATTAATAGCGTGTCTTTGTAGTTCATCGAAACTCCTCCATCAACATTTTTTAGAAAACAAAAAAACCAACCCATCCCTGATAGGGACGAGTTGGTTGACTCGCGGTACCACCCTACTAGTCTCATCATCATGAGACCGCTCTCGGTAACCGATAACGAGGTCAGGCGGTCACGCTTACTTCAGTTCAGCGTGACGACTCATAGGGGATACCGAATCAAGTCTTTCTCCTAGGCTCTCACCGTCCCTAAGTCGCTTCATAGGTATGACTCGATCGACGCGTCCTACTCAACGTGTTGATCATTTATCCGTGTTGTTCTTCATTACGTGTGACTTCGTCGTCATTATACGCAAGTTCTGTTCTATCGTCAAGAACCGTCTGCACAGGCGGTTCCCCGACAATCGTTTCCCATTCCGTACTGTTGAGAAGTTCCATTTGCGCATCGACGAGGACGCGGAAGCGTGTCCGATACAACTCTACTTTCTTGAGCATTTGAACGACTTCTCGTTCAGCAAGTTGCTCTTTGCGCGCCGCTTCCTCTTCACGAGCGAACGCTTCACGTTCCGCTTGTTTCAAGATGAGACTCGCTTCTTTTTGAGCATTGTTCTTCACTTCTTCCGCCGCTTCCTGCGCGACGATAATCGATTTGTTCAACGTATCTTCCATCGAGGAGAAGTAGTCAATGCGGGCTTGCATATCGTTGACAAGTTCTTCATACCGTCGATTCTCACGAATCAATAGTTCAAACTCTTTAATGATTTGATCTAAAAATTCATTGACCTCATCGATGTCGTACCCACGAAAACGGGAAGAGAATTCTTTATTATGAATATCAATCGGTGTCAACGCCATTCGACTTTCCTCCTAATTTCAACGTATGGTGCCATACTGGATTTTAATTTTTTCACGTTTGGTCGATCCGAGAATCTCCATCAATTTGATGCGACCATATCCACGGACGGATAGTAGATCATCCGGTTCAAGGATGAAGCTCGCGTCTTCAATGACTTTATGATTCACTTTACAGTCGCCGTGTTTGACGAGCGCCTGCGCTTTTTGCCGAGAGATGTTAAGCACCTCGCTTGCGACCGTATCAAATCGTAAGGAAGAAACGATGCCGAACCCTTCGACCCATTCGGTCGCAGGGACGACAAGCACCTCGTCTTTTGGCACGGAAGAAATGCGAACTCTCGCTTTTCCGACACGTTCAAGATTCATTTCAATGAACCCGACCGCTTCACGCGTCGTCGCAAATTGTACAATCTCATCGTCAAGAACGACATCTCCGAACTTTTGACGTTTCAGTCCAGCATTCAGCAATGTTCCTGTCACTTGTCGATGCGTCAAGTCCACGAATTTTGTTGGGTACTCGATTCGACGGACCTCAATCTCAAAATCATCTGGATTGAGTTCATAGTAATCCGGCGCTAAAATCAGACGACGTCGTTCCGCGCCTTCAAATCCGCCATCATCATGAATGACAAGTTGTTTCCCGACGAGTTGTTTGACGATTTGCTGTTCACGTGGGTCAAGAAAATCCGTCAATTTCAACACATAGCTATTCTCCACTTGTTGTACCCAGTCGAGCACTTGTTCAACGAACGCGCGTTCACTTGGTCGATAATGGTCATAGACGCTCATACGTCACCCAAAGATCGCAGCGATTCCGGCTTGGGCCATACGAAGCACGAACAGTGCAACGATTGGGGAGATATCAAGCATGCCACCAATCGGTGGGATGATTCGGCGAAACGGCGCCAAGAACGGTTCACACAAAAACGATAAGATTTGACCAAATTTAGATTCGCGTGCGTTCGGGAACCATGATAATAAGATATAGCCGATGAGGACCCAACTATAGATGCCAAGTAGATCGCTCAACGTGTTGCCTAAGGCAGGGATTACGTTTTCCATTCAGTTACCACCCTTTACTGTGAAGTTCATCCTCCGATATCAAGTTTGAGATTGAACCAGTCAATTCGACGTTGTTCGGAGTACACAGAATCGTGTTATGTCCAATCGAAGTCATCGATCCCTCAAGGGCGTATACGACACCTGAGAGGAAGTTGACGACTTGACGCGATTGCTCTTTTGACATTCGCTGAAGGTTGACGATGACAGCACGGTTTTCTTTCAAATGATCGCTAATGTCTTGCGCCTCAGCGAACACACGCGGCTCAGCCAATACGACTTTTGAACGGTCTTTCTTTTTCGTATTTAATGCCACGAGATTATTCGCTGATTTTGGACGATCATCCTGTCTGACGACAGATGTTTCGGTTGTAGAAGGAGCTGCTGCATTTGCCACAGTATACTCTTCTTCTTCATATGTGCTGTTCGGATCTTCTTCGAGTCCAAAGAAATCTTTCATTTTGTTTTTGATTGACATAACGGATTCCTCCTTAAGATATATTATTGCACAAGTACGGTACCAATACGAACAAACGATGCGCCTTCTTCAATCGCGATTGGATAATCGTTTGACATCCCCATCGACAGCTCCGTGCATGGTGCGTGTTCATACGCATTTGCCTTCACTTCATCACGTAGATGACGGAGACGGCGGAACGTTTCACGGAGTGTTGACTCTTCTTCAGTGAATGGTGCCATCGTCATCAGCCCGATGATTCGAATATGAGGATACTGTTTACAGTTCTCGATGAAGGGCACGACTTCCTCTATTTCGAGACCATGTTTTGAATCTTCTCCTGACGTGTTCACTTGAACGAAACAATCGATCGTTCGGCTCGCGCGCTTGTCAATCTCCGCTGCGAGAGACAAGCGGTCGAGCGAATGAATTGCCGCGACATAATCAATGATTTGTCTCACTTTGCGTGTCTGTAACGTACCTATAAAATGAAATCTTGCATCCTTCGGCATCCCTTCAACCTTCTCGAGTAAAGAATCTGGACGGTTTTCTCCGAAATCACGAATCCCTTCTTCATAAAGGGCATTCGCCACATCGACACCGACCGATTTCGTGACTGCGATGAGTGTCGGTTCTACTTCTTGAACATGTGATGCCATGATGGATTGAACTTGTTTAACATTATCTGAAATACTCACGATTTCCGCTCCTTGACAATGACTGCCGCAAACCGACGCTTCGTCTCTCCATCTCGATAGGAGAAAAACGGGCTGTCCGCGCCAGTCGTTAAATTCGATTGCATGACCTCAGTGTCATGTTCTTTTGCCAATACTTCATTGACGGTTTGGAGGGACAAGAGCGCATGCTCACCCGACTCGTTTCGCACTGACCGTTCATATGCAATCGGCGAAACATCCCGGACGGCCTGGAGAACACGACCATCGACCTCATAGTCACTTCCTGAGATGGAGGGACCGACGAGCATGTCTACATCGGTCGCCTCGATTCCTTGCTCAGCAAACGTCTGCATCATGGTCTTAACGATGTTTCCGACCGTTCCCTTCCACCCGGCATGAGCGATGCCGATGACCCCATGATCTTTCGCACAGAAGAAGAGCGGTACACAGTCAGCAAAGACGAGGGCTAACGGTAACGCGTCTTCGGTTGTGAGAAGCCCATCTGTTTTCGGAATCGCCTCTTCATATCGGAATGCCCCCTTACCTTTGTCCGACGAATCGACGACTTGGACAGTCGTACCATGTACTTGATCCGCCCACACGGAGTCCTCTAACGAGAGCCCGGCTTGTTGAAAGAACTGTTGACGATTTTCGACGACTCGGTCAATTTCATCGCCCACATGTAATCCAACGTTTCCAGCATTATGTCCGTCCGTTCGTGTCGTCGCGTAAGCATGATAACGGTTTGTTTCGGTTTCCCAAGTATGTAGCAGTTGCATCGGTCTCTCCTTTTAGAAAAAGGGATGCCGAGTACCGGCACCCCTAGTTGTTTAGTTACGGCGTTGTCTCACAAACGCAGGGATGTTGATCGTCTCGTCTGGGACGTCTCCTCCATACACTGGGCGATGGAAGTTCCCTTCGTCTTGTTGAGCCGCTTCATTTGCTTTTGGTTGGGGTTCCTTGTTCTCAACCTCAGGCTGTTTTTTCGGCTGCTGAAGGAACGGGTTCGTTCCTTGTGCTTCTTCAGCGAATTCAGTTGCGATCACGGTAACGATGATTTCATCGTTCAAGTTTTCGTTGATGACCGAACCGAAGATCAAGTTCACTTCTTCATCAGCCGCACTTTGAACGATTTGAGCCGCCTCCGTCACTTCAAACAAGCTAAGGCTAAGTCCACCAGTGATGTTCATCAAGACACCTTTCGCTCCTTCGATTGAAGATTCGAGAAGTGGTGACGAAATAGCTTTCTTCGCTGCTTCAACGGCACGGTTTTCACCTGTCGCGACACCGACACCCATAAGGGCAGACCCTTTCTCCGTCATGATCGTTTTCACGTCCGCGAAGTCGAGGTTAATGAGACCCGGGATGGCGATCAAGTCTGTGATTCCCTGTACACCTTGACGAAGGACGTTATCCGCTTCACGGAACGCTTCGATCATCGGTGTGTTGCGTTCCACGATTTCAAGAAGCTTATCGTTCGGAATCACGATGAGGGTATCTACTTTTTCTTTGAACGCTTGAATGCCGTGCTGTGCGTGTTGCATACGTTTCCGTCCTTCAAACATGAACGGTTTTGTAACGACACCGACCGTGAGTGCGCCGATTTCTTTTGAAATCTCGGCGATGACCGGAGCAGCACCTGTTCCCGTTCCGCCACCCATTCCAGCTGTGACGAATACCATATCTGCACCGTCAAGTGCTTCAATCAACTGTTCACGGCTTTCTTCAGCCGCCTTTTTACCGATATCCGGGTTCGCACCTGCACCGAGACCGCGTGTCAATTTTGCACCAAGTTGAAGCTTCACGTCGGCTTTCGACATGTTCAACGCTTGTGCATCCGTGTTGACTGCGATGAACTCGACTCCTTGTACCCCATGTTCAATCATGCGGTTAACGGCGTTTGACCCGCCGCCACCGACTCCAATTACTTTAATTTTTGCTACGGCGTCAATCGCCTCATCAAAGTACATCATTCAGGTATCCCCCTACGTATTTTCCAAGTTGTATTACATCGTCAGCTTAAACGCCAAATAATTTTTCCATCAAACGACTAAATCCTTTTTTCGACTCTTGATCGCTCTCGTATTCGTTCTCTCCTACATGAATATCGGTCGCTTCCGGCTTCGTGTGAAGTGTTTCCTGGCGAACTTCCGGTTTTTCAAGTTGAGATTTCGAAACGTGATGATCACTCATCAAGACATATTTCAATACACCGACGGCTGTCGCGTATTTTGGATGTCTGACACCAATCGACGACGGTTGATACAATCTCGTCTTTTGGCCCATAATGCGAGTCGCCAACTCCTGAATACCCGGTAGAGCAGCTGCCCCACCGCAAAGTAAGTATCCGCCATTCAGCATCGGAACACCTACTTTTTGAACCTTATTCAACATTAGGGTAAACATTTCCTCTATTCTCGCTTCTAAAACGTAGCTAATTTCTGACTGTGGTTCGAACGCCACTTCCCCATTGATGTTCGTGTAGGACAAACCTTCTGTCTCATCAGCCATTTCTTCAAGAGCGAGACCATATTCTTCTTTCGCCACTTTGGCGTCTTGATATTTACAATTGAGTTTATAGACCAAGTCTCTTGTCATATGATCTCCACCGACCGGGAGGATATACGAGTAGACGAGATCTCCCCGATAAAATACGGAAACCGTCGTCTTTTCATGTCCGACATCGACGAGCCCGATTCCTAAATCGATTTCATCTACAGAAGCTGCACTCATGCCGAGTGCAAGGTTTCCTAGAATAAAACCTTCGAGTTGTAATCCAGCCCGTTCAATCGAACGACGAATACTATGTAAAATGGTCTTCGACCCGGTCACCATTTTCCCATGCATCTCAAGTCGATAGCCTAACATGCCCCGTGGATCGACAACACCTGTTTGTTGATCAACCGTGAATGAAGATGGGATCACATCGATGACACTCATCTCGTCCGGTAATCGCATTACTTGTGCCGAGTTGATGACTTCCATCACGTCTGCGTCGGTAATTTCTTGATCTTCCCGCTTCACGGATGCAATTCCGTGACATGGGGCAATTTGGATATGCTCCCCTTCGATGGCAACGTATACAGATCGAATTTGATCACCTAGCGATGTCTCAGCATGCTCAACGGCCTGTTTGATCGCTTGGACTGTTTTATCGATGTCTACGACAGCGCCACGTTTTACACCCGCAGACGGTGCACACCCTTCTGCCAAAATATTAAGCGTTCCGCCGAGCAATTCACCGACGACGAGCTTAATCTCTGACGTTCCAATATCTAATGCGGCCACATAACCATTCGCTTCCAAAAGGGAAACACCTCCGCTCTATAATTTTCCTGTTCCAATTGCCTGACACATATACAGATATCCAAAAAAATTGTTGGTTTCGACAAGATATCTCACGTCTAAGTTTACAACAAATAAGATAGTGAGAAAAGGTAGAATCCTACAATTTAAGCGGTTTCGCGTTATCAATTCGTTTACAAACGACAAAAAAACAGCCCTTATGTGACTAAGGACTGTAATATAACTGATTATTCATTCGTTTTCTCGTAAGGAACAAAGTAAAACCCACCATCCATGACGACGGTCCCACGCTCACCTTTCGGGATGTTTTCATAAATTTCACCATACTTCGATACGGTCTCACTTAACTTCAATGTCGGTGTGAGTAACGTATTGCCGTCGTTCATAAAAATCTCGTATCGCGTCGGCTCATCTTTTCGTTTTGATAAAATCACTTCTGACATACGAGCCCGTGTCGCATCATCCACCCGTTCGAGTTCACTTGCAATCTTTTCAAGTTCTGCTTCCGTGTTGAACTCTCGCAAGAGCGGTCCGTCCTTTAGCTTTTGCGGATCGGTGATGGCTCCGGTCGGATGGAGTGAACCGTCGGCTAACACGACGACATCTCCTTTTTCGGCTTTCGCATAAGCAATCATTTTCTCTTCTGTCACAGAGATATGAACCTTGTTATACCAAGAACGATCGATTTCTACCCGTTTGATACCAGGCAACTTTTCCATCTGTTCACTCATCTTGTTTGGGGACAGACTGACAAACTTCGTCGATGAATCGAGCTCCATATCCTGAAACACGTACGTTTCTTCTAACCAGTATAAACCCGATACCTTCACTTCTTTCACGTTCGACATCGAAGTTTGCATGTAGACCACGAGTAAGATGAGAATTCCAAACAGTGAGAGTACAGAGAACATCCGACGGTTCGCTTTTTTACGCCGTTGTTTTTTCATGTATGGAATACGGTCTTCGAGACTGCGTACCGTTTGTTGGCTTGGTTCCATCGGGTTCTACTCCTTTATTGAATGACTTCTTCTACCAGGTCGGCCAATGCATCTGACGCGTTCGGGAAACCTAGCGCACGCGATGCGTTCGCCATCTCTTCACGCTGTTCGAGTGCTTGACGAATCGTCTCTACGAGCGAAACTCCCGTCAACGCTTCTTCTTTGACAAGGAGGGCCGCCCCGTTCTCGACGAGGGCCGAAGCAT
The DNA here is from genome assembly GCF_015712685.1 of Exiguobacterium sp. SRB7LM. Lineage (GTDB taxonomy): Bacteria > Bacillota > Bacilli > Exiguobacteriales > Exiguobacteriaceae > Exiguobacterium > Exiguobacterium profundum. The sequence goes on along the minus strand of NZ_VWVR01000006.1, from coordinate 400,986 downwards.
TTTTCGTTTGATGGTCAGCTGTCACGTACGGACTTGGGACCAAAATGCTCGGTAAGCCAAGTGCGGTCAATTCTGAAATCGTTGAAGCGCCAGCTCGTGAGATGACGAGTGACGTACAAGCGAGTAGAGATGGCATATCGTACACGTACGGATGAATGTGTACATTGTCAGAGGATGGTGCCTGTTTCGATACCGCATCGAAATGCACTTTCCCTGTGACGTAAAGGACGTTGATCGGTAATTCTGAGAGCGCTGGGATTGCTTCCACGACCGCTCGGTTGATGGCCTCGGCTCCGCGGCTTCCGCCATAAACCAAGACAATCGGACGGTCATCTAAACGATACTGTTCGCGGATAGACGCCTCATCGACTTCCGTCTGCAATACTTCGCTACCACGCGGGTTTCCAATCAAGCGAACGTTCGCGCCCGGAAAATGGACATCCGATCTTTTGAACGAGAGGGCGACCCGATCGGCTTTCTTCGATAAGAATTTGTTTGTTAATCCCGGGATACTGTTTTGTTCATGCAGAATCGTGGGAATCCCAAGCTGTTGTGCCGTATAAACGACGGGACCGGATACGAAACCACCCGTGCCAATCACGACGTCCGGTTTAAACGCCGCCATGTCTTTCTTCAATGCCCGAACGGCTTTCAAAAACCAGTAGGCGGTCTTCAGATTCTCGAGTGAAAGCGAACGCTTCAGACCTGCGATTTGAATCGACTTGAACGGGACACCTGCTCGCGGTACGAGATCGGCTTCTAATCCATTCTCCGTTCCAATGTATTGTACCTGTAAATCCGGGTGACGTTTTTGTAGCGTTTCAATCAATGCGAGTGCCGGATAAATATGACCACCGGTACCACCACCAGAAATCATGATTTTCATCGGTTCGCCTCCTCATATGAACGGACGAGTTGAACGAACTGCTCGCCTCGTTCTTCAAACGTTTTAAATTGATCCCAGCTAGCACAGGCGGGTGAGAGTAAGATGACGTCTCCCGTCTCGGATTTCTCAAACGCGAGCGGAACGGCGTCTGCCAACGTCTCGACCGTGAAAGAAGGAATCTGTTGAGACTCGCCGAGCTCTTTAAATCGTTTAGCCGTCTCACCATACGCGACGACAGCTTTTACTTTTGAGAGAGCAGAGGCGAGCGAAGATAAGTCCGCACCGCGTTCGAGACCACCACAAAGCCAGACGATTGGGGTGTCAAACCCCCGTAACGCTGCTTCCGTTGCTACGTTGTTCGTCGCTTTCGAATCATTGTAAACAGCACGTCCGAGCACATCACCGAGACTCTCGGTCCGATGCGCGACGCCACCGAAGTTTCGTAACACACGTTCGATATGCGTACGTGGAATAGCAAATGGTTCCACTAAGAGTAGTGCAGCCAATACATTTTCCACGTTGTGCGCCCCACCTAGTGCCAACTCATTTACTTGCATGATTTTTTCACCACGAACTGTGACCCATCCATCGACGACAGAAGCGTCACCTCGGTCAAAGCTGAACGTAGTTGGTTCAATCTCTCCCGGGACGCGTTTCATCACTTCCGGATCCGTCACTTTCACGACGATTTGGTCTGCATTCGTCATTTGACGGAACAGGTTTCCTTTTGCATCCGCATACGCATCAAAATCCCCATGATAGTCGAGATGGGCTTCCGATAGATTGAGTAGTGCCGCCGAGCGGGGATGGAATGACTCAATCCCCATCAATTGAAAACTCGACAATTCAATCACAATCAAATCGCCCACCTTCGCCTGAGATGCCACTTCAATCGCCGGGAATCCGATGTTTCCCGCAAGATGCACCGGACGTTCCCCACCTTTGAGCAATTCATAGACGAGTGTCGTGGTCGTCGTTTTCCCATTTGAGCCGGTGATGGCAACAAATTCCGCCTCCGTTGCCAAATAAGCAAGTTCCACTTCGGTATAGATTGGGATGTTTCGAGACATCGCTTCTTGAAGCAATGGAATCTGATACGGGATGCCTGGATTTTTGACAATCAACTCTGTCTCATTCAACAGAGCGAGGGGATGTTCGTTAAATACCGATTGAATCCCAAGCGCCTGAATTTTTTCCAGTTCGTCTTCCGGAGGGATATTCCCCGTATTGATCGTCACATCTGCTCCTGCATGATGCAGATATGTCGCCGCTGCAATGCCGCTCTTCGCAGCACCGAGGACAAGAACTTTTTTACCGTGCCATTGCTTTTCCATCTGTCTCACCCTTTTACATGAGTAGTAATGATAAACCTGCTGTAATTAAACTGATGCCTCCGAACGTGAGTACGATGCGCCATTCTGACCACCCGACCATTTCGAAGTGGTGATGGATCGGACTCATCTTGAAGAGTCGTTTCCCCGTCGTTTTAAACGAGATGACTTGCAAGATGACGCTCAATGTCTCGATGACGAAAATGATTCCGACAAAAACGAGAAGCAATTCGAGCTTCAACATCAAAGCGAGTCCAGCGACGGCTCCGCCTAGTGCGAGCGAACCGGTGTCACCCATGAAGATTTTAGCCGGATACTTATTGAAGACTAGGAACCCGATCAAGGCACCGACGACCGCAAACGCGAACCAAGCAATCCCAAGTTCATCTTGTGTAAGGGCGTAAATCCCAAAGAATGTGAACGTCGGGATGGCCGAGAAGGAGACGAGTCCGTCTAATCCATCTGTCAAGTTGACGGCGTTTGAGAATCCGACGAGCCAGAAGATGACGATGGCGATATAGAACCATCCTGTATCTAACGAAATCGACGTGAATGGAATCGAAATCGATGTATCGAGGTCTCCCCCGAGTGACAAGAACCATGCAAACAATACCGATACCACGATTTGACCAATCAACTTCTGAAGGGACGTCAATCCGAGGTTTCGTTTGTTGACGACTTTGATGTAGTCATCTAAGAAACCGATGACACCGAATGCCATCGTAACGAATAGAAGAGTCCCGAATCCAGCGACCGCTTCGCCAAAAATGACGGATACGATGAATCCGACGAGGATGGCGAGCAGGATGACGATCCCCCCCATCGTCGGTGTACCTGACTTCTTCTGGTGCCAACCTGGACCTTCATCACGAATCTCTTGTCCGAACTTTAATTGACGCAATGCTGGGATGGCTCGCGGCATCACGATCAAGACACTTAATAATGAACTGATTAATACGATTAAACTAATTAACATGTTGCTACCTCACTACTCTATTTATTGAACAAGACGCTCAAGCGCCAGTCCTCGAGATGCCTTTAACAATACCACAGTATCCGGTCGTTGATAATGATGAAGGAGCGCCTTCGCTTCCTCAACCGTCGGGACCATTTTAACGTTCACACGTGAATCTTGAATCCCATCCGCGATCCATTTTGCCTTGTCTCCGACGAGAATACAATCGGTCACGGGAGATGTCACCGCGCCACCGACTTGTTCGTGTTGCAGTTGTTCATCCATTCCTAACTCGTACATATCTCCAAGGACGAGCACACGCTTCGAGAATCCTTCAAGCGACTTGACCGTCTCAATCGCTGCAATCATCGACGTCGGACTTGCGTTGTAGGCATCGTTAATGAGGTGAGCTTCGCCGAACATCTGTTTTTCCATCCGCATCGATGTCAACTTGATTCGGTCTAGGCCACGTTGAATCATCGCATGATCGAGACCGAACGCAAGTCCACACGCGATTGCATAGGCTGCGTTTCGAATCTGATGGGCACCGAGCACCTTTAGTTCATACAAGTCACCGTTGTATTTAAAGATTGATGCGTCAAATGTCGTTTCGATCACTTCAATTTTCCCATCCGCTGTTTCATCGTATCCGACGCGATAGCCTTGACCGGAAAGAAGTGGCTCATCCGCATCGACGATCAAGCGACCGTCTGCTTTGAGACCGGCATTGATCTCAAGTTTCGCCTTGGCGATACCTGTCCGTCCACCGACTTGTTCACCGTGGGACTCCCCGATATTCGTCACAAACGCCACATCAGGCTTGGCGAGTTTTGACAGCGTCTCGATTTGACCAAATCCGTTCATTCCCATCTCTAGGACGGCTACCTCCGTATCCCGTGGCATTCTGAGAACGGTAAGTGGCAAGCCGACGTCCGAGTTGAAGTTACCGGCCGTCTTATGCGTCTTGAACTTCTCCTCGAGCACGACAGCGACCATGTCTTTTGTCGACGTCTTCCCATTCGAGCCTGTAATGGCGACGACGAGCGGATTGATTTCTTCTAAATATCGAGCCGCTGCCGTTTGCAATGCCTCGATTGTCGATTTCACAGGGATGACAACCAGGTTGTCTGGTTGAGGACGACCTTCTTCCCAGAACGTGACAATCGCACCCTTTTCAACGGCCGCCTCGATGTAATCATGACCATCGACTCGCGCCCCAACGATTGGGACGAAGAGACCCGCCTCGTTTGCATCTCTCGAATCTGTGGCGACCCGTTCGACGAGACGTTCGTCATTTAGATCCATGCCAAACCATGATGCCAATTTTTGAACTGTCAGTTGTTCCATACAAACTTCCTCCTCTTACATAGGAAAAGAGAGCCGCAGCCCTCTTCATCTCGTGCGTTAATTCGACGGTGTCTCCAATTTCACTTTCAAGGAGGCACCTGTTTTGACCGGTTTCCCTTTGCCAATCGATTGCGATGTGACAAATCCGGTACCGTCGATTTCTAAATTTAATTGATAAAGGGTCGCTAAACGTTTTACGTCACGCAACGACCAACCTTTTAATGTAGGCATCGTAAACGACTCGCTCGTTTTTAGCAACAATCGTTCACCGACGACATAAGATTGTCCTTTCACAGGACTCTGCGCAATCACTTCGTCTCCATCACCTAACACGATCGGATTGAAGGAATTCTCCGTCGATGCGTTCACTGCCTCTTCACGGTTTTGACCGATATACGAAGACGTTGTCTTCGTCAAGGCTTCGACTGCTTTTTCTTGTTTTTCAGGCTCGACACTCCGGTAACGTAATGCGACATCCATCACGTCTTTGAAAAGTGGCGCCATGATTCGTGGCCCGGTCGTAGACGAGTCACTGTTCGGTCTGTCCACCGCGATATACATGACAAGTTCCGGATCGTCTTCCGGAGCCATCCCGACGAACGAGTGAATATACTGTCCACTCAAATATTTTCCGTTCTCGGCGATTTGAGCGGTACCGGTCTTTCCGACGACGCGATAGTTGTCTAACGCATACAGTTGCCCGGTTCCCACATCGCTATTGACGACACCGTCGAGCGCTTCACGTGTCTTTTTGGCTGTCTCCGCCGTGATCGGTTGACCGACTTCTTTCGGATTGGTCGTCCGAATGGTTTCGCCGGTCTCGCTGTTGACGATTTTCTTGATGAGGTGCGGTTGCTTCATCGTCCCATCCGTTGCGATGGCCGATGTCGCTTGCAAAATTTGCATCGGTGTCACCGCTGTCGATTGTCCCCATGCCGTAATCAAGACGTTCATCGGACTTTCGAAATCGAATTGACTATTGACCTCTCCAGGCAAATCGATTCCTGTCCGCTGATCAAACTTGAAAGCTTTAAAGTAATCTTCATATCGACTGAGACCAAGTCGTTCGTTCGCTAAAATCGAGAATGCGACGTTCGACGAATGCCAGACGCCTTCTACCATAGGAATGGTACCCCATCCCGTAATGTTGTAATCATTGAAGACCGTCTTGCCATATTTGTATGAACCGGATTCATACAGCTCATTCGGATTGTACACGCCTTCGTTGATGGCTGCCGCGAGCGTAAAGATCTTCATCGTCGATCCAGGTTCGAATCGAGACGAAACAGAGAAGTTACTGTACGAAGAAATCTCGCGTGTGTTCGGATCAAACGATGGTCGGTCCGATAGTGCGATGATTTCTCCCGTTTTCGGGTCCATAATGATGGCCGTCGCATGTTTCGGCTCATACTCCTCATACAACTCATTCATCTTCGTTTCGAGCAACTGTTGGATTCTGTGGTCGATTGTCAATTGGACGTCCGCCCCGTCTTCCGGTTCAATCTTCAACTGCTCGTCACTCGATATGAGTTCACGACCTGCCAAATCTTTCTCAAATCGATACAGACCGTACGATTCACTTAAAATATCATTCAGAGATTTTTCAATCCCTAGTTCACCGACGAGTTCGATGCGACCGTTCTGGTCAATTTTTTGGGCATACCCGATTACCGAGGAAGCAAATACTTTGTTCGGGTAATAGCGCTTCGGTTCCTCGACAAACGTGATGCCGTTTAGGTCGAATGCTTCGATCTCTTCTTTTTGTTCTACGGTCAAGTCACGACCGGGAACACCGAACTCGATCTGTCCAAGGTCGGCATTTTGTTCAAGCCGTTTCAATAAATCGGCTTCTGTCATAGGCAGTACGGTCGACAATTGCTTCGCCGCTTCGGCGAACTCATCGGGCATAAGCGTCTTCCCTTTGACCCGCTCACCACCGAGTTTCAAAACGGCAACGAGCCGGTATGATGGAATGTTGATGGCAATCGGTTGACCGAAGCGATCATACACCTCGCCCCGTTCCGCTTCTAACGTACTGACCGCTTTCCATCGTTGCTCTTCCGCGAATGCGAGCATGTTCTCCCCTTTGTACGTATGGGTGACGGATAAATAAAGGAACCATCCGACAAAAAATAAAAAGAGCGGGGTGAAGCAGACAATCGCTACCCACGCCACTCTTTTTTTACTCTGTTTTAAAGAATTCATCAATCAATCACCTTGACATTCTTTTCATTGAATTTCATTCCGAGCTTCTCGGCAATCGCATAAATTCTTTCGGGCGAGCTTAATTGGGCGATTTCATACTTTAGTTCTTCGTTTTCTTTTGCAACCCCGTCGACCTGCTGATTGACGGCTGCTGTATCACGCATAATATTATACGCTTCATTGTGCTTCGACACCGTGATGCCACCGAACATGACCACTGAACCAATCATCACTGGATACAGGATCGATTCAAACAAGGTCAACGTGCGTCGTTTTGGAGCAGGTATTGGTCGTTCTTGCGGAATCGGATTTCGATTCGGTGTTACTTGAGGCTGCAACGCCTTACGGGCAGCTTCTGGCATCAGGTATCCCTCCTACACTCTCGGTTATTTTTGTTTTTCGGCCACTCTCAACTTAGCAGAGCGTGAACGACGGTTATCTTCAAGTTCTCCCTCACTCGCCACGATCGGCTTACGCGTGATGAGTTTGAGTTCCGGTTCAAATTCTTTCGGAATGACCGGCAACCCCGGTGGTAATGGTGGATGCTGGCTTCGCTCTTTGAACACTTGTTTACAAATGCGGTCTTCTAACGAATGGAACGTGATGACACAGATGCGTCCATTCAATGCAAGTAAATCAATCGCATCTTGAACGGCGCGGTCGAATACGTTCAACTCGTCATTGACGGCGATTCGAATCGCTTGGAACGTCCGCTTCGCCGGGTGTCCGCCTTTTCGTCTAGCTGGTGCAGGAATCGCTTCTTTAATCAAGTCGACAAGCTCGAATGTCGTCTCAATCGGTTTATCGGCACGGGCTTGCTCAATTTTTCGTGCGATTTGCTTTGAAAACTTTTCCTCCCCGTATGTAAAGAAAATACGAGCAAGTTCTCCGAACGACCATTCGTTCACAACATGATAGGCTGAAAAGTCCCGTGATCGGTCCATTCTCATATCGAGCGGTGCGTCATAGTTGTAACTGAACCCGCGCTCCGCCTCATCTAGCTGTGGCGAAGAAACGCCTAGGTCGAATAGTACACCGTCCACTTTTGTCACACCACGTTGGGCGAGTTCTTCCTTCAAGTGAACGAAATTGCTCTTTATAAACGTCACACGGCCTTCATAAGGAGCCAATCGCTCTTTCGCATGTGCGAGCGCGACGTCATCTTGGTCGAACGCATATAGTTGACCCGTCGTTAGACGCTTTGCGATTTCTTCACTATGACCCGCTCCACCTAACGTACAATCGACATATACCCCATCTGGTTTGATGTTCAATCCCTCAATGGACTCCATTTTTAAAACCGTTTCATGCTCAAACATTCAAAAAACCCTCTCAACCTACATATTTCAACTGTTTTATTACACTTACTTTATCATAAAAATGTCAAGGTCCGTACAGGTTTTTAGTGAAAAGAGGAAACAAAAAGGTAACAACGAAAAAAAGCTCTCGACAAATGTCAAGAGCTCTCAAAAAAAAGATTATACATAGAACAAACATCGCTCCGCATCAGATTGTTCATAAACCTGTCTCAATCGTTTAAACACGTCTAGTCCGTGACGATTTAATATCGGAACCATCGAGATGATGCGCTCTTGAGGGGCATCCATCGGAAACAGCCGGGTCGACAGATGAATCCGTCGTGCATTCAAGCGATATTGTTCTCGCTTCGATTCAGCACGCATCTCATCCGCCAATCGCTCGAGCACATGTCTCGACTTCGCCTCAAATCGTCTTCCTTGTTTCCCTGCCTCATGACTGACGGCCTCTGTGAGCGTCCGATACGCATATAGTTTTTCTTCAAACGCTTCATCGTCAAATGCATGATCCGGGAGCGGTCGCTTCATATACTGCTCCAATGTCACGCTTTCTTGACGAAGCTTCTTCTCATCATTTCTTGACACGATCAACCCACCAAGACGTGGCAAGAGAAGCGGCATCTTCCATCTCATCTCGTGGAAGAGCGGTCGAAGCTGGAGCCAGTAGGCAATTTCACCGGGACCTGCCACATACCCAAGAGTCGGGAACAAGAAATCCTGCATGAGCGGACGGGAGACCACGTTATTTGAGAAACGTTCCGGATGCGCCTCTATCTCTGTGAGCAGTTCGTCTTCAGTGAAGCGATGTCCTCGCTTTGTCGTGAACACCCCATCGACCTTCGTGAGCAGCTCTCGTGTCCCATCGTGATAAAACAGATGGGCCGCGTCTCTGTTCAAGTCGACCGATGGCATCCCTTCTTCATACGCATGACCGAGCGCTTCATGGAGCTTGTCATGATGCTCGATGAGACTTCGGAACATCGGTCGTTCGAGAGCCCGTACGTCTTTCGCGTGCGGGTCAAACAATAAAAAGTCAGATCCGACGAATCGCCGCATCATGCCACCGAAAAAGTGAGCGAACGAACAACTCACTTGAATGAGGTCAATCAGCTCATGATACAAATGTGAAGTATACGGTGTCTCTGTTTCGTTCAGTAGAAGACGTTGCGCCATTTGAACAAGTTCGAGCTTTACCCGTTCGAACTCTAAGTCCCCTATCGATGCTTTTCCTGCAAGCGGTAACGATGACAAGGCATCTTTTTTCAACGTCCTCGAAAACGCCTGTGTCGTGAAGACATGGTTGATTTCAGCAAAGTCATGATCTTCCGTCGCCATCCAGAAGACAGGAAGGACCGGTTTCCCCAATTTCGCTTCAGCCTGTTTCGCCCGTTTGATGACCGCTAACAGTTTGTATACGGCAAACAAAGGTCCTCCATATACGCCGACCTGTTGCCCCGTCACCATCACGTACGCTTTTCGCTGAGCGAGTAACTCCAGATTCGCTTCCAACTCTTCCGAAAGTTCCCCGAACTGTTCTTGTTGTCCCTTGATTATCTCGACGAGCTCCGACAGATGCTCATAGGTGCGCCCTGAGACCTCCTCGGCACGTTTTTCGATTTCATCCATCCCTCGATAATCGAGCCAGCGACCATATTCATGATCGATTTGAATCATCGGTGATGTGGATGCATATAGAGCATCAAATGCTTCTACCTTCACGTATAACAACTTCCTTTCAATCAATCAACGAATCATGCCTTGGGCTACACCGATCGCGAATAAAATGGCGTGGGTCGGAACAAGTAGCAAGAAGAGTAACCGCCAACCATGGACGAACATCTTCGTGAACAACACTTCCTCATAACGAATCCGCTGCCAAATCGCGTTGATCGGGAAAATCGCACAGCAGGCTGCGAGCAATAACAGCAACATATCCGTCCCGACGATGGCCTCAAGTAAAATACTGCAAGCGTAAAACCAAAGGATGACCCCGGCATCGCATGCGAGTTTGAATGAGTTGATTGATTTCGGCATAATTTTTCTAAGTATCATATACACCATAAACCATAAGATGAGTGGAAATGAAACGATATACACTAACACGATGCGCTCGCTCCTAGAATCAGTTTATGTAATAGCGGAATGACAGTGAGAGAAATCTGCATCTGTTCGGCTTTTTCAATCACCGGTTTCAAAATCGCATCCACCTCTGTCGGCCGACCTTCTTCAAGATCGCGCAGCATCGAGGAGCGATTCTGTGCGGTACGTTCGATAATCGTCTCGATGTAGGAAAATGAGACTTGCTGCGCAAACAAAGGCACCAACTCATCGTAAATCGATTGTGCGATTTCACGATATGGTGAGCCGGCGAGGGCTCCATTCGGGACCCGGCATAATGCCGTGATGGGATTGATGATGGCATTAGCAAACAATTTTTCAATGACGACTTGTTCAATATCTTCTTCCCACACGATGTGAAGTGGGCTCTCTTGAAATGATAGAGGATGGAGCCCCGACGTACTTCCAATTCGAATCCGTCCGAGTCCACGATGCTCAACCTCATGACCACGCTTCGTCACACCATGCTCGACGATACCTAAATGAAACCCTCGACGTTTCGCATATTCCAGATGGGCAATCCCATTCGAACAAATAAAGACGGGCACCTTACCCGAGAGTCGGGCCGTCGCTTCCTCGACTTGATGGGCTTTCGTCGTGACAAAAAAAAGATCCTCGTCCGTTTCCTGAAGCGTCTGACTTGACCGTAACGACACACGTGCCGTCCCTTCCGTCACGCCGGTCCGTGTGATGAAAAGTGGATCAGATGACCCGATCCTTCCGTAGAGCGTCACGTCGTAATCGTCTGCGAGCACAGATGCCAACAATAATCCGACCGCTCCGTTTCCGATGATACCAATTCGTTTGATGGAGTTCATCATGGCCCTCCTCCTATTCGAACTATTTTCGCACAAAAAGTTTACCACATCTTTTCACCATGACCCAAAAATGACAAACAAAAAAGGAGTAACCTGAGAACAGGTCACTCCTTCAAGCATTATTTGCTTGTTACTTCTTTACCGTTGTAATGTCCGCAAGATTTGCAAACACGGTGTGAAAGTTTCATTTCGCCACAGTTCGGGCACTCGTTCATACCAGGTACGTTGAGTTTGAAGTGAGTACGACGAAGACGTTTGCGAGTTTTCGACGTTCTACGGAATGGTACTGCCATCGTTGTCCACCTCCTTGATAAGTTAACCTTCCTCGTTCTCTTTTTTCGAGAACAGGTCGGCTAGTCCCGCGAAACGCGGGTCAATTTTTGGTTGGGCTTCGGGCTGTTCGTCAGTGAGCGTCCAGCCTTCTCCTTCAACCTGAGTTTTGTCTGTTTCGTTCCCATAAACTTGCATCGGGACGTCTAACATGATGAGCTCTTTTACAATCGGTACAAGACTGATTGTATTTCCTTCTGGCAAATTCACGTCATCGAATTGCTCCGTATAACGCCCATTCTCCAAAAAGAAAGGCTCGAGCGATTCAATATCGAATTCATAAGTGACATCTTCTAACGTTCGCGCATCTGGCAACGTCAGGTCACCTTGAATCTTCAGATTGAATGTAACTTGATTAGATGTGAACGATGCATCCCCGTGCACATGCACCGGGCGAATCGAACGGATATCCGGATGGAGCTGAGTCAGCTCTGGTAGTTCTACCATCTCATCGATTGTAAAACCGTCACCCTGGTTTCGGAGCTTAAGTAGCTGTGCAATAGACCATTTCATCCGAATCACCTCAATTGCAACAATATGAATTATAGATAGGCCAACTTGTTTTGTCAATGTTTTTTCTTTACACTAAAATCAGTTGACGACGGCGCTTTGCCAAAGCGTACTTACTCATCTTACACCAATCCATACGACAATGCAAAGGAGTAAATCATGCAAAAGACGGCCATTATTGCAGAGTACAACCCGTTTCACAACGGGCATTATTATCAAGCGCAAACTGCACGTCACGAAACCGGAGCTGATGTCATGATTGCCATCATGAGTGCCCAGTTCACTCAACGGGGCGAACCCGCCTCGTTCGACAAGTGGAAACGGGCTAAGGCTGCCGTCGAGAGCGGTGCGATCGATCTTGTCATCGAGCTACCGACCCAATACGGGGTCCAACGCGCCGACCGTTTCGCTAAAGCCTCCGTCTCGATTGCTGAACAGCTCCGTTGCCAGACGCTATCGTTCGGGAGTGAGAGCGGGGATATAGATGCAATTCTCCATGCAGCCCGTTCACATGTCGAAGAGACGTCACGTTACAAAGAAGCGCTTCAAGAAGCATTACATGAAGGACACTCGTCCGCTCAAGCTTCGAGTCGAGCTTTCCGGACCGTTTATCCCTCATTTGATTTGACGCGACCAAACAACATTTTGGGCTATCATTACGCCAAAGCAGCAAAGACGATTCAGTTACATACAGTCAAACGGCTCGGGGCTGATTATCATGATCCTTCATTAATGGACGTCATGTCGGCAACGGGTATTCGGGCTCATTACCTAGACACCGGTGAAGTTCGTGCCGTTCCGGCATCGACTGAAGCGATGTTTCGGACACAACCGATGACACATTGGGAACACTATTGGCCCGTCTTACAATTCAAACTGAGAACCTTGCCACTCCACACATTGACGGAGCTCGTAGGAATTGATGCTTCTCTCGCACCTCGTCTTAAGCAGGCGGGAGTCGAGCCTTCATTCGAACGTGCACTTGCTGTCGTGTCGACACGTCGCTACACGCGTACCGCCATTCAGCGGGCGTTCGTCGCCGTACTGCTTCACTGGTTAAAAGTCGAGGCACCGACACGCTTTGATGAAGTCCCTTACGTGAGACCGCTCGCCTTCAACGATCTCGGACGACATGCGTTACGAGATGTGAAGGAAGACGTGCCATTCGTCAGTAAGTTCGATGCCCGGCTCGATTTCGAAGCTCGTGTCACCGAAGCATATCGACTCCCGCTTCAAGATGATGCATTGATCGAGCACCGGCAACGCCCTCAGTTCATCTCTTCTAAATAACGAATCGCATCCTCGACCGTCTTGACAGGGACGACTTCAATGTCACTGTTTAGGCGGTCTCGTGATTCCAGTGCCTCTTCATAATTTGAACCGGCCGGCACAAAGAAGACTTCCGCTCTCTCCTCGTCGGCGGCGACAATTTTTTGCCATGCACCTCCGATAGGTCCGACATTCCCTTCCTCATCGACCGTTCCGGTTCCGGCAATCCGTTTTCCATTTGCCAAGTCACCTGGCGTCAATTGATCATAAATTTCTAACGTGAACATCAATCCTGCAGATGGACCGCCGACATTCGTCAAAGCGACATCGACTTCAGGATCAGCCGTGATTTCTTGAACAGGAAGTGGCTCATAGATTCCAATTCCGACACGATCCCCGCTTTGATCGATCGGCTGAATGAGCGTTTGCACGACACGTTCTTCGCCGTCTCGTTCAATCGTCAACTCCACTTCATCGCCCGCCTCAAATTCCGATATGCGATTCAAAAAGTCGACGCGAGTGGCAAAGGACATCCCATCGATGGCCGTGATGACATCACCCGGTTTCAACACATTGGCCGCAAGGGACCCAGGAATCGGAGCAGATACATAAATCCCCTCGAAATCGACCGTCACGTCTTGATCTGCTAATTGATAGGCGTATTGAATGGCTGCTTGTTGAGAAGAGTCCATCAATAATTGTTGGCGACGTTCATAGTCTGCCTCACTCTCCCCATCGTATAAATAGCGACTGGATAAATTCGCTTCCGTGAACGGGGTCACCCAACTTTCCACTAACCAAAACGGAGTCGCACGGCGTTGGGAGATTGTCACCATCATCAGTTCCCCATCCTCTTTTTCGCCACCTTGGACGGTCAGGAACTCTTCAATTGAGGTCGCCGCTCCGGGTGAAGAGATGTAGTAAGGAAGTGGGACGAACAGGAAGAGAAGCACTGTAACGAGTAGACCGAGACCGATTTTTAACGATTTCATTGTCCCGAACTCACTTGATACTTTTTACGTAAGGCAATTTCAACCTGTTCCGGTACGAGTTCACTGACCGATGCACCATATTTCGCCACTTCTTTGACAATCGACGAGCTGAGGAACGAATATTGACTATTCGTCATCATGAACAACGTCTCGACGTTCTCATTCAACTTTTTATTAATTGATGCGATTTGAAGCTCGTATTCGAAATCTGAGACTGCACGGAGCCCACGGACGATCGTCGCCGCTTCCCGCTCTGCGGCATACTCGACAAGCAATCCCCCGAACGCGTCAGCCGACACGTTTGGCAGATGTGTCGTCACATCTCGAATCAGTCCAAGTCTTTCCTCCACATCAAATAATGGGGCTTTGCTTGAATTTTCAAGGACAGCCACGATGACTTCGTCAAAAATGGCCGCCGCTCGTTCAATAATATCTAGATGTCCGTTTGTGATTGGGTCAAAGCTACCCGGACAAATCGCAATCCGTTTCATCGTGTCACTCCTCCGATGCGTACTCATAGAAACTGATGGTGATGACATCTGAGTATCGCTGTTCTTTAATTCGTTCAAATCGTCCCACCCGCTCCGGTAATGTCACGTCACTACCGTGTTCACAGACGACTACGCCGATATCAATCAACAAATCTGATTCATCGATCAGCTGTAAGAACGCCACGTGTTCTTCCGCATGATAAGGAGGATCCATAAAGATGAGCTTGAATTGTTCCTGTTGAACCTTGAGCTGTTCGAGTACCGCCTTGGCGTCTTGACGATATACTCTCCCTTTTACTTCATAATGGGTCGCTCGCAAGTTCTCTTGAATCGTTTGGACGGCTTTCGGTTGACGATCGACAAAAATAGCTTCGTCACAACCTCGTGATAACGCCTCGATCCCGAGCCCACCACTGCCCGCGTAAAGGTCTAGTGCTTTCCCGCCTGAAAAATAAGGTCCGATAATGTTGAATAACGATTCCTTCACTTTATCGGTCGTCGGCCGTGTCGCCGTTCCTGGGACCGCTTTTAAACGGGTCCCTTTTCGTTCTCCAGATATGACACGCATGTCTTTCCCTCCAGCAGAAAAGATGAAGGTGATGCCACCTTCATCTTTTTGTTTATTTCGATTTTGTCTCGTACGTTTCGGAAATGAATGGGCGTTCGCTTCGAACGACCGCTTCCACAAACGGCAATGCTTTCACTTGTTCGAGTACGTCTTCATGACCTTCGAGGTCAGTATAAAGAAACGCATACTTCTCTCGTTTTGAGACAAAGTAAAGATTCGCATAACGTCTTAACGCTTTCACTTGTTTCAAGGAATTCACGTAAACAACGAAGCCAATCCGTTCATTCAACTTAGACGGCGCATCCACAACTTCCGCCTCCTCCGCAGCTACCTCCACCAGAACATCCACCTTCATCAAAGAATGGATTGCCGGTCGGGACCTTGATTTTAGGAGAGACTGAATGAGCTAAGAGTTCACTCACTTCCCCTAACAACTTATCCAAGCTTCGTTCCGCTTTTTTGAACGCAGCGATTTCCGGCTGAACATCGAGACGACGTTTGATGAGATGCATCTCTTTTTTGATGCGGTCGTGGTCCGGATGATGCTTTCCGAATCGCTGGACATACTCATAGTCCTCTTTCATCTTCAAGAACTCACGCTCGATTTCCTTTGCTTCTTGTGATGCGAGACGTGCCGCTTTCGTTTGAATATATGTTTGAAACGATTCGCTTGCTTCAATCAAATCGGTCAATTCTTCTGTTTGATCGAGCAGGGCAATCGTCTGTTCAGTGATTATCATACCCCTCACCCTTTCTGCCATGATTTTACCACAATTGTTTCCCTATGTAAGCAATCCACACTATAATTGAAGTTGACCGCAAGGCGTTCCATGTAGAAAGGAAGTGAACAGACGCAACCTATGCGTCTACGTATGAAAAAAGTTTCTTTTAATATGATCCGATCGGCCGGGATCAAGACGGATTATGCGAAACCCGAATATTATTTCGATCAGCTCGATAAGGTTCGCGCTGCCGACCTCGTCCTGTTCCCTGAGTATTGGATGGTCAATTCCATCATCTACGGGATGAATAAAGCAATCTTCCCATCACCTGCGACTTATCACCTCGGGCACGACAAGATCGAGATGACGCGCGCCTTTAAGGCGACATATCCGCACCGGATTCCGAAGACATTGATTTATGGAAAGAACCCATACACGATTGAACGCGTGTTGGAAGAGTTCCACTACCCGTTCGTCGCCAAAAAAGCCAAATCCTCAATGGGTCAAGGGGTATGGTTAATCAAAAATGACCAAGACTGGTTAGAATACGTCGAGAATCATGATACGTTCTATGTCCAAGAGTTCATCCCGAATGATCGCGACTTACGCATCATCGTGATTGGAGAAGAGGTCGTCGGTGCCTATTGGCGTGTCAGCGAGGCTTTTTTAAACAATGTCGCTCAAGGGGCTAACTTCTCGTACGAAGACATCCCGGAAGACGTCGTCAAAGAAGTTCAATCGATTGCCAACACGTTATCTATCAATCACGCAGCGTTTGACATCATCGTGACAGAAGAAGGATTTTACATTTTGGAATTCAACGTCTTTTTCGGATCAGAAGGACTGCTACCGCTTGGCGTGAAACTCCCTCAAAAAATCGAGGAATACTTAAATTCACTCGGCTGATTAATCGTTCATCTTTTTTTCACAATTTGAACACACGTTATTCCAAGAACGTTTTTGAATATGGTATGATGACATATGAGGTTTATTCGAAAAGGGGGATTATGATGAAATTTGAGCAGTTCCACATCGAGGGAAAAGAAATCCGTTTTGGTTTGCTCGAGACGATCATGGATCATCATCATTTCATCCGTGAAGGTGCTTGGGATTACGAGCGTGCCACGTATGACATGAAATATGAGAAACAATCGACTGGCGAAACATTCTATCTTCGCTTACCTGTATACGCGATCGAAGGTCAAATCGAAGATCGTCACGCTGTTGTCAAAATGCTTACACCGATTTTAGGAAAGCATTATTATCCACACGGTGTTGAATACGATGAAGTCTTCCCAGAAGAAATCGTCCGCGACTGTGAGCGCCGTCTAAAAGCACTCGCAGAAACATTAGAAGTCAAACCCCTTGCATAAGCGAAGGGGTTTGTTTTTTTGACTAGATCGGAGGCTCCCGACCTTGAATCACTCGATTTATTTTGAAAGAAAGGGCAACATCTTATACTCTGGGGCGTCACGCATCCAATTAGAAGTGCTTCCTCTGCCTGATTCAATCAATGAATTAGAACAAATGATTTGTTCTGAATCCATCCAGACTCTTTATCTCTCAACTTATCAAATACATGATCGAAATATATTAGATCCTCAATCAATCAGCGATATTCGATCTCAATGGAACGAGTCATACAAATCTCATATCGTCCTTTCAAATGAAGCAGACCTAGATGACTTTCAAGATGGGTATTGCTTCTTTGCAGAACTTTTTCATGACCCACTTAAGAATAAAATTCTAATCTTGTATCAAGCTCACTAAAAAGTACGAATGAAAACAAAGCCCACCGAAGCAGATTCGCTTCCGTGGGCTTTAATCAGTTAGTCGCAATGACGGTCAACGTCACATCGACTTGACCGAGCAATAAATCGAATTGGTCTCGAACATAGCGATACAATCGCTCTGCCTCGACGAGTGATAATGGTGCAATGATTTGATAATCATAGTGGTCTTTCGAGCGAGAGACGACTTTCACTTCTTTCAAGCCGAATTCAATCGCGCTACACGCGATCAAATCTTCAATCGCCCGTTCCGCAATCGTCACGTCTCCGTATGAATAGTCATTCCCAATCACAGCCATCGTATCGTTCATGGTGATCACTCCTTTTCATTCGCGAGCACTTTAACGTCCTCCATGATAGATTCGATATCGACCGGTTCATCCCCTGCCGTTGCCATCTGCGCGACAGCCCGGACATCATGATGGCGGTCGATGACGTACATCGTCGTCGCATGCGTCACGAGTCCGCTGTTCGCCTTCGAATAATAGAACTGTAGCTGGCGCGTGATCCGATCGATGTCTACCTGGTCTCCCGTCAACATCTTCCATCCGGTCGGCTCCGCTTGGAAAGCTTCACCGTAATTCTTCAGAACGGGCACGGTATCCACATCCGGGTCAACCGTGATCGCAACGAGTTCTACGTCCGATCCGTATAAGTTCTCTTTTTTCAATTCTTTTTCGAGCTTCATGAAATCACGTAACGTGAGCGGACAAATATCTGGACAGTTCGTATAGAAGAACGTCACGATCTTCACTTTCCCGTTATCGGAATCATAGGTCTCTTCATTTAATGCGTTCGTTAATGTGAACGGGGTTGGCTCTTGAATGACGGGTAGGTCGTCTTGATTGAAGAAAACAAAATACACGGCTACTCCGATGACGACAAGCGTCAAGACGGTCAAACCGACCGTCAAATAGCTATTCCGTTTCATACAGCTCTCCCTCTCTATGGATCATCCTCCGATTATCGCGCGGAATACGTTCGTCGTTTCACCCGGGTCATATGCCACATAGAGAAGAATGTAAACCGTCACACCCGTAATGGCCGTGAAGAACCAGACGACTGACGCTTTCGGTCCGATTTTCCGGTGCTTCTCGATCTTGTTTTTATATCCAAGATAGAGCGTAATCAATCCGAGGATACCACCTGTTGTCGCGAGAAGAATATGGAAAATCATAAAACCAAGATAGAACGGCTTCACTGAATCCGGTCCTCCGAATGCCGTGTTGCCGACAAAAATGGTACGTGAGACGTAAAGAATGAAGAACGTCGTCGCTGCAATCGCGGCGGCCGTCATCACCTTTTTATGTTTTTCGATGTTGCTGCGGTCTTTTGCGATAATCACCCATCCGATGGCGACAAGAATCGCACTGATGACGATGAATGACACACTAATTAAGGCAAGATAGTTCATCAATGTTTCCCCTTTATTATGTTCTGTTTAATTTTTTTCATTTGTTTCTTGCGGAGTGAATGACATGCCTTCATCAAGAGCAAGCGACTTCGTCCGACGCACCCAGCCGAAGAACGTCCAGCCGAAGAAGAAGCCGTACACAATCTCTTGACCGAGTTTCATGAGAACCCCACCGAAACGTTGATCTTCGAGCGCACTGTTCGTCGCTCCCATCAACGCCTCTAAATCAATTCCGGAAACGTCACCGTTCGGGAGACAGTAGCCAAGGACTGTCGCAAACGTCTGCGGGTCCGTGTACGCATTATAGAGCGTCGTTTGACTAAAGATGATGAGCGCACAGGCAGGCGTCAATAAGACCCCGTTGGCGATAATGTACACCATTCGTTTCAAATCGGACATACCTTCCTCTTCGTCTGAGACGAGTGGAACGATGACCGGATACCACATCGTCAAACTAAAGACGACAAGGGCACCGTGGAAAATACGGTGAACGCCATAATTCGTCAAGACGTAGTCAAATACGACCGGCATATGGTAAATCGAGAACAATGCGTTGAATAAAATGAGCGCAATCAGTGGCTTCGTCAAAAACTTGAACGTCGGCCCAATCCATTTGAAGCTAAGTATTTTTTCGAACACCCAGTACGGTAGACCGTAAACGACGAGTGCCGGTGCCAAAATATAGACGAGCACCATTTGGAACATATGCACCGATAAAATGATATGTGCCATGACATCGATTGGACTTCCAAAACCGATGTAATACAAAACAATCGCAAACAACATACTAAACTTTTGTAACAACGTGGTCGAGGCATATCCTCGCTTCGCCATTCTCTCTGTCACGACGGCGTATAACACATAAATCCCGACCATGAGCAATCCGAACAGCGGACTCCATAACGTGAGCCAATCAAATTGATTGAGCAGCTCCGACGTATTCCAGAGCATCCGTTCACCCCTTTTCTTTCTCTCCCTAACCTTTGAAACCGTTCACTTCAAGATTACTATTCATTCATTTTTGAAGTAAAGGAAAAAGGACCGAATCATCCGTGTTTCCACAGATGTTCAATCCTTTGTCACAATTACCAAATGAGTAAGCGGAGTGCAGCGACCGTGATGATGGCGACAAAGATGCCTAGCCACATCATGCCAACGATCCACGTGTTCCCACGGTTATTCATATGCATGAAGATATATAACTGTAGGAAGACTTGGATGACCGCCAAGATGATTAAGAAACCACCTGCTGCCCACACTGGCATCAATTCCGCATAGACGGCGCCGAATGCCACGAATGTGAGTAAAATCATCATCGCGAAACTGATCAATTGAAGCTGATACTCACGTTTCGACTCTGCTTTTACTTCAAGCTCTAACTGCTTGTGAGATTCGTTCATTACTCGTTTTTCCATATTAGTTCACCATCCCTAAGAGGTAGACGATTGAGAAGATGAAGACCCAAACAACGTCGATAAAGTGCCAATATAGACTCGATACATAGAACTTTGGTGCATTGTATACATCGATCGGACGGTTCCAGTTACGAATCAAGAGTGTCGTAATCCAAAGGAGACCGAACGTTACGTGCGCGCCGTGGAAACCAACTAACGTATAGAAGGCTGAACCGAATGCGCTCGATGTGAACGTGTGACCGATGTGGTAGTAGTGAATGAACTCGTAAATCTCAGCACCAAGGAAGCCGGCACCAAGAAGGAGCGTGACAATCAACCAAAGCTTCATACGCCCTGGATTGTTTGCTTTCATGTTCATCATCGCAAGGACACTTGTAAGTGAACTTGTGAGGAGGAGCATCGTCATGATGAAGACGAGCTCCATTTCGAAAATGTTATACGAACGTAATTCCTCTGGAGCACCAGAGTTCAAGAGACCAACGTATGTTCCAAAGAGCGAGGCGAAGAGGACTGTCTCTCCACCAAGGAAGAACCAGAAGGCCACATATTTATTTTTCCCTTCCAGTGTTGCTTTCTCTGGATTGGCCGGGATACCGGTCACTGGGTGTTTTTCAACTGCATGTGCCATTTATTGTTCTCCTTTCTCACGAATCGCTTTCAAGTCTGCTTCGACTTGTGACTTCGGAATGTAGTAGCCGTGATCGTCAATCCAAGAACGTAGGAACATCGAGACGAACGTCATCGCTAATCCAAATCCAATCAATGACCAACCGACGACCGTGTTATCCATCTGGAAGATGGCACCGAGTCCTGCGATAAAGAGGCCGAGTGACATGAAGAACGGAATGAGCGAGTTGTTCGGCATGTGGATGTCCGAAACTTCTTCAGCGACTGACACGCGTTTGTTGCCAGCCATTTTCTCGAGCCAGAACGTATCAAGTCCTTTGACGAGTGGTGTTTGTGCAAAGTTGTACTCTGGAGTCGGAACAGGAAGTGTCCACTCAAGCGTACGTCCATCTCCCCAGTGGTCTGGTTTGACGCGGTCTTTCGACAAGAAGGCTTTCACAACAGCGACGAGCAAGACAATCGTTGACACACCCATGAAGAATGCACCGATTGTCGAGAGCATGTTGAGTGTATCCCAACCTTGACCATCGAGGTATGTGAAGACTCGACGTGGCATACCGAACAATCCGAGGAAGTGTTGCGGGAAGAACGTCAAGTGGAACCCGATAAAGAACAACCAGAACTGCCAGTATCCAAGCTTTTCAGAAAGGGCTTTTCCGAACATGAGTGGGAACCAGTAGTAAAGTCCTGCGAAGAGACCGTATACAACCCCACCTACGATTACGTAGTGGAAGTGAGCGACAACGAAGTAGCTGTCGTGGTACTGATAGTCAGCCGGTGCGACTGAAAGCATAACCCCTGTCATCCCACCAACGAGGAATGAAGGAATGAACGCGACTGAGTAAAGCATGGCCACGTTGAATTTAATTTGACCGCCCCACAGTGTGAAGAGCCAGTTAAAGATTTTAACACCAGTTGGTACGGCAATCGCCATCGTTGCAACAGCGAAGATCGAGTTGGCAACTGGACCAAGACCGACTGTGAACATGTGGTGAACCCAAACCATGAATCCAAGGAAACCGATGAGCATTGTCGCAAAGACCATCGTCGTGTAACCAAAGAGGCGTTTACGCGCAAATGTCGGAATGATTTCCGAGAAAATACCGAATGCCGGTAAGATCAAGATGTATACTTCCGGGTGACCGAAGATCCAGAAAAGGTGTTCCCAGATGACAACGTTCCCGCCAAGTGCCGGGTCAAAATAAGCAGCTCCGAAGAGTCGCTCGAACATCAACATGAACAATCCGACCGTAAGTGGTGGGAATGCGAAGACGATCAATGCCGATGCAACGAAAGTCGTCCATGTGAAGAGTGGCATACGCATGAGTTTCATTCCTGGCGCACGCATGTTCAAGATGGTGACGAGGAAGTTAATCCCGGCCATCAATGAACCGAAACCTGAAATCTGAAGACCGAGAGCGTAGAAGTCTACCCCTGTTGCTTCTGGTTGTGTTGAAAGTGGCGCGTAAGCTGTCCACCCTGCGTTTGGTGCTGCTCCGAAGAACCAGCTCAAGTTAAGCATGACTCCACCGAAGAAGAACAACCAAAAACCTAATGAGTTAATGAATGGGAACGCAACGTCGCGTGCCCCGATTTGAAGTGGTACGACGGCGTTCATGAAACCGAATAACATCGGCATGGCCGCAAGGAAGATCATCGTCGTTCCGTGCATCGTAATCAACTGGTTAAACGTCTCACCGCTGACGAAGTCGTTCATTGGTTTGACGAGTTGCCAACGAATCAGTAATGCTTCAATTCCACCGAGAAGGAGGAAGAAGATTCCTGAGAACAAATACAAAATACCGATTTTTTTGTGGTCAACCGTCGTAATCCAATCCATGATGCCATTGTATTTACGCGATTGCTGCATTGCAGTGGTCTGTGCCACGTGAAATCCCCCTTTTCCCGTTAGTCAATCTTCTGCTCATACAAGAAGTCAACGAGTGCATCTAATTCTTCGTTGCTGATTTGACCTTCATTGAATCCTGGCATAAGAGCCCCTTGTTTTTTCTCTTGCGGGTCACGGATCCACTCTTTCAAGTTGTCCTCGTTGTTTTCGAGGTAACCAGCGAGCCATTCACGATCACCGAAGTTCGTTAAACTTGGTGCCACTTTACCGCCGCCGTGACAGCTCAAGCAGCTTTCGACATACACTTGCTCACCTGTAGTCAAGTTTGTGTTGTCTGCGACGAGTTTCTCACCGTTCTCGTCTTGCTTGGCTTTCATGTCAGCGAGCCATTGATCATATTCTTCTTGCTCGAGCGCGATGACTTTAAAGTCCATAAGGGCATGTGACGGACCGCAAAGCTCAGCACATTTCCCGTAGTAAGTACCTGGTTCATTTGCATGTAACCACATTTCGTTATCAAGTCCTGGGTTCGTATCTGTCTTACCAGATAAAGCCGGTACCCAGAATGAGTGAATGACATCTTTAGACGTCAAGTTGATGCCGACTCGTTTTCCGACTGGAATGACGAGCTCTTGCCCTGTCACAACACCTGCTTCTGGATATTCAAATTCCCACCAGTACAAGTTAGCTGTAACGTTGATTTCTTCTTCTTTTTTCGCTTCTTTCGCTTTCGCGAGTTCGACAGTCGTCGTGATTGTCGGAACAGCGAGAATGATGAGAAGGATAATCGGAACGACTGTCCAAATCATCTCGAGTGTACTGCTACCTTCAACTTGCTTCGGAATCGATTCATCTTTCCGACGGAACTTCATGAGCACGTACACGTAAATGACCGATACGATGATGAGTACGAAGAGCATGATCGCCAAACTGATGAGAATGATGCGGAGCTGAAGCTCAGCTCCTTCTCCCATCGGCTTCAATGCAGACAATCCCTCTTGACCGCAACCTGATAACAGGACTGCGAACATCATCATCGGGACGATGCCAAACAGAAGCTTCTTAAATGATTTCACAACAATCCCCACTTTCTCCCAAAATGATGTGTAATGGTTTTCTATATAGTGAGTGCGATCACCAGAGTGCTGTCAAAATCAGCGCGATAATCCACACGACTAAATAAATTAATGAATAGAAGAACATTTTGTTTGCCCACTTGATTTCATCCTCGGCGTTGAATCCTTTCAACCCGAGATACAACCAGTAGCCCCCTAAACCGGCTGCGACTGTCAAGTAAGTAAGACCGTAATGCATAAATAAGAGCGATGCCGGAATCAGCGTCGCAATCCACCAGATGATTTGCCGTTTCGTGATGGCAAATCCGTTCACGACCGGAAGCATCGGAATGCCTGCCGCTCGATACTCTTCCGTCCGTCGCATGGCGAGCGCCAGGAAGTGTGGTGGTTGCCATAAGAACATGACAAGAAACATAAGCCACGCATCAATATGAAGTGCCGGATCTAGTGCTGCCCAACCGATGAGCGGTGGAACAGCTCCCGAAATACTACCGACGACTGTATTGAGCGTACTCGTACGCTTCAGCCACATCGTATAAATCACGACATAAAAAAATGCCCCGATTAAACCGAATACTGCGGCGACGTACGATACAAGGAGCAATAGTAGTGTTCCGATTGCAAGTTGTGTCAATCCAAGGAGTAAAATCTTCTCCCCTGAAATCTTGCCGGTTACACTCGGTCGATTGTCCGTACGATCCATTAAGTAATCGATATCTCGGTCCACAAAGTTGTTTAGGTAACAACTCCCCGAAATCACGAGTGCGCTTCCTAACATCGTTAATAAGAGCTGTGGCCAAACTTCAAACAAGTAAAGGACTGGCGTATCGCTCTGGTACGTCGCTGCCACGAAGAATCCTGCAAACACCAACAACAGGTTGGCGCGAACGATTCCCATTTTCGCTAAGGCGACGTAATCTCGGAATGACGTTGATTCTGTATACTCTACATCTACCGTCATCCCTGGGTTGACTTTTGTCATACTGACCCCCCCACATAATCACGAAATCCTCGCATTCTCTTCACAGAAAAAACACAATATGAACAAAATACACTTAACTCTCTACAAAGATACCATATTTTTTTATAAAATACGCCCTTTATGCTTGTAAAATAGCGAGTTTTTTGTGTCAATAGTGTGATATTTGTCACACCTCATGTGCTTTACTAATATTAGAATAACGTTTTTGATAACGATTGCAAGCTTTTCCATTTCGTTTTTTGAACAGAAAGCCGTATAATAAGTATGGCGAAAAAAATATAAATAAACAAGGTACATTTTTTAACGGATTTCGATTAGAAGCAGGTGGTATTGCATGCATAAAAAACTCGCGTTTTTCTCAGGGTTTGTCACCCTTGGGATGATGCTTGTCCTCATCATGGGTGGAACCGTGACGAAGACGGATTCAGGAGATGGTTGTGGGACGGACTGGCCACTCTGTCATGGAAAATTAATCCCAACCAATCCTAGTGTTGAAACGATGATTGAATACAGTCACCGGGTAGTCTCCGGTATTGAAGGTCTTCTCATCATTGCGCTCGCCATTTGGACGTTCATCGCGGTCAAACATCGGGTCGATGTGAAAATCTTTGCGTTTCTCGCATTTATCTTTATGCTCATCCAATCAATCATTGGAGCGGGCGCGGTCATTTGGCAACAGTCGGATGCCATCCTGGCCCTTCATTTTGGAATTTCTCTCGTGTCGTTCGCATCGTTACTCATTTTGACGATTCTGTTATTCGAAGGTGAACGGGAACATCAAGTCGTATCGAGACGATTACGATCTCATCTTTACGGTCTTTCAATTTATACGATGATCGTCGTATACACAGGAGCCTACGTCCGTCACCTCGGTGCTACATACGCTTGTGTCGGTTGGCCGATTTGTGAGCAGAACGTCTGGACGTTCGAGTCGTATGTGCAGATGGGACATCGCATCATGGCGGGTATTCTCGTTTTGTACACGTTGTATGTACTCTATCTTGCCCGAAAAGAAATGAACCGATTGATTGAGCGCGGTATGTTGGCGTCTCTTTTCTTCATCCTACTTCAAGTCGGTACAGGAGCTTGGATCGTTCTTGGTGGACACGCGACTTACGTTCCGCTCCTTCACGCATTCTTGATCACGTGCTACTTCGGTATCCTGTCATACCTCTCTTATCACGCGTATCGGTCGACAGCGCGACAAGACGGGGCACAATTGAAAAACATGAACGGATAACCAAACTAAAAAGCGCCGCGGCGCTTTTTAGTTTACAATGCTTTAAATCGTTCGAGGGCACGCTCTCTCGCTTTTTTATGATCGACGAGTGGCATGGCATAGTTGTCTCGCTCTGATGGGTCCGGAAAGTGAATCGATTTATCTGTCATATGTTTCAGCTCCGGCACATACTTCCGGATGAACGTCCCATCAGGGTCAAATCGCTCGGATTGCGTCGTCGGATTGAAAATACGGAAATACGGAACAGCGTCCGTCCCGACAGAGGCCGCCCATTGCCATCCCCCGATATTTGACGCTGCCTCATAATCGATCAGCTTTTGCTCGAAATACCGTTCCCCTTTTCGCCAATCGAGAAGGAGATGTTTCGATAGGAAAGATGCGACAATCATGCGTAGGCGGTTGTGCATCCACCCGGTCTCGTTCAACTGACGCATCGCCGCGTCGACGATTGGATACCCGGTCTCCCCGTTACACCACTTTTCGAACTGCTCTTCATTGTCCTCCCATTCAATCGACTTGTATTTATCATTGAACGGTTGATCTTTCAATCCGTGGAACTTTGCCATGACCATGTAATAAAATTCGCGCCACAACAGCTCATCGTAATACGTGTCGCGTCCTTTTGATCGTCTCGCCGACAACACTTGTTCGGTGATGGTGCGAATCGACAACACACCTGTTCGTAAATAAGGCGATAGTCGACTCGTCCCGGCGATGCTCGGAATATCACGCTTCTCGTCATAATCGACCATGCGATCATTGACGAAGCGGGTCAATCGTTTCTTCGCTTCCATTTCCCCTAGCCCTTTCCATTCACGATTACATCGTTTGAATAGATCTTTCAGTTCACTCGGTTGTTCATTCTTTGAACGGATGTACTGAGATAAACGATCGACATCAACCTCATACGGTGCGGGCGGCTGTTCGGCATACGCCGCTTTTTTGAACGGGGTGAACACTTTATAGGGATCGCCACTTTTTGTTCGGAACGTATCCGGATGAAATAGGTGACGATCTAGGAGTCGCACAACTTTTACTTCATCACCAAGTGCTTCAATCACACGGTCATCCCGCTGTTTGAACGGTTCCACGTACTCCGCATTAAAATAGAACACATCCATCTCCCCGAGCTGTTTCACGAACGCATCCTCCGTCTCTGCGACAAGGACGCGAAGCCCTAACCCTTTCGCTTCTAAATCATCCATGAACGTTCGCATCGTCGAGAAGAAATAGTCATGCCGTACCTCGAACGGGTCACAGTATTTCGGATTCAACCAAAAGACGAAATCCAGGTCATCGCCTTCCTCTATATCTTTCAATACACGGTGTAACATATGATTATCGGTCAGTCTAAAATCCGAACGAAACCAACATACTCGTTTCATCATCACCACTCCCATCTACAAAAAAAGAAGCATAGCGCACTATGCTTCTTTTGATTATACAAATTCAATCAACAAGTCGTCACTTTGTATTGTGTCGCCTTCTTTAATGTGGATGGCTTTAATCTCGCCATCTTGTGCCGCTTGAATTGTCGTTTCCATTTTCATCGCTTCTGTGACGAGCAACTGCTCCCCACGGTGAACGCGACTTCCTGGTTCGACCAATACTTTCAAGACAGACCCCGGCATCGATGCACCGACTTGTTTGGCGTTCGAACGATCGACTTTCGGACGGCTTGTCGTTGCCGATTTGACATTGACATCTTTAATCTCGATTTCACGTGGTACCCCGTTCATCTCATACGAGACGAGACGGATGCCATCTTCATTCGCTGCACTCACTTGTACGAGCTTGATGATTAACGTTTTTCCTGTCTCGATTTCAACTTGGATTGTCTCCCCGACGTTTAATCCGTAGAAGAACGTCAACGTATCGAGCACCGATACGTCCCCGTATGTCGTTGTATGTTTGATATAGTCTTCGTACACTTTCGGATAAAGCGCATGAGCAAGAAGTTCAAAGTCCGTCACCGGTCGCTCGAACTTTTCAAACAGTTCTTGACGTGCCGATTCAAAGTCATACGGTTTGATCAACTTACCAGGACGAACGTTTAATGGCTCCTCCCCTTTCAAGATGACTTGTTGTACATCTTTCGGGAATCCACCTGGAGGCGTCCCCAATTCACCACGCATCATTTCGACGACCGAGTCCGGGAAGTCCAACTGGTGTCCGCGCGTCATCACATCTTCTTCCGTCAAGTTATGCTGGACCATGAAGAGCGCCATATCACCGACAACTTTAGATGACGGCGTCACCTTGACAATGTCCCCAAACAACATGTTCACTCGGGCATACATCGCCTTCACTTCGCCCCAACGGTCTCCAAGCCCGACCGCTTTCGCTTGCTGTTGGAGGTTTGAATATTGTCCACCTGGCATCTCGTGCTCATACACGGATGGGTGCGGGGCACGCATATCACTTTCAAACGGTTCATAGTTATGACGCACGTCTTGCCAGTAGTCACTGATGATCTCATATTGTTTCGGGTCGACCTTCGGCTGACGTTCGTGGTGGTTGAGCGCGTAGACCAAACTTCCACCTGAAGGCTGTGACGTCATCCCTGACATCGAGCTCGCAGCAACGTCAACGATATCGACACCGGCATCTGTCGCACGAGCATAGGTGAAGATCCCGTTACCGGAAGCATCATGTGTATGCAAGTGGATTGGTAAGTCCACGGCGTCTTTCAATGCCGATACGAGTGCATAGGCCGATTCCGGCTTCAATAAACCGGCCATATCTTTGATTGCCAAGATATGCGCACCACTCGCCTCAAGTTTCTTCGCGAGGTCGATATAATACGGAAGGTGGTACTTCGGACGGTTGCCATCGTACAAGTCTCCCGTATAACAGATGGCCGCCTCTGCCACTTTCCCAGTTGGAAGTGTCGCATCGATTGCCAATTGAATCGATTCCAAGTTGTTGAGACTGTCAAAGATTCGGAACACGTCGACTCCGGCATATGCCGCTTCGTGTACGAATTTCTCAATGACGTTGTCTGCATAGTTTTTGTAACCGACCGCATTCGCACCGCGTAGCAACATTTGAATCAAGACGTTCGGCATCTTCTCACGAAGCTTCATGAGACGTACCCATGGGTCTTCGGATAAGAAGCGGTAGGCGACGTCGAACGTCGCTCCACCCCATGCCTCGACCGAGAACAATTCTGGCATGAGTTTGCTTGTCGGTTCGGCGATGTTCAAAATGTCCTGTGTCCGCATGCGCGTCGCGAGCAACGATTGATGCGCATCTCGCATCGTCGTATCTGTCAACAACAGTTCCGGTTGACGTTTGATCCAATCGGCGAGGCCGTCCGGTCCAAGCTCTGTAAGAATTTGTTTCGTCCCTGGCTTCGCTTCTGCTGGGAGGTCATGTGGGATTCGCACCGAACGGCTAATCGGCTTGTCTTTCAGACCGACACCCGGGAATCCATTCACTGTCACGTCCCCGATATAGTTCAACAGTTTCGTCCCACGGTCTTTTCGTTTCGGGAAGACGAACAGTTCTGGCGTCTCATCGATGAATGACGTGTTGTAATCTCCATTGATAAAGTTCGGATGTTTCATGACGTTAATCAAGAACGGAATGTTCGTCTTGATTCCGCGAATCCGGAACTCGTTCAAGTTTCGAACCATCTTCGAGGCCGCTTGTTCGAATGTCATGCCGTGCGTGGACAGTTTCACGAGAAGTGAATCGTAGTACGGTGAAATCTCTGCACCGACATACGCATTCCCACCGTCAAGACGGACACCAAAGCCGCCTGGAGAACGGTAAGCCATGATTTTCCCAGTATCCGGCATGAAGTTGTTGCCTGGGTCTTCAGACGTAACACGTGATTGAATCGCATAACCGAGAAGTTTAATCTCTTCCTGTTTCGGCATTTGAATCATATCGCCGTGGAGCGACTCACCTTGCGCGATCATCAATTGCGTTTGAACGATGTCAAAGCCCGTCACCATCTCTGTGATCGTATGTTCCACTTGAATGCGCGGGTTGACTTCGATGAAGTAGAACGACTCATCCTCTGTCACCAAGAACTCGACTGTACCGGCGTTGACGTATCCGACGTGACGCATGAGTTGGACCGCCGCATCACAAATCGCTTGGCGCGATGCATCAGACAATGTCACACACGGCGCCACTTCGACAACTTTTTGGTGACGGCGCTGAACCGAACAGTCACGCTCGAATAAGTGAACGATGTGACCGTGCTCATCCCCAAGAATTTGCACCTCGATGTGTTTCGGACGTTCGACGAGTTTTTCTATGTACACTTCGTCAGAACCGAACGCCTGCTTTGCTTCTGACTTTGCACGTTCAATCAAATCTTTCATTTCCGCTTCTGTTCGAATGACACGCATTCCGCGTCCTCCGCCACCCATCGAAGCTTTGACCATGAGCGGGAATCCGTGCTCGTTCGCAAATGCTTCAGCATCTTCATATGATGTGAGGGGTCCATCCGAACCCGGGATGACAGGAAGACCCGCAGCAATCGCACTCTGACGTGCTCGTACTTTATCCCCGAACGCATGTAAATGTGACTCATGCGGTCCGACAAAGATGATGCCCTCTTCACGGCAACGTCGTGCGAGTTCAATGTTCTCTGAAAGGAAACCATACCCTGGGTGAATCGCATCACTGTCTGACTCCTTAGCGATTCGAATCACGTCTTCGATATCGAGGTACGCATCGATCGGTTTTTTGTCTACACCGATCAAGTAGGCTTCATCAGCTTTAAAGCGATGTAAGGAGCCGCTATCTTCTTGCGAATAGACAGCTACCGTTCGAATGCCTAACTCTGTCGCCGCGCGAAATACGCGAATGGCAATTTCCCCACGGTTTGCAACAAGTAACTTTTTAATTGGTTTCAAATGAAATCCCCCCGTTAATGAAGTTTGTTCGTTT
Organism: Exiguobacterium sp. SRB7LM; assembly: GCF_015712685.1. Classification (GTDB taxonomy): domain Bacteria; phylum Bacillota; class Bacilli; order Exiguobacteriales; family Exiguobacteriaceae; genus Exiguobacterium; species Exiguobacterium profundum. Next base: position 369,827 of record NZ_VWVR01000006.1, on the reverse strand, counting down.
CCTTACCTGACAACGTGAAGCGATGAGCGTTGAACGTTTTCTTCTGACTTCACCCGAATTTCTTCTCGTCGTGTCGCCTCTCGATGACGGTTACGCATCGAGATACTACTGAGCACACCGAGAACACCCATCATCATGATGAGCGATGTTCCTCCATAACTGACCAGTGGCAAGGTTACGCCTGTCCCTGGGAACCAACCGGACATCGCACCGATGTTGATGGCCGTCTGGATAATGATTTGTGATGCAATCCCAAACGATACGAACATCGCAAAGTGACTATCCGCATGATTGGCGATATGGATCGCGCGAAAGGCGATGAAGAAGAGTAGGACTAAAACCGTCAATACACCGAGGAATCCTAACTCCTCCGCAATGATCGACATGATATAGTCGGTTTCTGGTTCTGGCAAATATCCATACTTTTGAAAACTGTTCCCAAGTCCGACTCCAGTCAATCCACCATGTACAATTGAGATAATCGACATGAGCAATTGGTGTCCATATCCTTCCGGGTCCATGAACGGGTTGAACACGACTTCAATCCGACTTCGTTGATTCTCCGAGAAGATGGTCGTGAACAATACGAATACAGTACCAACCCCAGCTAAAATCCCTGGAATCAAAATTCGAAGCGGCGCCCCGACACCGAACCACATGAGCAACATGATGGAACCGAGGACGAATAACCCCCCCATATCCGGCTGTCCATTGATTGCGATCGCATAAAACGAAAAGTAAAAGAGGACAGGCACTAAAAAGAAGGCGCTGATTTGTGCACGCAACCCTTTTTTCGTGATAGCGGCCCGCGCCAATCGACCAGGGAGTCCTTTCAACTCATTATTCCATAGTTCATGGTAGTAGTTCGCAAGCAGTATGATGAGGACGAACTTCGCAATCTCGACCGGTTGAATGGTCATTCCTCCGATGATGAGCCAAGCTCGCGCCCCATTCAATGGAGGCATCGCCCACGTGACAAACAGCAAGATGACAGAGAGCGCATAAAGACCGAGGCGAATGCCTTTTTTCCGAAACATCTCATATCGGAACAATGTCGCAATCAAATAGACAAAGATTCCAATGCCAACGTAGACGAGCTGGCGATAGAATAAACTACTATTCGCGTAATCCCCACGATTCCAAACACTAGCACTATAAATCATGATGGAGCTTAGCCCGACGAGTAAGAGCACTGACAAAAACAACGCAAAATCAAAATACCGAAACCGTGTTTTCATGTATTCACTTCCTTATGTAAAACAATCCGACAACCCTTATAAAAAAATACTCAAACAGCGCCACTTGCACAGTTTGAGTATAAGGTTCATAATTCTGAAGCTTCTGCCAAAGCAGACAACTTTTGTTCCAATGAATCGAGCAGTCCTTTACCTTCAATGTCTGAAATGAGTCCAAGACGAACCGCAAAATCAATTTGGCGCGATAGTCCAAACATATGTGTATCAAGCACCTCTTCATAAAGCGGGCACTTCGGCATTTTTAGGTTTTCTAACTGCACTTCAATCAGACAACGGATTTTTTCAGCATCCGCCTCGAGTAATTGAAGCGCTTGCTCCCGTTGGATTGCAGCCAAATTTGTCGCCACTACGACCCCTCCTCCGTACGATGACAGACTGTTTGTCATAACTCAACTGTACATTATCTTTCATCATAATTCAATGTACAGTATGAATGAACGCGACATTCTTCCTCTTTTCCATTTTACGAGAAAGAGCGCTATAATGAAACGTGTAATGTGTATGAAGGGGGATATAAGCATGATTTTTCCACTTGATGGAGCGGTTCGCCACAGTCTGACGATTGACCCGACCGTATGGATTTTTGACGAACGAAAACGGAAGATTGAAGATTTGGACTCGGTGACGGAGAATGACCGTGAGGCATACTATGCGAAAATGGGGAAAGCATGGGATGACGGATTGTCACAAGGAACTCGAATCGACCACAATAAACCGATGTCACGACAAGACAAAGATGCAGCATTACGCGACTCGTTCGCCATGCCGCTCGCGCCATTTTTAAACAATGCTGAACCGATTGAACTTGCGACACATGTCCGTTTTTACGGGGAAACAGTATTGACTCTATCGCTCAGCGAGGCAGCACAAGTATATTTACAATTTTCAAAAGACGGAAAAGTACTTACCGACGGACCTGTCTATGTATTATACGAGGATCAGGTCATTCGCCAAGTCAATCATATCACCGTATTAAGCAATTAATGAGAAGGTTCACACCTTCTCATTTTTTGGACTTTTTAGTTCATAAAGTGTAGTATATAGAGTGTTGATTACCAATTAAATAAGAAAGGTCGTGACGCTTACGATACCTCTATGGAAACGAAACTTAATGGTTGTTTGGATTGGTAGCTTCTTGACCGCTGCCTCGATGAGTCTCGTCCTACCATTCCTCCCATTGTTCATCGAACAACTCGGGGTAAAGGATCCGGACCACGTCGTCACTTGGTCTGCGATTGCCTTCGGCGCGACGTTCCTCGTAGCTGCCATCGTTTCTCCGATGTGGGGGCGCTTAGCTGACCGAAAAGGAAGGAAACTGATGCTCATCCGAGCCAGTCTCGGGATGGCCATCGTCATGTTTCTTATCAGCTTCGTCCAAGACGTGTATCAACTCGTCGGATTGCGTTTACTCATGGGTGCCGTGTCCGGATTTATCTCAGCCGGCATCACGTTAGTCGCATCCCAAACCCCAAAAGAGAAAAGTGGCTGGGCGCTCGGTACCCTGTCAACCGGTGGAATCACTGGTGGTCTACTCGGTCCCCTCATCGGTGGATTGCTTGCAGACTGGATTGGGCTTCGATCCGTTTTTCTCTTTACCGGAAGTGCACTCTTCCTGACGTTCCTCATCACGCTTTGGTTCGTAAAAGAAGATTTTGTCCCAGTGAAACGTGAAGAACTCGCGTCGATGAAATCGATTTTCGCCTCACTGCGACATCCTCAGTTGATTGTCGGGCTGTTTGTGACAACATTCCTCATTCAGTTCTCGACACAATCCATCGGACCGCTCTTGACATTATACGTACGTGAATTGAATCCGAGCACAACCGCGCTCGCCTTCATGGCAGGGATTGTCGCCTCCGCTCCGGGACTGGCCGCTCTCTTTTCGGCGCAGCGTCTCGGACGGTTATCAGACCGATATGGGGCAGAACGCATCTTGTTTTGGGCACTGCTCCTCTATAGCCTATTCTTGATTCCGCAAGCATTCGTTACCTCAACGACTCAACTCATTTTGTTGCGTTTCGGAATCGGATTCGCAACGGCTGCCTTAATGCCGTCCGTACAATCGCTACTGCGCCAACATACGCCGGTCTCTGCGACCGGCCGGATCTTTTCGTACAATCAGTCCGCTCAGTTCATGGGGAATCTACTCGGACCGTTATTTGGATCCCAAATCGTGGCACACTTCGGATTTTCTGCCCTGTTCATCCTCACGGGATTGATTATGATCTCAAATGCCTTCTTAGAACGGACGAACGTTCAGTCACTACAACTCGATACAAAATAACGCCGAGTGCGAAACTCGGCGTTATTTGTGTATATCGCTTATAGTAAATCAGCCGCCAATCGTGCAAGGGATGAACGTTCCCCTTTCACGAGTTGAACGTGCCCGAAGACGTTTTGTCCTTTGAAGCGTTCCACCGCGTACGTCAATCCGTTCGAATACTCATCTAAATACGGATGATCGATTTGATACGGGTCGCCGACGAGTACGATTTTCGAGTTCTCACCGACTCGGGTGAGAATGGTTTTAATTTCGTGCTTCGTTAAGTTCTGTGCCTCATCGATGATGATGAACTGGTCCGGCATACTTCTACCTCGAATATAGGTGAGCGCCTCGAGCTGAATCGATTTCATACCGGCTAGAATATTCCCGAGCTCGTCTTTTGAATTCGCATTAAATAAAAATTCCAAGTTATCATAAATCGGTTGCATCCAAGGACGAAGCTTCTCTTCCATTTCCCCTGGCAAGTAACCGATATCGTTCCCCATCGGCACGACTGGGCGAGCGACGACTAGCTTATTGTAACGCTGTTCATCCTCGACGAGCGATAGACCTGCTGCTAGAGCAAGGAGCGTCTTCCCGGTACCGGCTTTCCCAAGTAAGGTGACAAACGGAATGTCATCCCGAAGCAGCAGGTCGAGTGCCATCCGCTGTTGAACGTTTCGCGGATGAATTCCCCAAATATGATCAGCATCGAGTGCCAGTGGTCGTAAAATCGGTTGAAGCGAATCGACCACAGCAAGCGCACTCGCTTTCGACACATTACTTTTCAAGACGACGAACGAGTTCGGATATAGCACTTGTTTCGTCAAGGCCGTCGTCGGCAATTGACGGACTTTATAAAATTCATCGATGAGCGACTGATCGACTTCAATCTCTCGATAGCCGGCGTATAAGTCCGTCGTGTCAACGATATGATCTGTCAAGTAGTCTTCTGCGTCAATTCCAATGGCGTCCGCTTTGACACGGACCAATATATCTTTTGAGACGACGACGACCTTTCGACCCGCGTCATGCTCGTATTGTTTCATTAATCCTAACGCTACCATTAAGATGCGATTATCATTCGTCATGACATCGAACGGGATATCGACCTGGTGTTCATGACCGATTTCGACAAACAGACGTCCTCCGTTTTCAAGTGGGACCCCGTCATGAAGTTTCCCCGATGACCGGAGCTGGTCGAGGACACGCGACGTTTCACGGGCGTTCCGCCCGACCTCATCCATGTTACGTTTCTTCCCATCTAACTCTTCTAGGACGATGGCTGGAATCACCACGTCGTGTTCTTCAAATTGAAATAAGGATAGCGGATCATGTAGGAGTACGTTCGTATCAAGTACATACGTTTTTTTCATAGACTTTGCCGCCCCTCGAATATAGGATGGTATTCAAGAATGAAGACTTTCTTTCACTTCACGGTCAAGCTTTTCCGCCGCACGAATATCGTATGTTTTCGTGATTTCGGGCTGTGCGTAAGCTGCTCCATAAAACGAGATGTTCCTCACTTCTTCGACATGTCCTTCAAAAAAACGAAGATGAAGGCTTGGTTTGACCGCCGGGTCGAACTCTCGAATTGATGAGAGTAAAACATGATAGGACTGACCATCTTCGATAAAGATGAGGCCAGCCGTCTTTTCAGTCGTCAAGATGGTCACGATATGGGAATTTCTCGTTAATGCGAACCGGACCGTGACAGCATCTAACGCTTGCACCCAACTGATGGCATGGCTGATCGGCCAACGCTTTGCCTCGTCAAAACCAACGAGAAATGTTAACGGCATGTCATTCAACAAGCGCTCTTGCGCAGCTGTCAGTTCAAACGTTGCCTTGCTCGCCATTCAACTCCCCTCCTTTTCACCGGGTATGGTTGTACCATTCTCCCTTACCGGTTCAATTCCCTGCTTTTAACGGTTGAAATCATGCTATACTCATCGTATAGAGGAAGGTGAAAAGATGCGTGTAAAATGTTCTCTTTGCGATAAAGTCGAGACGATCGACTCATGGTCGTTTGAAGCAAAACGCTTGCGTAACAAACCGGCGAAAACGTATATGTGTCAAGAGTGTCAGGAGCGAATCAGCGAACGAACGGCTGAACGCGCCGCATCTGGACAGTTCAAGTTATATCCTACATTTCGACAAAAACGAAACTGGTAATGCAAACGGGCGCCTCCGAAGAGACGCCCGTATTTTTTATGATTCTACCGCATCTTGACGACGATTCCACCAGAGGCGGCCACGATAGATGGCCAACACGATAGCCATGACGGCAAGCACTTCCGGGATTGGCCATGTGAAAAAGACGAGTGCCATCGTACCTGCTCCAAGTGAAAGGAGAATATAGACGATGAGCGACTTCCACCATGCCAATTGTTTCGCAAAACCAAGTTTAAAGACAAGGATTGTCAGTAAGATGACCGTGACAACGAGTGCATTGAACCCAACGGAAAAGTCGTTCGGGTCACTGCCGACACCTAGCATCGAAGCGATCCACGGAACGTCAATTTGTGTGATATCGATTGTTTGAGAAGCTTTCAAGACAAAGAGTCCCCCTTTATTTCATACACATCCATTCTACACTATTCCATGCAAAAGGGAACGCCGAAGCGTCCCCTTTCTTCTAACTTATTCTTTACCAAGTTTACGACGCTTGTCTGCTTTCTCGCGTTCGTTCTTGTTTAAGATTTTCTTACGGAGACGGATCGACTCCGGTGTAATTTCACAGAACTCGTCATCGTTTAAGAACGTGAGTGACTCTTCAAGTGAGAAGACGCGCGGACGTTTCAAGACTTGTGTCGAGTCTTTTGCAGAAGCACGCATGTTCGTCAATTGTTTCCCTTTAACAGCGTTAATGGCAAGGTCAACATCACGGTTACATTCCCCGATGATCATTCCTTCATACACATCTGTACCTGGCTCGATAAAGATTGTCCCACGGTCTTCAAGGGCACCGATTGAGTAGGCCGTCGACTTCCCGTTTTCGATACAAACCATAACACCGCTACGACGACCACCGATATCAGCAGCAATATATGGACGGTACTCTTCGAACGTATGGTTCAAGATTCCGTATCCACGTGTCGCTGACAAGAATTCGTTACGGTAACCGATAAGACCACGTGATGGCACGAGGAATTCCATACGTGTCTGACCGTTGTCATTCGTGTTCATGTTCGCAAGCTCACCTTTACGGAGACCGATCGATTCCATGACTGAACCTGTGTACTCTTCAGGTACATCGATGATGACGCGCTCGAACGGCTCAACTTTTGTGCCGCTTTCGTCTTCGCGGATGATAACTTGCGGTTTCGATACTTGGAGCTCGTAACCTTCACGACGCATGTTTTCAATCAAGATCCCGAGGTGAAGCTCACCGCGTCCTGATACGATCCATTGGTCTGGTGAATCTGTGTTTTCGACACGGAGTGAAACGTCCGTCTCGAGTTGTTTCATCAAACGCTCTTCGATTTTACGCGCCGTCACGAAATCGCCTTCACGTCCTGCGAATGGAGAGTTGTTTGTCATGAAACGCATTTGAAGCGTTGGCTCATCGATGCGAAGGAGCGGAAGTGGCTCTTCTTTACCGACTGGCGTTACCGTTTCACCGACGTTGATATCTTCCATTCCGGCGATAGCGATCAAGTCACCTGCTTTTGCTTCTTCGATTTCGACGCGCTTGAGGCCGAAGTAACCGAACAATTTCGTGACACGAAGTTGCTTCACCGTACCGTCTGTCTTACAAAGCGATACTTGTTCACCGACTTTGATTTTCCCACGGAAGACGCGACCTACGCCGATACGGCCGAGGTAGTTGTCATAGTCGAGCATCGTCACTTGGAATTGAAGTGGCTCGTCTGAGTTGTCCACTGGAGCCGGCGTGTTTTCGAGAATCGTGTCGAGCACGTGAGTGATTGTATCTTCTTGTTTTTCTGGGTCAGGATCGAACGAACTTGAACCGCTGACTGCTGATGTATAGACGACAGGGAATTCAAGTTGATCTTCATCTGCGCCAAGGTCGATCAAGAGATCAACAACTTCATCGACAACGTCGAGTGGACGAACCATCGGCTTATCGATTTTGTTGACGACGACAATCGGACGAAGTCCTTGGTCGAGTGCTTTTTTCAATACGAAACGAGTTTGTGGCATACAGCCTTCACGCGCATCGACAACAAGAATAACGCCGTCTACCATACGCATGATTCGCTCAACTTCTCCACCGAAGTCTGCGTGACCTGGTGTATCTACGATGTTGATGCGAGTCTCTTTATAATCGATTGCTGTGTTTTTTGCGAGAATCGTAATTCCGCGCTCACGCTCGATATCGTTCGAGTCCATCGCGCGTTCTGCGACTGCCTCGTTCGTCCGGAAAGTACCAGACTGTTTCAATAATTCATCGACTAACGTTGTTTTACCGTGGTCAACGTGCGCGATGATGGCTACGTTACGAAGGTTTGTTCTTACGTTCATGTAGTTATTCCTCTCTTATTTAAAAAATTTCAACTTTTCTTCAACTTTAAGAGTATAGCACACGTCACAGTACCTTTGTCGAGTGGAATCGACTGTGAACGTTTTCATCTCGTGTTTTTTATCATACAATAGGGAAGAGAAGAGAAAATAAGGAGGAACCTCCATGCAGCTAATGTTTGTATTGATCGCAACAGCCGTTGTCGCAGGATTCGTCGGCATTGGAATCGGGGTGGCCGAGGGGAGCGCCGCCATTATCTTGGGCAGCCTCGTGTTAAGTGGCGTAGCGACATACTTTGGTATTCAATTGCGTCGCCGCATTCTTTCAGACCATCAATCATAAAAAAAAGGGTTACTCCGGTATCATGTCGGAGTAACCCTTTTACTTGCGTTTATAGTGGACGTGTCAAGCAGATGCGGTCGCGTAAAATGAGTCCATCTTCTTCGATGTCATTGTACCCGTGATTACGAAAATAATCGCGTTCCACCGAATCGAATCGGAATCCAGCTTGTTGGTAAAAACGCAGTTGCATGATGCTTGAATTCCCTGTACAGACGAGCAGTTCTTTTCCACCAATCAACGTGGCCCGCTTCACTGCGTCTTGTAACATGCGTTGACCGATTGTTTGGTTTTGACGTTCCGGCTTCACTGCGATATTGACGAGTTCAACCCGCTCGTCTCCGTGTGAGACGAGCATATATGCACCGACAATCTCACCACCGAGTAACGCTTTGTACGTACGCCCTTCCTCGAATTGTTCCCGGACCATCGTTTCATTCGGATTCGCCAAGACGAGTAGATCGCGGATTTCTTCATACGAATCATGTTCCACGATGTGTAAGTCCGGTTTTGCTTCAGCCGTGACCCCTTTTGCGATGACGTAATGTTTGATGACGTCATTTACAAATGAGTCGCTCCCAGCCAGGACAGATGTTTTTCCGTCATAGCGAATCGGCTCACCATATAAGGAAACGACACGTCCCCCTACTTCTTCTACGAGTAATTTGCCAGCAGCGTAGTCCCATGGCATATTGCGCATCGTGATGTAGCCGTCCACGCGACCGGCGGCAAGCCAGGCTAATTCAAGCGATGCAGCACCATGGGCCCGCGTCCCAATCGAGTCTCGTACAATCGGTGCGAGTATTTCCGGGGCAATCTGGTGGTTCGGCGTGACCCACGTCGCATTCATACTTAAAAATGCGTCTCGGACATGATGTTCATGAAGAGTCGTCAATGTCCGACCATTCAACGTCGCCCCGTATCCTTTCCGCGCCATGAACATCTCATCCGCCATGACGTCATAGACGAATCCATATTCCACGACTCCATCCATCATGATCGCGATAGAGATGGCAAACATACGTTTTTGATGAATAAAATTTAACGTCCCATCAATCGGGTCGACAAACCAGACGGTACCAGTCAATTGTTCTGGCTGATTTGTTGTCCCTTCTTCCCCCATAATCTGATGTTCCGGAAATGTTTGTTGGATTCGACGGACAATCAATTGTTCCACCGCTCGGTCGATTTCAGTGACCAAGTCCCCTTTTCCCGTCTTTCGTTCCACTTCATAACTTTGATCAATCTCGCGACGAATCAGTTCTCCCGCTTGTTTGATTAAGTCGACTGCAAACCATTCTATCATCTGTGATCACCTCAACTGTATTGTACCAAACAAAAACCAGTATCCGCTCGGAATACTGGTTGAATGTGTGTGTAATGGTTAGGCTTCGAGACGCAATAATTCTTGGCGGTACTTCTCTAACCGATGCTTGCTAGCCTGAACTGTAGCATCATCTTGTGACGCCATCGCATCGAAGAGGGTTGCCAATTCATAATCAATCTCTAAGCGCAGCACCGGGATCCGTTTTTCTGCGTCTTTTCTTTTGAATGCCTCAATCACTTGTTTCATAAGATGCCACACTCCTTTTGTTGGGCTACAAGTTACGGTTTAGTGAGTTGAATTGAGTATATCAGATAAAATTCGAAAAAGGAAGAGAATTGTCTGACTATTTTGAATTTTTTATCTTAATGGATATATTCCCAATTCCGAGGTCCCTAAACCTGATTTGGTGTTAATGAACTGTACCCGATTTATAGGAGAAATAACAAAAAAGCATGCCTGAATTTGCTCGGGCATGCTCGGTCTTACAGTTTAATCATTTTACTCGAGGACTTCATTGCCGCCTGAACCGTACGATATGTGGAATAACCTGTCTGCTCGTCGTGAACCGCGTTCAGTTGTTTCTCCTCCGACTTAGATGTTACGATTTGCTTGAAGGCACGATAGGAATCAAGAAAAACCTCTCGTTCGACCCCACCTTCATTGGCTTGAGCGACGACGTTATAAAACTCGACGACTTCAATCAATTCGTCTGTCGTCCAATCCGGATTGATCGGATAGTTAATTTGCATATTGTTTCACCTCGACACCCATTGTAACAACAAAAAAAACTATTGCAAGTTGAGCCAGAAATCTCTATAGTTTTTTTGTTGCTTCTTTTTTTAAAAACAACATATATCATAACGATACTATTCATCTTATAAATAAACTGATTCAAGGGGGATTTACGATTGAAATTAAAAGGTGCTACTCAGCTCGAAACGCCACTATTTGACACGTTGCTTGAACATGTCGACTCAAACCCGATTGCGTTCCACATTCCTGGTCATAAAAGCGGAAAAGGGATGGACCCAGAGTTTCGTGACTTTATTGGTGAAAACGCCCTAAAAATTGATTTGATTAACATTGCCCCACTCGATGACCTCCATCATCCAAAAGCGGCAATCGCTGAAGCGGAACGCTTGGCGGCAGAGGCGTTCCGTGCTGACGAGACCTTTTTCTCCGTTCAAGGGACATCGAGTGCCATCATGGCGATGATCATGGGTGTCGTTGGCCCGAACGAAAAAATCATTGTGCCACGGAACGTCCATAAATCCGTCATGTCCGCGCTCGTCTTAACGGGTGCTCATCCGGTCTTCATCCACCCGGAATTTGACGAAACATACGGCATCGCCCACGGAATCACAGCTAGTGCCGTAGAACGCGCACTTGAACTTCACCCGGACACAAAAGCCGTTCTCGTCATTAATCCGACTTATTTCGGTGTCGCAGGTGATTTAGAGCGTATCGTGTCTGTCGCTCATGAGCAAGACGTTCCTGTACTTGTCGATGAGGCACACGGCGTTCATCTCCCTTTTCACGATGAACTCCCACTCTCGGCGATGCAAGCGGGAGCAGATGTGGCGGCGACGAGTGTACACAAGCTTGGTGGTTCAATGACAGGCAGTTCGATTTTGAACGTACGCCGCGGTCTCGTCTCGCCAGAACGAATTCATGCGATGCTTTCCATGATTACAACGACTTCGACGTCCTACTTGCTCCTCGCTTCTCTCGACGCGGCACGTCGACAGTTAGCGACAAAGGGACACATGATGAATGAACGTGCACTTGAGCTTGCGAGAACGGCTCGTACAGCAATCAACCACATGCCGAACTTGTCAGTATACGGTCATGCCGAATTGCATTCTGAATCGACATACGCGCTCGACGAAACGAAAGTACTCGTATCCGTGCGCGAACTCGGAATAACAGGATTTGAAGTCGAGAAATATCTTCGGGACAAACACCGCATCGAAGTCGAGATGTCCGATTTATTGAATGTGCTCTTTATCGTCACATCAGCGGATGATGAGTCAACGATTCAAGCATTGATTGAAGCGATGCGAGACGTCGTCTCCGTTTATCAGAAGTCTGGGAACGATTCACTATCGATCATGCTCCCAGAGATTCCACCTCTTGCGCTCAGCCCTCGTGATGCGTTTTATGAAGAGACGGAAACGATCCCTCTCGAAAACGCAGTCGGCCGTATTTCAGCGGAATTCATTATGGTGTATCCACCAGGGATTCCGATCATCATTCCAGGCGAATTGATTACGACTTCGACACTCGAGTACATCATGGCCAACATTGAAGCGGGTCTTCCGGTTCAAGGTCTTGAAGATGAGTCACTGCAAATGATTAAAGTCATCCAACAAACAAAAGCGATTCGCTAAATAAAAAATGAGCCGGTCATCGTGACCGGCTCATTTTTTATGTCATCTCAGAAAAGGTGGCTGTAGATGATCGAATTGCTTCCCCTAGTGCCTATTATAAGAAAACGCTTACATTTTTTCAAGTATCAATTTCTTCAGATGCTTGTGTTTTTTCGACCAAGCAAAGTCGTAAAAATTCAGCGACGTGTTCCGTGTCGTTCAAGTTAATGCCAAGCATCGGATACAATTGACGTGGCTCTTCTAGCGCATGCAAATCAAGAAGGGCCGATTGACCCGTTTGCATACAGACGACTAACACCTTGCCCATGAATTGCTTTGTATAGACGAAACCAAAATCATAACGAGCGGCTTCTGTTTCAATACCGGTAAATCGGACACGACTCGTCTCGGATACGGTGTATAATAACTCCTCATCGAATGCCATCAGGATTCCCTCCCTTCTCTCTTCACATGTATTTTCCTTTATACTACTAGTATGAAACCTAAGGAGAGAATGACAATGAAGATTGATTATGCAACGGAGTTAAACGTAGAAACTCTTGTCCAGTTCATGCATGGCCTATGGCCAGACGCCCCTATTGAAGAATTACGAATGGAAGTCAAACTCGGTCTCGCCTCAAAAAAGATGCATTATTTCATCGCATCAAATGAACATGGGGAGGCAGTTGGTTTTTGTCAGCTCAGTTTTCGACATGACTACGTGCCAGGTTCTAGCACGTCACCGACCGCCTATATGGAAGGAATCTATGTCATTGAATCAGAGCGCCATCGAGGTGTTGCCTCTCGTTTGGTCGATGCTGCGTCGACCTTCGCGGCGCGTCATGGTTGTATCGAACTGGCATCGGATACCGAGCTTGAAAACGAGGACAGTCAACGCTTTCACGAGAAAATTGGATTCAAGGAAGTCGAGCGTGTCGTCACCTACATGAAAAAGCTCTCTCACGAAAAGTGAGAGAGCTTTTATGAGTGTTCTTATTTAACGACGTGGATTGGCATACCCATTGCGATTTCAGCAGCTTCCATTGCCATCTCACCGAGTGATGGGTGAGCGTGGATTGTAAGTGCGATATCTTCAGCAGTCATACCAGCCTCGATTGCAAGACCAAGCTCAGCAATCATATCTGAAGCGCCAGTACCCGCGATTTGAGCACCGATCAAGAGACCGTCCTCTTTGCGTGTGATGAGCTTCATGAAGCCGTCTGGCTCGTCAAGTGCAAGTGCACGACCGTTCGCTGCGAATGGGAATTTCGAAACTGTGATTTCGAGTCCTTCTTCTTTTGCGAGTGGCTCTGTGTAACCAACCGTTGCGAGCTCAGGATCTGTGAAGACGACTGCAGGGATTGCAGAGTAGTCGAGGTAAGCTGGCTTACCTGCTGCTGCTTCCGCTGCGATTTTCGCTTCGTAAGATGCTTTGTGTGCAAGTGGTGGTCCAGGAACGATATCACCGATTGCATAGATGTTTTCGTTCGATGTTTTACACTGGTCATCGATTTCGATGATTCCGCGGTCGCTGATTTTAACGTCTGCGTTCTCAAGACCGATGTCACCTGTGTTTGGACGACGACCAACTGTGACGAGGACATAGTCCGCTTCAACAGATTGTTCTTCACCGTTTACTTCAAACTTAACTGTTACGCCGTCTTCCGTTTCTTCAACACCTTTAGCAAGTGCATTCGTGTGGATCGTGACGTTCCCTTTTTGCTTGAGTTTCTTCTTAACGATTTGCGTCATTTGTGGTTCGAAACCAGACAAGATGTCGCTAGCGCCCTCTACAACGACAACTTCTGTATCGAAGTTAGCGTATGCAGTACCGAGCTCCATACCGATGTATCCACCGCCGATAACGACGAGTTTCTTCGGTACTTCAGGAAGTGCCAAAGCGCCAGTTGAAGAAAGGACGCGTTTAGACCATTTGAACGATGGGATCTCGATTGGTGTAGAACCAGTCGCGACAATCGCTTTTTTAAATTTGTAAGGAGTTGAGCTGTCTTCAGTGATGACACGAACTGTGTCTTCAGACGCGAAGAACGCTTCACCTTGAACGATCTCGATTTTGTTTCCTTTGAGGAGACCTTTGACACCGCCAGTCAATTTGTTAACGACTGACTGTTTCCAATCTTGAACTTTTGTGAAGTCCACTGACACGTTGTCAGACGTGATTCCCATTGAATCATGACCTTTAGCGTGTTGGAAGTTGTGTCCTGCTGTGATCAACGCTTTCGATGGGATACATCCGACGTTCAAGCAGACACCACCGAAGTTGCCTTTCTCAACGATAGTTACTTTCATTCCGAGCTGTGCGCCACGGATTGCGGCAACGTATCCACCAGGACCGGCACCGATGACAAGCAAATCAGTTTCTTGTGCGAATTCTCCTACTACCATGTTCTTATCCCTCCATCATTAGAAGTGCTGGGTCTTCGAGCAAGCGTTTCACCATGTTAAGAGCGTTTTGTGCAGTCGCACCGTCGATGAGGCGGTGGTCAAAGCTGAATGAAAGTGCAAGTACTGGTGCAGCAACGATTTCACCGTTCTTCACGACAGCTTTCTCAGCGATACGGCCGATACCGAGAATCGCAACTTCTGGGTGGTTGATGACAGGTGTGAACCATTGTCCACCAGCTGAACCGATGTTTGTGATTGTGATCGATCCGCCTTTCATGTCTTCCCCAGCGAGCTTACCTTCACGAGCTTTACCTGCAAGTTCGTTAATGTTTGTAGCAAGTGCATAGATTGATTTACGGTCTGCATCTTTTACGACTGGTACAACGAGTCCGTTGTCCGTGTCAGCTGCAATCCCGATGTTGTAGTAGTTTTTGTAGACGATTTCTTCGTTCACGTCATCGATTGAAGCGTTGATTGTTGGGAATGCTTTCGCTGCAGCAGTCAATGCTTTCACGACGAATGGCAAGTACGTGAGTTTCACGCCTTGGTCAGCCGCGACTTGTTTGAAGTCTTTGCGGAGTGCAACGAGTTTTGTAACGTCGACTTCGTCCATGAGTGTAACGTGTGGTGCAGTGTGTTTCGAGTTAACCATAGCTTTCGAGATGGCTTTACGGATTCCACGGATTTTCTCACGTGTTTCAAGTTCAGGAGTCGCTGACTCGTAAGGCTTGATTTCCGTTTTCGCAGCAGCTGCTGGTGCTACAGATTCTGTTTTCTCTGTTGTAGCTTCTGCAGACGGTGCTTCGCCGTTCGCGAATGCATCGATGTCTTCTTTCAATACACGGCCGTTGTCGCCAGAACCGTTGACTTCACGGATGTCGACACCTTTTTCACGTGCATATTTACGGACAGATGGCATAGCGATAACACGCTCAGATTTGTGAAGTTGAACGTCGCGTGGCGCGTCTTCTTTCACATCTTCTTTTACGTCTTCTGTCTTCTCTTCTGCTTTCGGTTGTTCAGGTGTTTCTTCTTCACCTGCTGGTGCATCGCCTTCGATGTCAAACGTAATGAGGACGTCGCCGACTACTGCAACTGTACCTTCAGAAACTTTAACTTCTTTGACTGTACCGTCGACTGGAGCTGGGATTTCAACGACTGCTTTGTCGTTTTGTACTTCTAAAAGAACATCGTCCTCTTTGACCGTATCCCCTGCTTTTACGAACCACTTGACGATTTCACCTTCGTGAATACCTTCACCGATATCTGGTAATTTAAATTCAAATACTGCCACTGGTTTTTCCTCCCATCAATTCATCATGTAAACACGACAAGGGAGACAATTCTCCCTCATCGTTTATTCGACACGATCTTAGAAGTTCACAACTTCCTTAACTTTTGCAACGACATCTTTATGGTCAGGTAACCACATGTCTTCACCTTGTGCGAATGCGAAAACTGTGTCTGGTGCAGTTACTCGAAGAACTGGTGCTTCGAGGTGAAGAATTGCGCGCTCTTGAATTTCAGTTACAACGTTCGCTGCGATACCTGCTTGACGTTGTGCTTCTTGAACGACGATCGCACGACCTGTTTTCTTAACAGACTCTACGATTGTGTCAATATCAAGCGGGCTCACTGTCATGAGGTCGATTACTTCAACGTTGATGTTTTCTTTTTCAAGTTCTTCCGCTGCTTTAAGTGAAGTATGCACCATCGCACCGTAAGTGATGATTGAAACGTCTGTACCTTCACGTTTCACATCTGCTTTACCGAGTTCGATTGTGTAATCACCTTCAGGTACTTCGCCACGGAATGAACGATACAATTTCATGTGCTCGAGGAACACGACTGGATCGTTGTCACGGATTGACGCGATCAACAAACCTTTTGCATCGTAAGGAGTTGATGGAATAACAACTTTAAGACCAGGTGTCTGAGCCATCAAGCCTTCAAGGCTGTCCGCGTGAAGCTCAGGTGTCTTAACTCCACCACCGAATGGTGAACGGATTGTGATTGGTTGGCTGTAAGCGCCGCCTGAACGGTAACGCATACGTGCCATTTGAGCTGCGATTGAGTCGAAAACTTCGAATACGAATCCGAAGAATTGAACTTCCATAATCGGACGGAATCCAGTAAGACCTAGACCGATCGCAAGACCACCAATCCCTGATTCAGCGAGTGGCGTGTCGAAGACACGGTCTTCGCCGAGCTCGTCTTGGAGACCTTCCGTCGCGCGGAATACCCCACCGTTTTTACCAACGTCTTCTCCGAAAAGAAGTACTTTCTCGTCGCGTTTCATTTCAACGCGCATCGCATCAGTAATCGCTTGGATCATTGTCATTTGAGCCATAACTTACTTCGACTCCTTTGCAGTATATTCTTCAAGCTGTTCTTTCAAGTTTGAAGGAAGTTCTTCGAACATGTTGTTGATGAAGTCCGAAACTTTTTGTTTTGGTTCTTTGTCTGCTTGGCTGATTGCTTCTTTCACGTCAGCTTTTGCTTGCTCGATCACTTCGTTCTCCATGTCTTCGTTCCAGAGTTTCTTGTTCTCAAGGAAGAGACGGAAACGTACGAGTGGATCTTTTTCTTGATACTCTGTGTCGAGTTCTTTTGTACGGTAACGTGTTGGGTCATCCCCAGCGAGCGTATGTGGTCCGTAACGGTAAGTGAGTGACTCGATAAGTGTCGGTGTTCCCTCGAGTGCGTCGACGCGAGCTTGTTGAGTCGCTGCGAGCACTGCAAGAACGTCCATTCCATCTACTTGAATTCCGTTGATTCCAGCTGCAACAGCTTTTTGCGCGATCGTTTTAGCTGCAGTTTGCTTTTCAACAGGAGTTGAGATAGCGAAACGGTTGTTTTGAACGACGAAGATTGCTGGTGATTTGAATGCACCTGCAAAGTTCAATCCTTCGTAGAAGTCACCTTGTGATGAGCCACCGTCACCTGTGTAAGTAATGGCGACATTTTTGTTGCCGTTGCGTTTGAGGCCCATTGCCACACCCGCAGTTTGAATGATTTGTGCACCGATGATGATTTGTGGCATCAATACGTTGACACCTTCAGGGATGCGGTTTCCTGCCACGTGTCCACGTGAGAACAAGAACGCTTGATAAAGCGGAAGTCCGTGGAATACGAGTTGTGGGATATCACGATATCCTGGAAGGATCCAGTCCTCTTTGTCGAGCGCGTATTGCGTCCCGATCATCGTCGCCTCTTGACCTGCCACTGGCGCGTAGAATCCTAAGCGACCTTGACGGTTAAGTGAGATGGCGCGTTGGTCCCAGATTCGAGTATAGACCATGCGGCGCATGAGTTCCTGAAGTTGCTCGTCCGTTAGGTCAGGCATTGCGTCTTGGTTGACGACCTCACCCTTCTCGTCGAGAATACGGAACGTTTGGAAGTTTTCTTCCACGTTTTGAAGTACCTGAACGTTGTTCATTCGTTTCACCTCATCCTTTCAACTATGAGACAATTGTCTTTTTTGTGATCAAACACTATCTCAAATCTTACGTGTATCTGTCCAAAAAAGCAATCTGTATTAACGTGATTCAGAAAAGTTATCCTCTCCTGACGTTTCCTTGTTAGTATAAAACGGGTTGTTTCAATAACGCAAAAAATATGCTTACCGAAATAAAACGCTTACATTCAAGGGATATGACATCCTTTTCACCACTGTATTATTTTCATTTCACCTTCTGTACCATCCACGTTCCTTCCTGTTTAAATATGATATAATCAATCATATAAGTTCGATAGAAAGGAAGTTGTGTATGTTAACCATGAAAGATGTCATCCGCGAAGGAGACGAGCGACTTCGCGCGCGTTCAGCCGAAGTTTCGATTCCGCCAACAACAGAAGATTTGGCGTTACTCGACGAGATGGAGACGTTTCTTGTCAATAGTCAAGACCCAGAGATGAGCGAGAAATACGAGTTACGAGGTGGTGTCGGAATCGCCGCACCTCAACTCGGTGTAAATCGCCGTTTCTTCACAGTATTGCTACAAGAAGAGGAAGAGACGTTCAAACTCTCCATCTTCAATCCTAAAATTACAAGTCATTCCGTCGAACAGACATTTTTGAATGGCGGCGAAGGCTGTCTATCGGTCGATCGCGTGGTCAAAGGAAATGTACCTCGTTTTCGTCGAATCACGTTAGAAGGGTTCGACCGCGACGGGAAGCCGATTAAGCTTCGTCTGCGCGGAATGCGCGCTGTCGTATGTCAGCACGAGCTCGATCATTTAGACGGGATCATGTTCTATGACCGGATCAATATGTCGAACCCGTTAGAAACATACGGCGAACCGATTTAACATGTTTAGTTCGAGAAAAAGGGCACTGTTGTTACTATTCCCATTTTTATTTCTTTTAATCGGTGGATGTGTGCGAATCAATTATGATGCAACCGTCCACTATGACCAATCTGTTTCGCTTGAAACGACTTACGCTTTCCGTGATCATCCAGTCATGAAATTGCTCAATCTCAGACTCGACTGGGATACGTGGAAAGAGCAAGCAGAAGCGAACGGGTATGAAACAGAAGATTATTCGAGTCCTGATGACTACGAAGGCATGGTCTTAAAGAAGACATTTAAAAACGTGGACGAGTTGCAACAGATTAAAGAGGAATGGAAAACGGGACCAGCCGGTATTTTAGTCCCTCCGGATATTCAGTTCGACATCGAACAACAGGAAGGCATTTGGTTTGATTCATATACACTCCAAACCAATCTCGACCTCCGACTCGATCGGGTCGACTTACCCGGTGTTGAACTAACCGGCTCCCCAAAAAAATTGGCTGAACGATATATCCGCCAAGCCGACATTCGCTTTAACTTGACTGTTCCGACCGGCGTATTCGTTGAGGATGGAACTGGCCTAGACCTCCGTTCTATGAAACATGTCGAGTGGCAAGTGTACGGAGGACGCCAAAACAATGTAAAGTTAGTCGCCCATGTGCCGAACGTTAAAGCATGGGTGATCACCATCATCGTATTGGTGTCAGCTATCATCTTAAGTTACTTCATTTGGCGCAAATATCGTCGGAATGTTGGCAACCCAAAAGAGACATCCATTCGTTCACGTCTTCTCGGACTGTTGATTGTCTCACTTTCACTCGCTCTCATCATCGTCACCTTCCGACAAGAGTTGACAAACGAGCATCAATCCGAGGCGATACGTCAAGCTTCTCAAACGAATGAGTTCATCCCTACGTTTGCAGTTCATGGACTACTCGGGACAGACCGGACGTTCCTCCGCTTCTCTCAAGCGATGGAACAAAGTGGTCAAGCGACTGACGGGGCGCTTTGTACCGTGACTGTCAAAGGCAAGACCGACTGTGAAATATATGATTTTAGTTCAACTCGTCCGATTGTCCGAATCGAGTTCGAAGATGCAGAGGCTTCTTTAAACAATCAGACAAAGTGGTTGAATGCAGCCATTGAAACATATAAAAAAACGAGAAATCGATCATTCGATCGGATGTATATCATTGCCCATAGTATGGGTGGCGTAGCCGCTGCCAACTATATCCTGAATCAAGAGACGTACATCGTCGATAAGTTTGTGACGTTCGATAGCCCGTTCGGCGGGACGCGCCTTGCAAACTTCGGTTTATCTGCCAGTAACTTCGGCATTAATACCGGAAGCCCTGCCATCCGTGATTTGTCCCCTAACTCAGACGGACTGCAAGCATTCCAGTCTAAACTCGAGACATGGCCGAGGTCTGTTCAGGTACTCTCCTTCTCTGGACGAGGTGGCGAATTCAATTTGATTGAACCGGCAAGTTCGCTGTTACTTGAAGAGTATACGAATAACATTCAGACAGAGACGGTGCCGTACGACCATTTCTCGCTTCACCGTAAAAGTGACGTCTTGAAAGAGACCGGGAAATTCTTATATGAATACACGAATGAGTTTAATCCAATCGAGACGAACTAACGTCAAAACAGCTATCCCCAAACTTTGAGGATAGCTGTTTTTTTAATAGGTCATCGTCCATGTGACTTTTTGAAGCCAATACATCATATACTTTCCGAGCGGGAGATCCGTTTGAATCTCATCATATGCTACCGTATACGCGCCGTTCTCATTGTTCCATAGACGATTAAAATACTCGTCCACCTCATTAAAGAAGGTTGTATCCACTTCTCCTGTCACTTCGACGTCTGCCTCTAGGTTGTAATCGTTCATGTTCCGGGTCGTATAGTTCCCCGAGCCTAAGACAACGGTTTTCTCCTCACCATCCACATAGAGGATTTTTGGATGATATTGTTCCTTTCCGACATCATACCAGCGAATCTCGATATGCTCCGGGTTGACGGTGTTCAGTTCTGCCGTCACCGGTAAGTTCGGTAACCCTGATTTCGATCGACCGAACGCATTCGTGTTCGGATCGAGGATCAAGTTCACAGTCACCCCGCGCCCTGCGGCATCCTCGATTGCTTGAATGATATTCCGGTCTGCCAAATAAAACATTCCGATCCAAATGGTGTCTCCATCGTCCGCCCCATTCATTGCATCGAGCACTGACTCTTGAATTTTCCCTTCGGTGACGTAACGAATCTCCATTGGGGCCTCGCTCGGCGCATTTTCAATCTTCGACAACGCTTCATCATCAGGGAATCGGCGTGCATCTCCTTTCGAGAACGTCGCGACCGCTTGCTCACCTTCAACGATTTCTTTTAAAATCGGTCCATTTAAATGGACACCGACATTCGAGTGGTATCCGCTAGCGTCATGTGGATTGGCGGATAGTACAAATCCCTCATTTTCAGTGACCATCACCTTCCGATGGTTCGCTTTGATGTTGAGCAACCTTAAATAAGCACGAACCGTAATGTCCGGTGCCGAAGAGCCCATCGGATTCGGTAACCAGCCGGATTGACTGTCCCCGAACCATTGAAGCGCCATTCGATAAAACGTGGAGTAAAGAATATTTGGGTCACGAAGTTCGTCGAGATTTGTGTACACGACTTCAACCCCTGCCTCCTCCAGTACATCGAAGTGGTCGGAAACGTGCCCGTTATAAGTCGTATTGATATCGTCTGTAATAAAAACGACTTTCAAGTCCGGATATCGCTCCATTTGCTCAAGCAATGCCGATGACAGGCGCGATGTGATGTCAGGATATTGTCGGTCTTCATTCGAATAAGGATTGAATAAAAAAAAGTCCATGACGATGTATTCCTTTGCCTCACGTATTGCTCGTTCAACTTCACTAAATATCTCTTGTTCGACAATCTCCGTATCTTCCCCTTGATAGGTCAAATCGTGGAGAAAATCGATTTGGTCATCTGTGATGAGATATGGTTCAGATTGTCTCGACACGCCTTCCGGTAATGGTTTGACTTGATGATATACGAGCGTGATGAGAAAAATGACCGCTACGATTGCAGCTCCCCATTTCAGCCACCCTTTCTTCCCCTTTTTCTTCGCCATAAGCTTCCCCTCCTCATTTGCTGGTGAAAAAAACGAGCCGTAGTCTCCTACAGCCCGTCAAATCATACTTCCATAATAATCGGCAGGACCATCGGGTGTCTCCGCGTCTTTTGGGCCAAATAAGGTGTGAGGGTGTCTGAGACGAGTTGTTTCATCTCCGACCACTTCATCTGCTTATTGGACAATCCTTGTTCGACGGTTTTCTTCAACAATCGTTCGCCGTCACGAATCAGACTACCTGATTCACGCATATAGACGAATCCACGTGAGATGATATCTGGTCCTGAGACGAGTTTGCGCGTCTTGCCATCGATGCTGATGACGACGACAACGAGTCCATCTTCAGACAGAATTCGGCGATCCCTTAATACTATATTCCCGATATCACCAATTCCATTCCCATCGATATACACAGCGTTCGCAGAAATTTTGCCAGTGACCGCAGCCGACTCCGAGTCGACAGCAAGCACTTCACCATTATCCATAACGAAACTGTTCTCTTTCGGGATTCCTACCGATTCAGCAAGCTCAGCATGCTTTTTCAACATGCGGTACTCACCGTGAATCGGCATGAAGAATTTTGGATTCAACAGACGAATCATCAATAACTGCTCTTGTTGCGAACCATGACCTGATGTATGAATGTTCGTCAACTTACCGTAGACAACATCCGCTCCCGCTTTATACAACTGGTCAATCGTCTTCCCGACGGAGATGGCATTTCCTGGGATTGGAGAAGAAGAAAAGATGACCGTATCCCCAGGAATGATTGACACTTGACGATGGGTACCATTCGCAATACGGCTGAGTGCTGCCATCGGTTCCCCTTGCGAGCCGGTACAAAGAATCGCGATTTCATTCGGGTCGTAGTGACGCATTTGATTCGCCTCAATGATCATCCCTTTCGGAACGTTGATGAAACCGAGTTCTTGTCCAATCGTCATGACTTTCTCCATCGAACGACCGAAAATCATGAGATGGCGACCTGTCTCGGCACACGCATCGACCACTTGTTGCAAGCGATAGATGTTCGATGCGAATGTTGCAAAGATGATTCGACCATCCGCTTTCCGGAACGTTTCACTAATCGTCCCACCGACAACGCTCTCACTCATCGTGAAGCCTTCCACTTCTGCATTTGTCGAATCGGACAAGAGACAAAGCACGCCTTCTTTTCCGATTTCCGCCATCTTGGCGAGGTCTGCCGGCTCACCTACCGGAGTGAAGTCGAACTTGAAGTCACCCGTATGGACGATGTTCCCTTGTGGCGTCTTGACGACGACACCGAGTGAGTTCGGAATCGAGTGCGTCGTGCGGAAGAACGAGATGCTCGTCTTACGGAACTTGATGAGTGAATCCTCATCAATCTCATGGAGTTCCGCCTCACGAAGCAACCCATGCTCCTCGAGTTTAACTTTAATCAATCCGAGCGCGAGCTTCGTCGCGTAAATCGGCAATTGCACTTGCTTCAATAAGAATGGAATTCCCCCGATGTGGTCTTCGTGACCGTGAGTGATGAATACCCCTTTTACTTTGTCCTTGTTTTTAATCAGGTACGAGTAATCAGAAATCACATAGTCGATTCCAAGCAAGTCATCCTCTGGGAACATGATTCCCGCATCGATGACGATGATTTCATCTTGGAATTGAACAACATATGTGTTCTTCCCGATTTCTCCGAGTCCGCCCAATGCGAACACGGCTGTTTGGTGGTTCTTAACAAACTTCATTTAATCTCTCCTTACTTCAATTATTAATACATCTATGTGAAACATAAGTGATTCTCGAATATGCCCGTAAGATTCTTTTTTCATTATAGCTCATATCATGACAATATTTCACTAACGATGTGATATTCGTGGTAGTTTCCCTATTTCGTGTTATCCTTTTAGTGGGTTCAGAAAACATATTTTTAGATAAAGAGAAAGAATGGTGAATCAAATGGAAGATCAAAAGGTTGTTTTCTTCGACATTGACGGCACGCTTTTACATGAAGGTAGTTATATACCGCCTTCCACGATTTTAGCAATTCAAGCATTGCGAGAAAACGGCGTCGAGACATTCATCGCGACGGGACGAGGACCGGCCATGCTATCCGATATCCCAGAACGTGTCGGGATTGATAGTCTCGTTTGCTATAACGGTCAGATTGTCGTGCATAAAGGTGAAATCGTCTATCGTAACACGCTTTCAAAAGATGCACTCGGCCGATTGACGACGCACGCCGCTTCAAATGATCATACTCTCGTCTATTTGGGACAAGACCGTGGTGGTGCTTCAAGGCCGAATGATGCCATCGTCGAACAATCGCTCGGTGAACTCGATATGCCGATTCCTTCATTCGAACCGAACTTCCATGCAGAAGAAGATGTGTATCAGACGTTACTGTATTGC
This sequence comes from Exiguobacterium sp. SRB7LM, assembly GCF_015712685.1. Taxonomy (GTDB): domain Bacteria; phylum Bacillota; class Bacilli; order Exiguobacteriales; family Exiguobacteriaceae; genus Exiguobacterium; species Exiguobacterium profundum. The sequence goes on along the minus strand of NZ_VWVR01000006.1, from coordinate 345,550 downwards.
ACGCCTGAAGACGAGCATCATTATATCAACGCCTACCGTGAGTTCGATTTTATCCGTTGGCATCCTCATGCGATGGACGTGATCAACAAAGGGGCCAGTAAGGCAGATGGCATCCGTCACTTTATTGAGACCAATGGCTACCGTCTTGAGAATACGTACGCTTTCGGAGATGCGTTGAACGACTTGGCCATGCTTCAGTATGTAGGTACTGGAATCGCCATGGGCAATGGTCGCACCGAAACGAAAGACGTGGCGGATTTTGTCACGAAATCCATCCTTGAAGATGGAATCGAGTACGGCTTGAAGGCGATGAAACTCATTTAAAAAAGACCTCTTGGAGTCAAACCGTCGAGTTGGATCAATCGATTCAACGATCGCGGCATCGCTCCAAAGGTCTTTTTCTTTTATCTCGAACGAAGTGTACGCTCTAGTCTATCCAAATCGGTATCCTTCCCGATGATAATCAAAATATCTTCCGATAAAATCATCTCATCCGCTTGAGGAGAAATCAGGACATCGTCATCGCGACGAATCGCCACGATGTTCACCCCGTACTTCGCCCGCAAGTCCAAATCGATGAGTGATTTGTTAGATAACTTGTCCGATGCTTTTATTTCGACAATCGAATGTTCATTCGATAATTCGAGGTAGTCGAGGATACTTTGGCTCATCAATCCATTGGCAATTCGAACGCCCATGTCACGCTCCGGGTGGACGATATTGTCTGCCCCAATTCGACGAAGTACTTTTTCATGGTAATCGTTCGTTGCTTTCACCGTGATGATTTGAACACCAAGTTCCTTTAAAATCAACGTCGTCAAAATAGAAGCTTGAATATTCTCCCCGATGGCGACGATGACATGTTCAAAGTTACGAATCCCCAAACTCTTCAACACATTTTCATCTGTTGTATCGGCGATCACCGCATGGGTTGCCAATCCCATAAACTCATTGACACGCTCCTCATCTGAATCGATGGCGAGGACGTCATATCCATTTGAAGACAATTCACGGACGATCGACCCACCAAATCGTCCTAGTCCGATGACTGCAAATTCACCTGTCATGATGCTACATCCCTTTCCTACACATGTTCACTTCTTGATTCTTCGTTCAGTGTAACTGATTCCACTTCAAAACTCTATACAAAATACAAAACGGGATTCCCTTTAAATCAAGGAAATCCCGTTCTCGCCATTATGCTTTTCCACTCGAGCGTTTCCCTCGTACGTAGTCGTTGTCGAACAAGAACAAACGGAGCAAGAGATAGAGCGCCGGTACGAGTAGGAGCAACCCTAAGATGAATACGATGACAAGTGCCACCGCCATCGACTCGTTGACGACACTTCCATTAATGTCGATATACGGATACAGGATGTATGGCAAGTGAGAGTATCCGTAGCCGAACCATGCCATGAAGAACTGACCCATGACCATCAAGAAGGCAATCCCGTAATTTCGTTTCATATAAACGAAGGAGACGGCGATGACGAAGAACAAGAAGCTCATCGCAAACCACCACCAGTTCCCTCCTAGGATGCTTTCGTAGTGCCACGCAGCTTGTGACTTCAACCCGAAGAAGACGAGCCCCGATGCGATAATCGTCGGGACGCTCCAGAATAGAGCCCATTTCCGAACGAGTTCGACGGCATTTTGGTCACGTGCCTTGTCCGCATAGAACAAGAGGAACATGGCGCTAATATAGAGGACGGAGACAATCGCCAAGATGACGACCGTCCACGAGTAGAAGTTGGTGAACAACTTCGCCCCGTCAAAGAAGACGCCGTTCTCTGTCTCTGTGATGAAACCACCTTGGCTGACAGTTAAGACCGTCGACATCGAAGCTGGGATGAGTAATCCCGTCGCCCCATAGAGGAACATATAGAGCGTGCTCTCCTTTGACCCATAGTTAGCGAACGCATAGAAACTACCACGAATCGCAAGCAAGATTAACACGACAGACGCTGGAACGAGCAAGGCCGTACCATAGTAATAAGCAGTGTCCGGAAAGAATCCGACAATCCCGACAAAGAAGAACACGAAGAATACGTTCGTGACTTCCCATGTCGGTGACAAATACCGTTTGACGAGACGGTTCACTAAGTGATCACGTTTCGTATAGCGGCTATAAAAAGCGAAGAAGCCTGCACCGAAGTCAATCGATGCGACGATGAGGTAGCCGTATAGAAACGTCCATAAGACGGCAATCCCTAATTCTTGAATTTGCATGTCATACCCTCCGATCACACTTCATCCGCAAACATCGCTTCACCACGATGCTCGGATTGTTTTAGTTCTTTTCCTACCGGATTCTCTTTGAACAGGCGTGATAGGACAACCACAGTCACTGTTCCGAGTACCGCGTAGAGGATCGCGAAAGCGACAAGCATCCAACCGACGTTCGCTGATGTCGTAGCTGCCTCACTCGTACGCATCAACTCATATAACGCCCAAGGTTGACGACCAAACTCAGCGAAGAACCAACCAAACTCAATCGCCGCCATGGCAAGAGGTCCACCGGCTGCAATCGCAAAGAGCATCGGCTTGCTGAACTGGTTCAAACGTTTAATATAGCGGCCGAGTACGAACAGGAAGGAGATGAGTGCGAGAAGCATCCCAATTCCGACCATCGCATCAAATAGATAGTGAACGAAGAGCGGCGGTTGATCTTCTTTCGCAAACTCATTGAGACCCGTCACCTCGTAGTTCGGGACTCCACCTGCAAGAATAGAGAGGGCGTAAGGAATCTTCAAGGCGCCTCGAACTTCATAGCCACCTTGCCCATCATCTTCTAACCATCCACCCAAAATCAATTCGGCCTCGGAGGAGGTTTCGAAATGCCATTCTGCAGCTGCTAATTTATCTGGTTGATACTGAGCCAAATATTTACCTGAGAAGTCACCGACGAGCGCTGTCGCGATCGCAAAGATCAAAGCGACCGTCATCGTCAGACGAAGACCTTTCTTATGATACTCGATTGACATCTTGTCGAGTTGATTTCGGCGTTGACGTAACAACTGAACGGCTGCGATCGCAGCTAGAATGAACGCGGATGTTAAAATAGCCGAAGTCAACACGTGTGCCATTTTCGTCGGCATGGCCGGACTGAACATCGCTTCGAGCGGGCTGACATTTGCCAATCGACCATCGACAATATCAAACCCTACAGGCTGATTCATAAAACTGTTTACCGTTGTGATAAAGAACCCTGAGAACAATGCACCGACGGCAACTGGAATCCCGAGAAGCATGTGGTGCCACGGATTTTTAAATCGATCCCATGTGTACAAGTAAATACCAAGGAAAATCGCTTCAAAGAAGAAGGCGAACGTTTCCATGAAAAGCGGGAGCGCAATCGTTTGACCCGCAACGCGCATCAAATTCGGCCAGAGAAGTGAAAGCTGCAGACCGATGGCCGTACCTGTCACAACCCCAACTGCTACCGTCACGACATAGCCACGCGACCAACGGCGAGCCATGAGCGTGTATTTCGGGTCTTTTTTACGTATTCCTAAAAATTCTGCCAATAAAATTAAAAGTGGAACCCCGACGCCGAGTGTGGCAAAAATCACATGAAAACCTAATGTGAGTGCCGTCAATGCTCGACTCATCAGGACAGGATCTTGAAACATCTATTGATTACCTCCTATCTCTCTCTATCGCTTCGAACCCATGTATGAAACGACAATCACAGATGAATACCCTTCGATACTTACATCATAATGATTTTATATTGCGCTGTAATGTCTCAATGCTCGAGTTCGCAAAATGTTCACATTTGAGCAATCGCCACAAAATCGTCGCTTTACATGAATAAATGTTTCCCTTTTTCACCCTCGTTCACTCCTTTTCGGGCACACTAAAAGCGGACTCAATCGAGACCGCTTCGTGTTATTGAATCATGACATTACGGAAGTAGTGGTCGAATAAATCGATGGCTACTTCAATCGAACGTTCATCCGGGTTGAGTGTCGATTGATGAAGTCCTGATCCCATATCGTTTACGCCCAACCAAACCATGAATCCAGGGACCTGTTTCAACATATATCCAAAATCTTCACCCGTCATGGCGGGGACACACGTTTTATAAGAATAGCCGACCTCTTCCACCGCTTCCTCGAATTGATAGAGGTAACGTTCGTCATTGACGACCTCGTGATAGCGATTACCAAATTCAAGGTCAATCTGAACGTTATACGTCATCTCAACACCGGCAATGATTTGACGAATCCGGCTTTCAAGCACGACCATTTCTTTGTCGGACAATGCACGGACCGTCCCATCCAATTTGGCCGTATCAGCGATGATATTTTCTTTCGTTCCTGCTGCGACTTTTCCGATACTGACGACCGCACTTCCCATCGGGTCAATGTTCCGTGACACAATCGTTTGCAGTTGCATGATGAGGGCGGCCTGAACGATAACAGCGTCAATCCCTGCGTGAGGGAAAGCACCATGCCCCCCTTTTCCATGAATGGTGATATGAAGCTCTCGCGCACTCGCAAACAACACGCCCGGTCTTGAAGCGACCATGCCGACAGGATATTCAGGCGCGACATGCAAGCCGAACAGTGCGTCCGGACGGAAGTGATAGAACAATTCTGATTTCGCCATCGGTTCGGCTCCTCCCGGGCCCTCTTCGGCCGGTTGGAAAAAGACGACAAGGTGATGGTTAAGCGGTTCCTCGACCGCTCGTTTAATTAACCCAAGCGCGATCGACATGTGCACATCATGTCCGCATGCATGCATCATTCCTTCGTGAATCGATGCGAATTCTAGCCCCGTCTCTTCCGTGATGGGCAGTCCATCCATATCGGCTCGATATCCAATCGTCTTCTCACCGACGAGACCATCTACCCGGACGAAAAGACCTGTTCGCCAGTGTGTGATGTGAACACGTGGTGAATCGAGCGATCGAATCAATTGCTCAAGTGTCGCTTGTGTTTTGAACTCTTCATATCCGGCTTCCGGAATTAAATGCAGCTGTCTTCTCGCTTCAATTGCCCAATTCATCATTCAGTCTCCTTCGTAATTTCTTCAACGATCTTCCAAAACGCTTGAACTTGCGCCAACTCCAACATCGATTCTGTCGAAAGCATCCATGTGTCCCGTACGAGTGGCACACCACCCGACGACGTCAATGGAATCTTATTCATCTCATTCACATCTTTGATGGTCGATTCAGGGAGAATCGCGAACCCGATTCCGTGTAACGCCATCTGTTTGCATGTCTCGATTTGATCGACGACCAGCGTCGTCAGAGGTGGACTCGAAAACCGTTCCTGCCACCACTCTAATATTTCCTGGTAATAAGTCGAGTCACTCTTGAATTGAATAAACGAGCGCTCATTGTTTTTTAGTTGGGAGAGGTCGGTCATTTTTAGATCGACCAAATGCAAGGAATCGGAGAACAACTTCATCCGTTCTCCTCGCCAATCCGGATTCCCTCGAATGATTCCGATATGAAAATTCTCTTCGAGCATATAACGCATCATTTCGCTCGACCATCCGGTGACCAATTTGACACGGACAGACGGATAGCGTTCGACGAACGTCTTCAATACCTTGGGTAACCAATATTGTCCCATGATGGAGGCGACGGCAATTTTCAACGTCCCGTACACTTCCCCTTGGTTGGCAGTCAGTTCACCCCTCAGTTCTTGTTCTTCGCTGTACATCTTTTTGGCGAACTCGATGATTTTCTCCCCATCTGGCGTCAATGCGAGCCCTCTTGTGGAGCGAACGAAAATCTTCTTTCCCCACTGATGTTCGATGGTCACGAGCCGTTGACTGAGCGCTGGTTGTGAGACAAACAACCGCTCGGCTGCTTTCCGCATATTCAATTCTTCCGCAAGAATAATTAACACTTCTACTTCCGAAACTTGCATCACGTCACCTGTTTCTCTATCGTTTGAAAGATTGTATACTGAATAAGTATTTGTTTCAATGTATCATATCATGTTTAATCATCAATTTGATTGTTAGGAGGAAATCTGATGCAACGTCATCATTTCGCCTTTATCGTTGCGACCGTCGCGACGCTCGGCAGCCTTTATTTTTCAGAGATCATGCTCTTTTTACCTTGTAAGTTGTGTTGGTTCCAACGCATCTTTATGTATCCACTAGCCATCTACTACTTGACTATCATGTTGACTGCACGAGACGTCAACCGCTTGTTCGTAGGGATTATGGCCGGTGCCGGATGGTGTATCAGTCTGTATCACGTTATTTTAGAACGTATCCCGAACGGTGAAGCCTTCTGTACGAACGACTGCCTGATTCGTTGGGTAAACTATTTTGGATTCGTCACCATCCCACTCCTCAGTTTTATCGCCTTTACCTGCATCCTGATCGTTCAGTTCGTCCCGCTTAAGAAAGCGTGAGACAACAAAGGAGAAGCTGTCTCGAGACAGCTCCTCCTTTTTTCATTGCCACCATTCGTCGTACAACGAGGCAGGCATGTGATGCTTGTGGCGTGAACGTTTGAAAATTGTCTCGATTCGCTCGGCGATTGTTGGGTCGATTGTCTTCCCTTCCAAATAGTCGTCCAGCTGATCATACGTCATACCGAGTGCGACTTCGTCAGGAAGTCCAGGGCGACCATCTTCAAGGTCAGCCGTTGGCACCTTATAAATCACACGCTCATGCGCTTCAAGTTCATGGAGAAGTGCTTTCCCTTGACGTTTGTTCAAACCGGTCAACGGTGTGAGATCACAAGCTCCGTCACCGTGTTTTGTATAAAATCCTGTCACATATTCCGCAGCATGATCCGTTCCGACCACAAGGGCACCGAATGTTGCCGCGATATCGTATTGTGCCTTCATCCGCTCACGTGCCTTCGTGTTCCCTTTATGGAAGTCACTCAATTCGAGACCCGTTGCACGGTTAAACGCTTCAACGGATGCGTCAACAGCAGGCTTAATGTTGACAGTGAACGATTTGTCCGGACGAATGAACTCAAGCGCAAGTTGCGCGTCATGCTCATCGTGTTGCTCACCATATGGCAATCTGATCGCATAAAATGTATACTCGCCACCCGTTTCTTCACGAAGCTCTTCCATGGCGAGTTGACATAGCTTTCCGGCAAGGCTTGAGTCTTGCCCACCTGAGATACCTAGGACGAGTCCTTTCGCACCGGCTCGTTTCACATATGCTTTCAAAAAGTCGATGCGTTGACGAATTTCTTCTTTCGGGTTGATGGTCGGTTTGACATGTGTTGATTCAATGATATGTTGTTGCATGGATTGCCCTCCCACTATGCTCTCATTTTGCTTTATTGTCTGATAATCCTTATACCCCGTCAACTAGCGTCTCAAAAAGAAAGACGGAAACAACAGTTTCCGCCATGGCTTTATTGAACTTTAAATGATGTGACCTCTCCACCGATTGGTGTCATTTCTAAGAACAACGGTTGATCTTTCGCCGGCGCTTCATCGAGCAATACCCCAAACGTGAAGCCACCGCCGGTCACTTCGGCTGCGCCTTGAGCGTAAATATTATGTCCGTCTGACACAGACCACTCGAACTCGACTTCATCCGTATACCCGCTCACTTGAATCATCGTGTCATTCAAATCAATTTGTACATCACTGAACGCACCGTCCGATTGCGGCTCTGTTGCTGGTGTTTCTTCCGGTGTTTCTGATGTACCTTCATCCGGAGTTTCTGTTGCAGCAGATTCAACCGTGAACGTCGTCTCATCTGTCACAGCAATTTCAGGTGCCCCATCAACTTGACCGAGCCCAATCACTTCGACCGAATATTCGCCAGCCTCTAATTCATCTAACAGGAAGACCTCATCGAAGATCTTTTGTTCATCCGCTGCCCACTTTTCTTCGATAATCGATTCCGTGAACATAAATTCGCTACCATAATCAAACACGATTTTGTCACCTTGTTTGATAATCAACTGATAGCGCTGTGACGTATTGAATGTCACATCCACGGCTTCCTCATTTGGGTTCGTCATTTTGATTGTTGCTGATAATGCTTGGGCTACTGAATCGTATGCCATTTCCGTGTCGAGCGTCAATGGAGCCGGTGGTTCAGACGAATCACTGTTTACTTGACTCGGTTTCGCCTCTTCTTTCCCACATCCCGCTACGACTAATAAGATTGCCGTCACTACGGCGAGCAACCAAGTTTTCTTCATGGATCCCACTCTCCTCAACAAAATAAAAAACGTCTATAGCACTAGTGTATACAATGTGCAGACGTTTGTAATGATTTCCCTTATATTATTTACCTTTTTTACGAAACTTTAGTTTGTTCCATGTATTGTTGCCAACCGGTCATGAACAATGAATCTGCGATATCGAGATCAGACCGGACTTGAGCCGTGACAGAGAACGTCTCACTGTGCATCGATTCAAACGTGACGACCATCGTTTCTCCTACTACTTCCTTATAAGCTACAAGTTCAGGCGTTTCTGCAAACAATATCATAAGTATGGCTCCTTTGTTCATCTGTGATAAATCTAGTGTACCAATCTGAAACCAAGATATATGTCCTATCGTTCGACAGCACAACAATGACATTTTACCTATTGTCGAAACGTTTACATCAATTGTTAGTCAATTGGGGAAATGTGCATGTGTTTTTGTGAAAAAAAGGAGCAATCCGCAATGCAGATGCTCCTCTTTACCTTAAATTGTAAATCAAAATGATTCGACACATGTCGAACGAAACCTCATTTCGAGCGGTTCGAAATTTGTTGCCATACCGTCCCGAGTGCTGTCTCGCCGCTCGTGATCCGCTCTTTCGCAAGTCGCGCTTGTAAAGAGACCTCGAACTCGCGATCTTCCTCCGCGATTGACAAGGCAGGTACAGCCCGTTCATCTCCACAATCGAATAAGAAACGAGCCGCTCGCCAACGTACGAGTTTGTTTTTATCTTTCAGCGCCTCAATCATTGAAGGTTGTGACTGAGGTAATGCCCAATCGGAGACCGTATCCCCAGCTGTTCGTCGTACAATAGGAGAAGCGTCCACTAAAGCTTGTTCAATATATGTGACATATTCCTCACGTCGTTCTTCAAACATCCCGATCATGACGACCGCTTGTCGACGAATTGCCATCACGGAATCTTCCAAGGCACGACGGAAATAGGGCATATTCTCATGATGGATTTCGAGTTCATCCAGGAATGCCATCCGATCTTTCCAATTTTCCGACTGCAAATGGTTCGCGTTTGCCTCAAAATCTGCTTCACGACCAAACGCACGGGCCACGATCCGTTCGATGCGCTCTTCAGGATACGCCGCTTCCAATTCTTCTTGCGCGATGACACTGACTTCATCCAATTCACCATAGCGTGGGGCTTGCTCTACCCAACGACGGTCTTGAATGACATTCTTCACTTGTGCTTGAACTTCCATCGCTGCATCGACAAATCGTTTCGACAGCCCGATTCGTTTTTCTTCGTCCCCTTTGACGAGTTTTAATTGCATCGGTACATCGAGCACGAACTGGACGGATACATGGACTGGTTCATAGTCCGTATCCATCTTTGTGGATTCGACTTCCTCAACTTGTTCCCCGAACGCCCGTCGGATTTCATTCATGACGTCATGCCAATCATGTTTCGGATGTCGCTCGACAGCGAGAAAATCAGACACGGCGTAAACGGATTTGACGCCTCGAAGCCCAATGATTTCTTGAATGATGGCTGGGGCATCCGTACTCGCTTTATTGTACGTTATGCCTCTCCCTTCGAACGGAGGGTCCACAATGATTTTCAAGTTATTCGGACTTGGTGTCGGTTCGATTGCTACTAGTTTCATCCTCATCACCTCACTTTTCATCGTGACGAAAATGACAAAAAAACGCAAGCGAGTCGCTTGCGTTCGATCAATCCTCTATTTTACTTAAAACAACGCGATAAACTGTTGGAGTGAATACGTCGTCCCATCCACAGTAAATGTGTCGTCCTCTGAAATCGGTTCAAGGAAGAAACGTTTTTCACCATCTTCTTTCACGTAACCAAAAATATGATTGGATTGATAGAACAATTCAACAATCGTCATTCGTCCAAATGTCATCCCATCGTTCATTACCGCCCGATCACCTAATTCGCCGCCATTGTACAGTTCGATGTAAGTTTCCATTTTGGTGTCGCTCCTCTTGTGTTTGTTTTCACAATTCCTTTCTATCAAACAACATGAGCGACTTCAAGTTAATTTTTTGTGTTACGCTTCCAAAATTCTATCCATTTACGATATTCCGATAATGTTTTGTTAATTTGATTAATCGACTTCTCATCGTGCAACCCACTATCACCAATCTTTTCTTTACAATGCGTGATGAAAATTTCATTTCCCGGTAAAACATTTGCACGATTTGTGGCAAATACTTGTCGGAGATGGATTTGGCATCTGGCGGTTCCAAGTATGCCAGGCGAGGCCCCGGCGATCATGACCGGTTTATCCCGAAGTGGCGTCCCTGGCTCGAGCGAAATCCAGTCGATCGCATTCTTTAGGACGCCCGGGATGCTATGGTTATATTCGGGGGTGACAATCAATAATCCATCAGCTTCCCGAACGACTTGCTTCAAAGTAGCCACAACCTCTGGTTCATCTGGATCAATCAAATCATCATTGAACAGTGGAAGTTCGATGGAGACGACTTCAATGTCGAAATCATCTTGAGCCAGTTCAATGATCGAATGCAAAAGAGCGGTATTAAAAGATTTCTTTCGAAGACTTCCTGACATAGCGATTAACTTATACTTTTCCATGATCCACCTCCTGCATCCATTCGTTCATGATTTTTGCTTCTTCTTCAGGGGATTCCATCATCCCCATATGACTGAACGGAACGATTGCTTTAGTATGACGTGACGCACCTAAAAACGCCCGCTCCTCATTCATATTCGGGTCTTTTGAGCCGTAAATGAATAGGCCGGGGAGGTCAGTCGTTTCGACGGTGTCCACTTCGTCTTCACGATCCCGGATCGCCTGTTGCGCCTTCACGATTCCCTCGACCGTCATCTCATATCCGATTGCAATCGCTTGTTGAACGAGCGCCGGGTCGGAATCACTTGAGAAGACATTTGGAATCATTCCGTCAATAAACGGCTCGACCCCTTCTTCGATGACTTGATGAATGGCACCGTTTCGCTTCTCCCGCGCCGCTTCTGTATCCGCGGCAGCCGTCGAGTGAATCAATACAAATCCTGATATTTCTGTTCCATAGCGACGCACGAGGTTAGTCGTCACGTAGCCTCCGAAAGAATGCCCACATACAAGGGGACGCTCAAGGCCTCGAAGACGAATTTCTTCGATGACCCAGTCCGCAAAATGATCCATCGTTTCCGGCCCCACGTCCGTCCCAGCATGACCGGGTAATGTGAGCGTGTGGACTTCGGCATTCAATAACGGTTCCAATTGTTCAAAGTACTTTGGAGAACCGCACAACCCATGTAACAATACGAGTGCTTTCATATCATCGAGTGCTCCTTTTCTTCCCATTCTGTTTTGAGTAGCCGATACATAGTCAAATCCATGAATCGACCATGGCTATATGCATAATCTTGTAGAAGTCCCTCTTCAATAAATCCCAATTTTTGAACGAGTCGATTCGACCCTTCATTCTCTGGTGCGACCAACGCAGAGATTCGATGAAACTTGAATTCTTCAAAACCGTATTGAATGACAGCTGAAGCGGCTTCGAAAGCCACCCCTTGTCTCCAATAGTGAGGGGAAACCTCAAACCCGATTTCGGCGCGATAATATTGGGGCGTCCAATTATGGAATCCAATCGTTCCAACCAATTCATTCGTCATCCGATCGCATATCGCCCAGCGAATGGCCTTCCCTTGCTGAAATTGATCTTTAAAGTAAGCGATCACGTTCTTCGCCTCATAGACGGCAAGCAACGGGTCCGACCCATAATATCGCATCACTTCCTCAGTGGATAGAATGGTATATAGTGCTCTAGCATCACGCGGTTCTAGCTCTCGCAGGATAAACCGGGGCGTAGCGAGCTCAGGAAAACTCCGTTTTAATCCCCACATGTGGAACCCGCCTTTCCTATTCGTTTCCTCAATTATACTTCTATTTTCCCAAATGTATCGAACTCAACCCTCTTGTACCGTCTCAAGATGGCGGAAAGCATGTGTTTTTGCTACTATAATCGTAGTATGTCAAACTGAGGGGATACCATATGTCAAAACAACTCTTTTATTTGAAGCAAGACCGGGACGTCCAACGCTTCACACTCCATGGTGTGACGTTGGCGGATGTAACAGAAGCGCTTTCCGTGACGAGACCGATGATTATTTGTCGAACGGATATCAAAGGGATGAGACAATCCTCGAGGTCGCGTTTTCGTTATATTGAAGCGCATGAACTATCTTCGTTCTCGTCTAAGTATTTGAATAACCAAACAACATTCACAGCGATCGATTTTCCGGACTACAACACGCTCGAAACTCTGTCCGATCATGAAATTGCAGAAATCTTGTTTTTAAGTCATATGGAACGCGGAATCAAGAAGCCGTTCTTGGATTCGCTCGATAATGAGATTGTGTTCTTCAATGAAGCAAACGATCGACATAGCAGTCTTTATATTCGCGATTGGTCGACAATCAATCGTTTCGTTCAAAACATGTTGCAAAGTAAACTTGATCGTGATATTCGTAACATCAGTTTTGTTCCGATTCCACTTCCTGTCATTGATGAATTACTCGAGTTGGCACCTCAAGGTCTGATCATCGATTTCGATCATACGAAACGCAGTTTGTTCAATCGCCAAATCGTCATCTCATTCTATGTAGCGGGTCGCTATGAAGACATGTCCGTTCTTGAAGAGGACTTCGATGCGAAGAAAGAATCCATCGCCTTAAAAGGACAGTTGTTGTATCGCCGTCGTACATGGCAGATTGAGCGATTATAAGGTCATACATGTAACCAATAGATGCGAACCTCTGAAAACGGGGTTCTTTTTTGTTATTTTCAGACCGATTGTTTCAACCGTATTCCTATGCTAGACAGGGTTGAACGCTATTCTTAAAAATTGATAACAAATTGTCTTAATTTTTTGTTAAATTAACACTTTTCTTTTTCGAACGAGGCGTTATACTAGGAATAACCTTCTGGAGGAATGGAAGGCAATATAGAGAAAGCGAGGTGAAAATCTATTCATCACGCGATGGATAGATACACGAAATGGAACAACTGAAAGTACAAGGAGTCTCATCGTTCACCAAGTTTGCGACGAATGGAAAAATGCTGAAACTTAAAGATGCTCACGCAGGAGAACAGCGCATTTCACTACAGGATGCGACGGATATTCAAGTCTCTCTGCTCGACGAAGACCATTCGCGCTTCACTATATTTGGTCACGCTCACCCTTTGGTGGAGCTGATCCTTCCTCACAATTCTTGTGAAGTCCTCTATGCTTGGTTACTACACAAGATGAAACGACAAAAAATAAAACTCGCTTCGAACGCGTAAAAAAATGAGGTCTTGTCTCCATATGGGAGAAAGACCTCATTTTTCACATTATGAGAACAATGAAACGAGCCAACTGACTAGAATGCCCACAATAGCAAAGTCAGAGTCTCCAAACGTCGTACTTTCAAAACCTAAGTTCCCTAATAGCGGAAGTAACAAAGCCGGTAAGAAACTAATCAGAATTCCGTTAGCAATCGATCCAAGAATCGCTCCTCGACGTCCACCCGTAGCGTTCCCGAATACTCCCGCTGTCGCTCCTGTAAAGAAGTGAGGTACGAGACCCGGGACGATGACCGCCAAACCAAACAACGGTAATAGAAACATCGAAAATAATCCAGCGGCAAAACTTGCAAGAAATCCAATAATGACAGCGTTTGGTGCAAACGGGAAAACTGTCGGACAATCGAGCGCAGGTTTTGCGTTCGGAACCATCTTATCAGCAATCCCTTTAAAGGCAGGTACGATTTCGGCAATCAACATGCGAACCCCCGCAAGTACGATATACACGCCCGCTGCAAAAGTAATGGCTTGGATGATAGAGAAGACGATATAGTTCGACCCATCTGATAATTCTGTCTCAATGAACGCAGGACCGGCAAAGATTGCGACGACCACGAAGAGTAAGGTCATCGTCAACGAAACTGCTACCGACGTATCACGTAAAAAACCAAGTTGTTTCGGTACTTGAATCTGCTCGGTTGAATGCTCTTTGTTTCCCGCATATTTTCCGATTGTCCCTGAAACAAAGTATCCGAGTGACCCGAAATGTCCAACTGCAAAATCGTCAGAGCCAGTAATTTGACGTACAAAAGGTTGAAGGAGTGCCGGGAATAAGACCATACAGAGTCCTAGCAATACCGATCCGACGATGATCAATAACGTACCATCGAGTCCTGATACGGATAAAATTGCTGCTAGTAAGCTTGCCATAAATAACGTATGGTGACCTGTCAAGAAGATGTATTTAAATGGCGTGATACGTGCGAGCACGATATTCATAACCATACCGAACACCATGATCATTGCTGTTTCGACACCAAACGCATCTTGCGCAACCGCAACGATCGCTTCGTTGTTCGGAATGACCCCTCGGATACTGAACGCTTCGTCGAACATCTGTCCGAATATGTCGAGTGCCGCAATAATGACGCCGGCACCCGCCCCGATAATCACAAACCCCATGATTGTCTTCAATGTACCAGAGACGATTGAAGCAATATCTTTCTTCTGTAGAACGAGCCCAATCAAAGCGAACAGTCCAACCAATATGGCAGGTGTCCCCAATATATCTCGCATAATCAAATCAAGCATGAGCGTTCCCCCCTAATAAAATTTCATATATCTTAAACTTTTCCATCTAGTTTTGATTTAATTTCTTCAATATTCATCACGTTCTCGAGTGCGACGATTTCTTTTGAACCATCATCTAACGTTCCGATGATATCCTGAGCTCCGAGATAAATATCTGCTGGTTCAGTTCGTGCCGTCGCCAGGTCTGTATGAGAGACATCCGCCTCTTTCCCCATTTGTTCGAGTGCTTTTTTTACGTTCAATTCCATGATAAAGCTCGAGCCTAATCCATTACCGCATACCACTAAAATCTTTTTCATTATTCTTCCTCCTCTGAATAGCGATTGAGTACCTCAACAATATCGTCTACTGTGTCTGCTTCTAAAAGAAGTGACACGTCCTGTTCATTTCCTAATAGCTCGGTCAACTGTGCAAGGGCTTTTAAATGAGTCGTTTGATCGATTGCCGCTAGGACAAAGAAAGCACGAACCGGTTTCTCTCCAGGAAAGAATACAGGTTTTGTTAACTTCAGCACACTCATCCCAAGGTGATTTACACCATCTTCCGGCCTCGCATGAGGGATTGCAATTTGTGGCATGAGCACGATATACGGACCATGTTCTATGACGTTCTCAATCATCGTCTCAACATAACGAGATTCGATTGTTCCATTATCAACAAGTGGTTTGGCCGCGAGACGAATGGACTCCTGCCAATCCGATACTTGATCGTCAAGTTGGATTTCTTTTTTTGTTACGAGTTGATTTAGCACGGGTTGTCCCCCTTTCCATTCATCTTTCATCGGTTCATCTTGTAGCAGATGTTTCAATTCTTTTCTTAGTTGCGCTTCTTGATGGATTGTTGCATATTTCTTCACCACTTCGAGAATATCTGCGACTTCCATTCGGGCGACGCCCCCATTTGCGATGAAGCGCTGTTGGATTTGGCGCTTTAAGGCAAGCTGTTCTAGCCTTGTCGGTAGTGTCGGAACAAGCGTCACGTGTGCTTGTTGTTGAACCGCTAGCGGCAATGGCACCGTCGTAAAAATCAAATCGACAAGCGGTGCAAACTCCAAGACATCCCGTTGCGAAATTGGTGGCAGAAATACAAAGTCAGGAAATTGATTTTTCAAAATGTGATCGAGCATATGCGAAACGCTTATCCCGCTTGGACATACGACAATCGCTTTCATTTTTTCATCTAGATGTTGCCCCTGTTGATGAAGATGGGCCGCAAAATGAAGAGTGAAATACATGACTTCTGAACTTGGAATTTTCGTCTGAATTTGGTCTCGAATCGGGTCGAGAGAGCGGTCGACAATTACATTTAGTACACGGTGCTCCTTCATCACATATCGTTCCAATTCATCTGACGGCATAATTTCGGTATGGACACGATTGAGCGTCGCTTTCGCATGGAGGACTAGTTTTTCACATAACGCTTCGCGTTCGATTACACGTGTACAACTCAAACCTTCAAAGCGCTCAATCACCTCAATCATGATAGACGCAAGATTTTGCTGTACCAGCTCATCCATTTCTTCCGACACTTTTGAACCACCTTGAATTAACATCATCAATGTCTCCCACAGCTGTGGAACATCTTCAAAATTGTCTCGGATTGATGCATCGACTTTTTCTGTCAACCAGGAATCGTCATCTTGAACATATGCGTCAGGTGATAACCTAGACCCAATCATCAGAAAATATGCTAATTTTTCACGATGGCTTTCGACAAACTGAAACTGATTCAAGTTTTCAAAATGTTCAATCTGTCCGATCCGTTCCATAAACTCAACTTGCCAAGAATCGAAACATAAATCGAGTAATTGAGCGAACGTTGACTTCTCAAGCAATTGTTCAATTGTTCGGTACACGTATAATGCGACCGTTTGGAGATGACCGTTGAACCGATATCCTTCTTTCCTCGTATAAGAAAAATCAATCCCGAATTGGGCCGCCTGCTTTTTAACGGTGTTCAAACTTTCTTGGACCGTATACTTGGAAACATCTAATAGGTGCTGAAAATGAAAACTGGATAGAAATTCGACTTGGGTCATCGCGAATAGCGTGATGACAAGCTCTCGTTCTTCTTCTGACCAGACTAATTCGGCGCGCTCGACTTGCTCGATTAGCGCCTCTGTCACGGTCAATTCTATTTTTGTTCCGTCCATCTTCAAATTCGATAGTCCGTTTCCGACGAGCCATTCTTGTATACGTTCCAATTCATATTCGACTGTCCGTCGAGAATATGGAAGCATCATCGTCAAGGTGTCTAGTGTCATTTGCTTTTCATGCAAGATGACATTCAAGATTCGTTTGCTTTTTTCATTCAGTTGCATAGTAGAGGCCTCCTACACCTGTAGTATAAAACGAAATCAATCACAAAATGTAAGCGGTTACGACTGACTTTTGGGAACTTCGCCCACAAACTTCTGTCTCTTCATGAATGCATAAAAAAAGAGACGAGTGAATCTTTATATTCATTCGTCTCTTGCCATTATGAATTCGCAGTGACCGGGTTTCTGCGATAAATCGTCACTCCACCATGCTTGGCCTCTCCTACTACTTGAAAGAGCCAGCCTTTCTCAATCAAAATGGTTCGAACGGATAAAAAATCTTCGCGTGGCACGTTCACTTCATCCACTTGTTCGTCCAATAATTGTTGAAATGTCATTTCCCAATCAGTCATGTTGATTCTCCTTACGTAAGTCTTCATCATGCATCCATTCAAATAGACGACGTCCTGATTCTAAGCGGTCCGCCTTATCCAACAATGCTGTCGGGATGATCCGCGTCGCCTCAATCGACTCATCTCCGGCAAAAACGACTGATTCATTCGTCATCTGTTCAATATACTGAAGCGCGAACAATAAAATCGATTTTTCTGTTTCCAATCCGCTTTCCCGTATCACAACATCAAATGACTCATCTCGTTTATTGTCCACTAGTAACGTCCGCCCCCCGTCGAGTAGAGCCAACGACGGCACAGCATCGACATGAAAAACTTCATATGAACGATAGGTGTGCTCATCACACAGTAAAAGGGGAACAAAACGACGTCGACCCGTCCATTTCTTTAACTGGAACAAAATTTTCATCGAGGTGAACCATGTCGCCCCTTCTCTATCTTTTTCCACTAATATCGTGGGAACTGATGCATCATCAGCTTCTTTCTTTCGAACGAATAACCATTTTGCTACATCTACCACAACGATCAAACCGTTCTCCTCCTTATGATCCATTCAGACAATGCAATCATCGTCAACGCAACGAGCCAACCGCCAAGCACATCACTAAAGTAATGAACGTTTAAGATGACTCGGCTGAGCGAGACCGCAAGGACGAGGCACAAGAGAATGAAGATGACGACTCTCGACTGTTTCTTTCGATACAGTACATAAGCTGTCAATCCATATAGTGCAAGCGATCCTGAGGCATGTCCGCTCGGAAAACTGTATGTCGTTGCATCGAGGGATGCATCAATGAGCGGTCGGTCGATTCCGTAGACGAGCTTCAGCACTTGAGTAAACAGAAGTGTCCCGATTCCGACGAGCGCTAGGCGCCATGCTTCGATAGGGTCCCCACGCCAATACCAGAACAACAATCCTAATATGGAGAGACCCACAATGACTTGTGCACTCCCGAGCTCTGTCACGTAGGCAAACACTCGATCCGGTAGCGGCTGTAACCATTCATATACGAATGTGTTCATCGGATCGACCGCCCCTAAAACGACAAACACCGACACGATCACATATGCGACCGTCCCGGTGATGACCACCATCTGCGGTGTCCACTTCATCAATACAACCCTTTTCTTTCACGCATCTCTTCTTCTCCGAAATCGACCATATCTCGTAACCGGTGCGCCAATCGTCCTGAAGCGTTGGCAGCGATGGCACCGACGAGATCGTCCATGAACGTATGCACTTGCCCATCATCCATCTTCGTGTCGAGTTGTTTGATGATACCGATTTTTGCCTTGTCTAAGTATCCGAAAGTCGTAACGGCAATCGAACCATATGTGTTGACGGCACCGATCGCAATCGTCTCGTCCACTCCAAATAAACCTTCGTCTGAGGCGATAATCGACAGAAGCGGTTCAGATAATTGCCCTTTTTCAGCCAGCATATCGAGCTCTGATCCCACGAGAATCGCATGTTGTAGTTCACGTTTATCTAGAACCGCCTCGACAGAATCCATACAATCTTTTAGAGAAAGATGTGGCGAATAAGGTGCCTGCATCTGGTATACGATTTCAGCAATCGATTCAATCGTGACCCCGCGTTCGAGCAAACGAGCACGAGCCGCTTCTCGGACGTCACGTGAGTGTGGTACGTGTTTCATAATAGGCGCAGGATCGAAATCCCGCTTCACATCCCTTCGTTCAGAGAGTCATCGTCTCTCTATATGATATAACCATTATACTGAAAAATTGAAAAAAGACGAACCCTGCTTTGACTTCCCACATTAAATCGGTCATCATTAACATGTAGGTTAAACGATTAAAGGGGGAAGAGGAATGAAGATTGGGGTAGTCTTATTTCCGTCTAAACAAGTGCAAGATTTTGCGAACTCTTATCGAAAACGCTATGACACAAAATATGCGTTGATTTCACCTCACGTGACCATTAAAGAGCGGACAGAGGTGTCAGAAGAAGACTTGCCGAAAGTACTCGAGTACTTGCAACAAATTGCGGATTCGACTAAACCGATTCAGTTAAAAGTCGATGGCGTCCGGTCTTTCGCACCGACGAACAATGTCCTGTATTTAAAAGTGTTACCGACACGTGATTTGTCGACTCTTCAGCAACGACTGCATGAAGGTGTGCTCAACCAAACACCGAAATATGAATTCTTGCCGCACATCACGATTGGTCAAGATTTGACCGATGCCGAGCTGTTCGACGTCCTCGAACGTATGCGTATGGAGCAAGTTCATTTCGAAGAGACGATCACTCGTATGGCCGTCATGTATGAACTCGAAAACGAAACATGGAACGTCTATGAGACGTTCCGTTTCCGAGGCTAACCTTATATGCTCCGGTCGACATAGCGACCGGGGTTTTTTTCTTGCTCTTCTTCAAGCCATTCTTCACGTCGAGGTCGGATTCGTTGGACACGTTTGATTCGTGTCACCGGTTCGATGCTTGCTCGACCTGATGGCTGGACTTGTCGGTTGACGTATTGTACGACAGTAAAATCAATCTGATAGGGACCCATGATCTGACCTCCTTCATAGGTCCTTACCCGATTTATTCACGAGGTAATACAAAAATGGCGCATCACTGCGCCATTCCCCAAACTTATAAAATATGGTATCCGCTATCTACGTGAATGACTTCGCCTGTCACGCCACTTCCCATTCCCGAGAGGAGGAAGAGGCCTGTCGAAGCCACTTCTTCCGCCGAAACGTTTCGACGCAATGGCGCCTTCTGTTCAAGCTCAGAAAGGATACTGTTGAAATCACCGACCCCTTTGGCTGACAATGTACGAATCGGCCCCGCCGAGATAGCATTGACACGCACACCATATGGACCATATTCGTTCGCCAAATACTTGACGCTCGAATCAAGTGCCGCTTTGGCGACACCCATCAAGTTATAGTTCGGAACGACACGCTCGCCGCCGAGGTAAGTGAGTGTGATCACCGAGGCGTCTTGTGCGAAGTAAGGCTTCGCCGCTTTCACAACTGCCGTCAAACTATATGCTGAAATGTCTAGTGCCTGCGCGAACTGACCACGTGTCATTTCTGAGAACTCACCGCGCAATGCTTCTTTGTCAGCAAATGCGATCGAATGCGCGATTCCTTGAATCTCGCCAGCTTTTTCGTGAATCGAACGGAATGTTGAATCAATCGCTTCGTCATTCGTCACATCACACTCAAGTAGAATCGCTTCTTGTTTCAACTCACTCGCGAGTGACTCGAGACCCGATTTGAATCGTTCTGCCGCATACGTTAACACGAGCTTCGCCCCTGCCTCATCAAGCGTTTTGGCAATTGCCCATGCAATCGAGCGCTTGTTGGCAATCCCCATGACGACGTACGTTTTATTCGTTAATGTTGGATAAATTGACATCATAAACTCCCCTTTTTAGTACCTGGTGATAATATCTGTTCTCAGATTACAGAAAGGTTTCTGTTTTGTCAACCGACTCGTTACGTATTGCGATTTTTTTAAGTTGCGGTAAGATAAAATACGTATAGAAAGGGTGATTCGACTCCATTATGAACCGTATACAATCATATTTTAAAAGTTTAGATACGACACTGTTGACCATCGTCTTCCTATTGATGATCATCAGTCTCGGTGCAATCTATACCGCTCAACCGATGTTGCCAACGCGACTTCAACATATCAACTTCGCTCTTGAACAAGGCATTCGTTATGTCATCGGCTTTTTTGCAATGTTCGCGATCATGACGATTGAATATGAGCAACTCCGGAAAATCCATTGGTACTTATACGCATTCGGTCTACTTCTGCTCGTCGGTCTGATTCCGTTACGTGACACGTCGCTCGTACCGAACATTAACGGAGCGTATGGTTGGTATAACGTGCCTGGATTCAGTTTCCAGCCGGCCGAATTCATGAAACTCTTTTTATTGATTTCCATGTCGACCATCGTCTATGAGCACAATAAACGTTACGGATCGTCACAACTCGATACATGGCTCCTCGTGAAACTGGTACTAGTCGCCATCCCGCCGCTCGGGCTGATTGTGACACAACCGGACTTAGGGACTGGGCTCGTTCTGATGACGATGCTCGGCGCCATCATCATCGTCTCGGGAATCGGTTGGAAGTGGCTTCTTGGTCTCTTCAGCGCTGCGGCTTTGACCATCGGCACGTTCATGTATCTGTTCTTTGCCCATTTCGAAGTCTTACAAGCATTCGTACCTGGACACGCCCTCAACCGCTTTCAGGCCTGGATTTATCCTTACGAATATTCAGATGATCTGGCATTCCAATTAATCAAATCGCTACAGGCGATTGGTTCTGGACAGATGTTCGGAGCAGGATACGGCCAGGGTCTCGTCTATTTACCGGAATCTCAAACGGACTTCATATTTGCTGTTATCGCAGAACACTATGGGTTCATTGGCGCAGCTCTCGTGATCATCGTCTTCTTCTTATTCCTCTATCGGATGATTCACATTGCGTTAGAGTCTAGTAGCGCGTTCGGAAGTTATATCGTCACCGGTGTCATCGCCATGTTCACGTTCCAAGTGTTCCAAAACATCGGTATGACAATCGGTGTCTTGCCGATCACTGGACTTACCCTCCCGTTCGTCAGTTACGGGGGAACAGGGATTATCATGAACATGATTGCCATCGGTCTCGTCATGAACGTGGCCTCTAAATCAAAAACCTATATGTTTGATGATGATTGACAAAATCCCTCAAGGTTTTACCTTGAGGGATTTCTTTATATAGTTCGAAAATCTTCCGGAATTGGCGCCTCAATCTGAATCTCATCCCCTGTCATCGGATGAATGAATCGCGCAGACGCGCTGTGAAGGGCGTGACGGGGCATACGAGTCGTTCCCCCATACATGGAGTCCCCAATGAGCGGATGACCAATATGGCGCAAATGCACGCGAATTTGATGGGTCCGTCCCGTCTCGAGTCGAATCGTCAATAACGAGCCGCTCTCAAATGGCTGACACGCGAGGATATGCGTGATGGCGCGTTGTCCCTCAGTTGTCACGACTCGCTCCATAATCGAGTTCTCGGCACGCCCAATCGGTGCATCAATCGTTTGTGGTGTCACTTCTTCTTCGACCAATGCCTTATACGTACGTACCAATCCATTCGCTTTCTGAAGTTCACTAAATCGATGATGAATAAATCCATACTTTGCAAACAAGACGACACCGCTCGTGTCGCGATCGAGCCGATTGATCACGTGAATCGCAGATGACAGACCGATGCGTTGATAATAGCCGAGTACAGCGTTCGCAAGTGTATCGGTCGGATGTAGTCGTGATGGAATCGTGGCAATCCCTGCCGGTTTATCGACCGCCAACAGCGTATCATCTTCATACAGAATTCGAATAGGACGATCTGAGGCGACCATGTCGAGTGAAGGGGCTTCAAGCGGGAATCGTACCATCACTTCATCCCCTGGTTCGAGTTCATGTCTTACGGTGCGGTGCATGCCATTCACTTCAATATCCCCTTCATGCTTCACGAGTGTGAGCATCTTTCGAGAAATCCCCATATCTTGCATTAAAAAGTCGCGAAGTGGGACGGCTTTCTCCACAACGCGACGAATCGTAAACCCTTGCATTCGTTACTTTCCTTCCTCGATGAACGATTCGCGAACTCGGCGCCAGAATGGGAAGGGCCGGAAGCGAGCGAACGTCACTTTTTCTTTTGCGACCGCACATCGAATCGAGACGACATCCGACCAGGACAACGCTTCTTGATGGTCAAACGCCAATTCAAATTCGGTTTTCGTGTGCGGTTTGATTTTCACTTGATGGTGTTTTGGTAAGAGAAGCGGTGCACCGATCGTTCGATACACTAGGTTGTTGATTGAAGCCATCTCAGTCACTTGAATGGCTTCAATCGATGGGTGAACGATTGCTCCACCGAGTGCCTTATTGTAGGCGGTCGAACCCGATGGTGTCGAAATACATAATCCATCTCCACGGAACGTTTCAAAGTAGTCGTCTCGAATCGATAAATCACAGACGAGCGTTCGCTTGTAGTTCTTAATCGTGCAATCATTCATCGCCAGTCGACGATCAGTCTCCCCGTCCTCATAGTCAATGAGCACCTCAACGAGCGGATAGGAGACCGGCTCGAACGATTCGCTCGTGATCATCTCGGTCAATTCATCCAACTCATCCGGTTGCCAATCGGCATAAAAGCCGAGATGCCCGGTATGAATCCCGACAAGTAGCGTTTCATCGAGTCGGTCGATGTATTTATGAAACGCCTGTAACATCGTCCCGTCCCCTCCGACCGATACTACGATTCGGGGCTGTTCAGATAATGTATGCCCGGCGGCTTGAAGTTTTTGAGTCAGTTCCTCGGCGATCTCCGCTGATCGCGTATCTCCCCTCGATACAATCGCAAACTGCATATCGGTTTCCCCCTAGTCTTCGTCCGTTTTCACGTTCATCTCTTTATCCCGAAACACCTGCTGGGCGTCCTGAATTTCAACGCGGAGTTGGCTCATCTCGGCATCGAGTAAAAAGGCCGCCTCGGCTGCACGTCTCAATCGTTCCTGAACTTCAAGAGGCATGTCACCATCATATTTATAATTCAATGAGTGCTCAATCGTGGCCCAGAAATTCATCGCAAGCGTGCGGATTTGCACTTCAACGAGCGTAGGGATTTCACCTTGAATCGTCTGAACCGGGTACTCGATGATGACATGATACGATCGATAGCCCGAGTCTTTCTGATGGGTAATGTAATTGCGTTCTTCCACTATTTTAAAATCTGTTCGACGATGTAGCAAATCCAAGACGTGAACGATATCATCGACAAATTGACACATGATTCGTAATCCCGCTATATCCTGCATATCCGTCGCCAATTCATGGTCAGCGATATTTTTTCGTTTCGCTTTCTCGAGAATGCTCCCGACCGGCTTCACTCGACCTGTGACAAATTCAATCGGAGAATGGTCATTTTGGGACTTGAATTGCTTTCGAACGGCTTTCAATTTGACTTTCAACTCGTCTACCGCGATTTGATACGGTACTAAAAACTGATCCCAGTACATTGATTGCATACGCTGTCACCACTTTCGTTCTTTTCCGGAAAAAACGCGTCCTTTCCGTATGTATCCGTTTGTATGGTATCATAAACGAACAATTGTTCATAGAATGGAGCGATGATTCATGACCCAAGAAGTGGAAATTGAATTTAAATCAATGTTGACGAAAGACGAGTATGAGACACTCCTACGTGCCTATCAGCTTGATGACCAAGTTCGTTGGCAGGCGAATGATTATTTCGACACCCCTTCCTTTCAGCTAAAAGCGAACGGGGCAGCACTTCGCATTCGCGAGAAGAAACATGGTCAAGTGCTGACGTTAAAGCAACCCAACGAGGTCGGCTTACTTGAGACACACGCCACAATTACAGAAGATGAGGCTGAGGATTTGTTTAAGTATGGAATCATTCATGACGAGCAAATGAAGCAGGCATTGGCTCCGTTTCAGCTAAAT
The DNA here is from genome assembly GCF_015712685.1 of Exiguobacterium sp. SRB7LM. Classification (GTDB taxonomy): domain Bacteria; phylum Bacillota; class Bacilli; order Exiguobacteriales; family Exiguobacteriaceae; genus Exiguobacterium; species Exiguobacterium profundum. The sequence goes on along the minus strand of NZ_VWVR01000006.1, from coordinate 320,612 downwards.
GAACCGCTTGAGCATCTCGGTCGACTCGAGACGAACCGGGCAGAGCTCCAGACAGAAGACGGTCTCCTCGTTTTGGACGAAAGCCATTATTTGGAGACGACCGACTATGAAATAGAATTTGAAGTGACGAATGAAGAAGAGGGAAAACGTGCGTTCGAAGGACTTCTTGAAAAACATGGTCTCCCCTATCGTCCCGCTAAAAATAAAATCGTCCGATTCATGGAATTAAAAATAAGTCGGTTGGAAGGTTGAGCAGATACATTGCCAACCTTTTTTTTTCGTTGCTACAATGAGTTTACAAAGTTAAATGAGTTTTTTGACGAGAGGAGGCGACACAAATGGAACTTGAACAATGTAATGGGTCATCCTGTTCACTGGAAGAAACTCCTATTCAAGTAACGTATAAGCCATTGGAGTTATTCTATTTCATGGACATCTCAAGTCCTGAGAACTTTCATGTGATGACACTGATCAAAAAGTTAGAGATTGAATACGGACACGTGATTCGTTTTCGAATGGTCTCTACCGTTCCTAGCTGTGTTGGCGGATGTCAGGAAGAAGTTCGCCTTCTCACCATGATCAAAGCGCTGGAATTACAAGGGAAACGTCATGCGATGCGCTTCTTGCGTCATTTGCATGTGAATGATCTATTCTCTGGTGAACAACTCGGTTCAATCGATTTATGGGAAATCGCACGTTCTTTCGAAGAGTATGGCCTTGATTTAAGTGAACTCGAAGCCGATCTTCAATCGAACCAGCTCTTGAATGCATTAGCTGTCGACCATCAAGTGTTGAAAGATTGGGAGATTGAGTCATTGCCCGCACTCACATTCGTGACGCGCGATGAAGCATTGAAGATTGAAGGGGTTTATCCGTACGATGTCTATCAATCGGTCATGACTGAATTGTTAGGTTATGCACCGAGCCGTACGACCGATTGGGATGTAGCCAAAGTGTTGGCACGCTATGATGCTTCGACCATCACAGAGCTATCGTACATTCTAGACTTAGAGAAGACAGTGATTGAACGCGAATTGAAGAAGCTCTCCCTACAACAGCGTTGCCGTCCTGTGCCAGGATGTAGCGGTGAAGCGTGGGCTCAAACGAAATAAAAAAGAACCCCATGGCCGGGGAGCCATGGGGTTTTTGACGTCTCAAGCGGGGACAAGAGACATCGAAGCTTGAGGCCCGGGGAAGGCCTACAAGATGGGAGAAAGTTTACGGTCAATAAAGGGGTTTGTGATTGATTTCACACTTATAATATACCTAGTGCAGAATCATCTGACAACCTCTTTGTGCATATTGTCACATATTGTTCACGAGAACAATAATGATTCCATTTCATCAAGAACCACTTCGAACTGATCGAGCGCTTTTAATACCGGCTCCTTCGTCGTCATATCGACGCCAGCCGCCTTCAACACCTCGATCGGATAGTCACTAGAACCCGCCTTCAAGAAGTTATCGATATAACGACGCACGGCTGGCTCCCCTTCTTCCATGATCTGTTGTGACAGTGCAGCAGATGCCGAAATCCCTGTCGCATATTGATAGACGTAGTAGTTGTAATAGAAGTGCGGGATGCGCGCCCACTCATATGAAATCTCTTCATCGATGACAATCTCGTCTCCGAAGTAACGTTTGTTCAACTCGATGTATGTTTCATTTAAGTACTCCGGAGTGAGCGATACGCCTTCTTGAGCAGCTTGATGAATCATGTGTTCGAATTCAGCGAACATCGTTTGACGGAACAATGTTCCACGGAACGTTTCAAGCTGATTGTTCAACAAGTAGAGACGTTCTTCTTTCGCTGTTCTCGTTTTCAACAAATGGTCATTCAACAAAGCTTCGTTCGTCGTCGATGCCACTTCTGCAACGAAGATCGAGTAATCGCCATACGGATATGGTTGCGATGCGCGCGTGTAATGACTATGCACCGAGTGTCCGAACTCGTGTGCGAGCGTGAACAAGTTGTTGACGTTATCTTGCCAGTTCATCAGGATGAACGGTTGCGTATCGTATGCTCCCGAGGAGTAAGCACCGCTACGCTTACCGCGTGTCTCTCGAACGTCGACCCAACGCGAATCGAGACCGTCTTTGACGATTTGGACGTACTCTTCTCCGAGTGGTGCCAAACCATCTACCATCCATTGTTTCGCTTCTTCATATGATACTTTCATTTCGACATCTTTGACGAGTGGTGTGTAGAGGTCATACATATGCAACTCATCTAAGCCGAGCGCTCGCTTACGCAACGCGACATAACGATGTAACAAGTCGAGTCGTTCGTTTACCGCTTCTACAAGCCCGTCGTATACAGACTCCGGAATCGCATTATGATGGAGCGCGGACTGTCTTGCACTTTCAAACTTACGGACAGTCGCATAGAAGTTATCTTTCTTCACACTTCCAGATAATGTTGAGGCGAACGTATTCAAATATTGCGCGTACGTCCCGTACATCGCTTTAAATGCCCCTTCGCGAACGCTTCGGTCAGCCGATTCAAGGAACGTGATATATCGACCGTGCGTCAACTCAACTTCTTCCCCTTTTTCATTTTTCACTTTCGGGAATTTTAAATCTGCGTTGTTGAGCATACCGAACGTCGAGCTCGATTGACCGAGCACATCTCCGGCTTGTGCCAAAATCGATTCTTCCGCCTCCGTCAACACGTGTGGACGCTCTAGTGCCAACTCATCGAATGCATGACGATAAACGCGAAGTGACTCATTCTGCTCCATGAAGGCTTCAATCTGATTCTCATCAATCGAGAGCAACTCAGGTGTCATAAACGCGAGTTGTGCTGAAACTTGAGACGCAAGTGAGCCGGCACGATCATTCAATGCTTGATAATGGCTATTCGCCGTGTCTTCGTCATAGCGCATATGAGCATACGTATATAGCTTATGTAACTGACGTGAGAGATCGTCTCGAAGTTGCAACGCTTCGTGCAACGTTTCCGCCGACTCCCCAAGGCGTCCTTTAAATCCAATCAATGCCGGCACTTTCTCTTTTAACGCTTGAAAATCCGATTCCCAAGCCTCGTCATTGCTGTAGATGGTTTCTAAGTTCCATGTTTCTTCCACTGGAACTTGCTGTCTAGTCAATACCTCTGACATACGTCCACTTCCTTTTCGATGATTAAGTCGATTGTAAGATCAATCGCTGAAGTCCTTGAAACAAACGTGTATCGTGATGTCTGGCCTCCTGGTAATGCTTTGGATGCGGCCATGACCTGACATCACAGGATAGACGACTCGCATTCAAGAGTTGTTTCCATTGTACATGAAATGACTGGAAAAAGTCGCTTGTCGGTGTCACTCCAAATTGGCGACACGTTTTTTGAATACTCCATTCCACGGAATCGCGCGGTGCCTCGTATCGATTCAAATAATGCACGGTCTGAAAATCAATCGGATGTACACGGATTCCCCAAAGCGATGAAAGCGGAAGGTAACAGGCGGTCGGTAATAATCCGGGTAACAGACCAAGTGGATAGAGCCGATTCAATATGAGCCGTCGATTTAGCGGAGACGGATAAATCGGCGACATGCGTTTACGACGAATCATCTCTATCCATTCAAAAGCATCGAACCGATAATAAGCTTCGTACGGTGACGTGTTCACTGAAGATGAGATTTCCCAGTTTCCGATTCCATACTTGATCGAAATCGGAAATCCATTGAAGCGTAACAATCTCCCATTTTTCACCGTCAACAACCGATGTCGCTGAAAAAGTTCTAGACGCATCCATGGTTGAAACGATTGATTGCTTCTCAAATCGAGACCGCTCGCAATCCAAATCACATCAAGCCCCGCTCGTCGATAATCAATCGTTCGCTCGGCGTATTCTTCCGGTCGCAAGGGAGATGCCTGAATTTCGAACACGGTGTGCTGCCCGTCCATGTTCGTGAGTACGTCAGCTCGACGATTCTTAATCGTCACCTCTTGCTCGACTGGATAGCCTTTCTCTTGAAGCCACTGGCACACCGCCCATTTATCCTGATGGTGCGTGACCGATTCAGCCCTCCCACAGGTGTGGATATGCGCAAAATGCAGCCGTCGCTTCACACCTTGCTTTACAATCAATACTTCCTGACAAGTCGGACATCGAAAAGGAGCAAGTTGCTCTGCTTGCATCCGATTTAATGTAAAGGAATCAACGATATCCCCTTCCCGATCGATTGCAAACCGCATCTTGCTCCCTCCTCATAGCAGTGGTGAAAACATTCTGGCTAATGATTCAACGAGTTTGATAAAGAATGACCGTTTCGCGAACTCTTCTAATACGAGTTCGTGTGACCCTTCGAAATCATCATATAAGTCTTGTTTCAGTTGATGGACTGAGTTCGTGTTATAGAGGAGCGCATTGACCTCGAAGTTCAAATGAAAGCTCCGAAAATCCATGTTCGCCGTCCCAATCGTGGCTAATCCATCATCCACCACGATGACTTTTGAATGCATGAATCCCTTCTCATATAGATAGATCTTTACCCCGGCGAGTAACAGTTCTTCATAATAGGACCGACTCGCGTAGAACACGATTTTATGGTCGGGATAACTCGGTAAGACGATGCGGACATCAATTCCTGATAATGATGCCGTCTTTAAGGCACTCATAATGTCTTCATCCGGAATCAAGTAAGGTGACGAAATGTAGACAGATTTTTTCGCAGCATTGATGAGTGAAAAGTAAATAGATTTCATCGTCTCATAAGGTTCATCCGGTCCACTCGCAACGATTTGAACCCCTCCGCTCGCACTTCTTACCGTCTCAAGCGGCTCAAGATAGAACGGTGTGAATAGGCGTTCCCCGGTCATGTAATACCAATCTTGCAAGAAAATCAGTTGCAGTTCAGATACCCCTTCTCCTCTTACATACAGATGAGTGTCGCGCCAAAATCCGAACTTAGAGTGCTCACCCAAGTACTCATCCCCTACATTCAAGCCCCCTGTGAATGCCTCCGTACCATCGATGACCACGATTTTTCGATGGTTTCGATAGTTCGTCTTACTCGAAACGAGTGGCAATACAACTGGAAAGAATGCCTGGACTTGGACACCGGCTTGCTTCATCTCTTCAAAGAACGTGCCACTCGTATGAATGGACCCGACCGCATCGTACAAAAACCGGACTTCGACCCCCGCCTTCGCCTTTTCAATCAAGATTCGCTGTATTTCCCGAGAAATACGATCTTCCCGAAAAATATAATACTCTAGATGGATGTGTCGGGACGCTCCTTTCAGAGCCGGCAATAACTTCGAGAATTTTTCACGGCCGTTCGTCAAGATTTGGGTATACGTATTCGATGAAACAGGTAATTGGTTCAACGAAGAAGTAAGATGCATCAGCTTCTCATAATCGTCGTGGGCGAACATAAGAGACGGCGACAACGTCATCGCTTTCTGACGATAGGCCAAGTATGTCTCTTCATCAAGCATCGCTTTTTCTTTGAACATACGTTTACGTCGATAGTTCTGGCCGAATACAAAGTATGCAAATAATCCGATGACTGGAAAACCAATCATGACGATTGCCCAAATGAGCGTACGTTGTGGATTTCGATTTTCAAGTAAGATGACGAGTAATATACTGAACGTTGTCAAAAAGACGAGAATCGAGAACAATCCAATTACTTGTGAGCTCCAGTAATACGATAATATCGCAATGAGTCCTGCGAGCAAAATGAGGGAAAAGAGTACTTGTATGCGTCGCAACATATTATAAGCTGACCTCGTTTCTGTCATGTATTATCATTAATTATACATCGTAACGTCATCTTTTTGAGGGGAGCGAATGAATTATGGGGACTTTTCTGATCACAGGTGCGACAAGCGGGATTGGTCGCGCCGTCGCTTTACAGTTGACTGCTAAGGGGCACCGAGTCATCGGGATCGGTCGGGATGAAACAAGAGGCGCCTCTCTCGAGTCTGATTCAAATGGACAAGCCACATTCATTCGATGTGACCTTGCTTCGACAGAGGACATCGACCATCTTTTCTCTCAGTTGAAAGAGCAAGGTGTGACCTTGAACGGATTATTTAATAACGCCGCTACTTTTGGTAGACCGGGCACACCTGAACGTTTGACACATGAGTCGTATAACGAGGTATTCGATGTCAACTTGTATGCGCTGAACACCGTCACACAACGTGCCATTCCCCTATTTGACCAAGGAGCGAGTGTCGTCAACAATGCCGCCATCGTTGGGCACGTCAAGTTTCCACCGATGCTCGCGCACTATGCCGCTTCAAAGGCGGCCGTAATAGCCTTAACTAAAACGTTCGCACACCGAATGAAAGGAAAAGTAAGATTCAATGCCGTTTGTTTTGGACCGATTGACACACCGCTCAGTCACAAGCTATATGGGGGTGAAGCAAAGTTCAAAGAGGCGATGACCCACCATTTCCGGGGACATGCCGCACATCCTGAGGAAGTGGCGCCGGTCGTAGAATTTTTATTGACTGATGCTTCAACTTACATTAACGGCCAAGCCATCACAGTCGATGGCGGATATACATTGTCTTGAACAGAGACCACCTCTTCTTTAGAACAGGTGGTCTCTACTCATGTCGTCATCTTTTTAGCCCGATTCATCTTATTGCGCAAATAGTTCTGTTCTTTCGCATGAAGACGATCCCAATCAATCACATCCGCAAAATATTGAATCATGTCCTCAAATGTCGAATCGAGTGTTTCATGTGCTTGGAGGCGCGCCATTCGAATCGCCTCGAACACGGACCCCATCACAAAGATATCTCGGCTCGCATAAGTCTGCATCGGCGATAGCGATTCAAATATAATCGTCTCAAGCGTTTTTCGTTTCACATGCCAGTCAGACTTCCCGTTCGAATACAAAAAATCACCATCTGGTAATTCACAAAGTTCTCTTAAAATATCCCCGATGTAATGAATCGCATGAATTGCCGTGTTCGGATCATTGATTCCTGGAGAGATTCCTCTTAGCGCAATCTCACTCAATTTTTCAACCGCAAATGACGGGTCTTGCATCGAAGAACGAACTTCGCCAATCTCAAACAACTCGATGTCCGGCACATCCTCACCCTTCCAGAATCCGAGTAAATCACCTTTAGCAACGAAATCCCCGACGGCTACGACGGACTCAAAGTCCGTTTCTTGATCTCCTTGCTTCTCTCTTAAAAACAATCGGATGTACCCTGTTCGCGGAGCTCGTACCGCTTGACCATCGAATGAATGGACGGATCGAGGCAGGACGAGATGAACCTCATCCGACTCAATCGCATCTTTTTGCTCGCTGATGACAGAGAGCGCTTCTTTATGTAACGCGGACAATAGACGTTCCGCCTGAATCGAAACACTGATCGTCTGGATGAACTTGACGAATGCCCAAATCGAACCAATAACTAAGAGCACACTGATCCCGGACGACAACACGACGCCTTCATCTGCCGTACGGACGAGGAATAAGTTCGAAATCCCATAAACCGTCGTCATGATGAAAAGACCGAGCGTATGCTTGGCCGACGTGTTCGTCAAAAAGTTATTGATCGTCCGGGGAGAGAACTGAGAAGAATATGTTGTCAATACGACCAGAATCGTGGAAAAACTGAACGTCATCATCGTCATCAGGCTCGTAAATGTCGAAGACAACACGGATGCCGCTGAGTCCAGATCTAAATAAATAAAGTCTGGTAATAAATCACGAAAAAAATCCCCAAATACTTGGGTTAATGCCGTTAATACGATGCCACCCATTCCGTATAAAAATGGGACAAACCATGCACTGTCATCAAGTAGTAATCGAATTCGTCTCACCATACCAACACCTCTTTACCGTCGATTTGAAAAAATCGCCTGTCCAACTGAACAGGCGATGTACCATTAAAAATAGTGACGCACTTTCGCAAAGACGTCGCCATCGAGAATGAGTTTCCCATACTCTTCTAGCATCGGTTGCGTCTGTGTACTGAATGTTAAATACTCTGCTAAAAGACTGAGTGCATTCTCTTCGTCTTCCGGTTCCATTTCATCCGGGAAATCAATCCACAAGTAGTAACGGTCTTGATAGTGGTATAGTTTCAAATCAAGATCGCTGAACATGTCTCCTGTACGTTTACTCAGCGAAATGATTGCCTCGAAATCATTTGTTTCCATCGCGAGTGGTGCCCAAGCATCTGCCTCGGCTTCAAGTTCATCCAACTCACTCAATTGGTCGAGTACCGATTGTTGATCCCGTGCCTCATCGATTGCTGATCGAAGAAGCGAACCGAGTTCAGAATCGTCTTCCGTGTCCATTACATTTTTCGCGATTGTCACAGTCACTTCTAGACCTTTTTCAAAAGCTTGTACTTGAATCCATAGTGGACCATCAAACGAGATGTCTTCACGTTCGTGAGCCTCGTCCATCATTTGCCAGAACAGCTGCTCGCCTCGTTCTCGATTGTACCAAATTTCATCACGAGCAAAACCACGTTTCTCGATATCCAC